>NZ_JBHVUS010000001.1:564732-643369 GCF_042884005.1 Kitasatospora sp. NPDC058162
ACGGTCGCACCGGCATCGAGCGTGCCGACCAGCGTCCAGGTCCGCGTCTCACCGACCTGGATCTCCACCCCCGGGCAGGTCGCCGTCCCGCCCGCGATCGGACAGGCCGTACCGTCATCCGCCGTCATCGACGGGTCCGCCACCCCGGCCGGGACCTGGTCGGCCACGACCACGTCCCGGGCGACGGACGGCCCCCGGTTGGTGACGGCCACCTGCCACTCGACCCGCTGCCCGGGCACCACCGGATCGGTCAGCAGCGCCTTCGACACCGACAGGCGCGCCTCCGCCACCGGCCCGGTCGAGGGACTGGCCACCGCCGTATGGGTACCGGTGCTCGGGTCCGGACCGCCGGTGACGAGCGCGGTGTTGGTCGGGGTCACCGTGGCACCGGGGTCGAGCATGCCGCTCAGCGTCCAGGTCAGCAGGCCACCGACCGGGATCTCGACGGCCGGACAGGTCGCGGTCCCATTGGCGATCGGGCACACGGCGCCGTCCTGCGCCGCCATCGACGCATCCAGCACCCCGGCCGGGACCCGGTCGGTGACGACCACGTTCCGCGCCCGCGAGGGCCCGTCATTGGCCACCGAGACCTGCCACTGGATCCGCTGCCCGGGGACGACCGGATTCGTCAGCAGCACCTTCGACACGGTGAGGTGCGCCTGCGGCTCAGGAGTACCGCTCGGCGAAGCCACGGCCGTGTGCGTCGGCGTGCTCGGATCCGGACCGCCGGTGACGGTCACCGAGTTCGTCGGCGTGACCGTGGCATTCGCGTCCAGCGTGCCGGTGAGCGTCCAGCTCACCGAGCCACCCGCCTCGATCTCCACCGCAGGACACGTCGCCGTCCCGCCACTGATCGGGCAGACGGTCCCGTCCGCCGCCGTCATCGCGGCATTGCTGACCCCCGACGGCACCTGATCGGTCACGACCACGTTCCGTGCCCGCGAGGGCCCATTGTTGGTCACCGTCACCCGCCACTGCACCTGCTGCCCCGGAACAACCGGATTCGTCAGCAGCACCTTCGACACCGTCAGGTGCGCCTGCGGCACGGGAGTGCCGCTCGGCGAAGCCACCGCCGTATGCGTGGGCGTGCTCGCATCCGGACCACCGGTGACCGTCACCGAGTTCGTCGGCGTCACCGTCGCATTCGCATCCAACGTGCCGGTGAGCATCCAACTCATCGAACCACCCGCCTCGATCTCCACCGCAGGACACGTCGCCCTACCGTTCGCAATCGGACATGCCGTCCCGTCCGCCGCCGTCATCGACGCGCTCGACACGCCAGCTGGCACCTGATCGGTAACGACCACGTTCCGAGCCTGCGACGGCCCGTTGTTGGTCACCGTCACCCGCCACTGCACCCGCTGCCCGGGAACGACCGGGTTCGTCAGCAGCACCTTCGACACCGACAGGTGCGCCTGCGGCTCAGGAGTGCCGCTCGGCGAAGCCACCGCCGTATGCGTCGGCGTACTCGGGTCCGGCCCACCAGTGACGGTGACCGAGTTGGTCGGCGTCACGGTCGCATTCGCATCCAGCGTGCCGGTGAGCATCCAGCTCACCGAACCACCCGCCTCGATCTCCACCGCAGGACACGTCGCCCTACCGTTCGCAATCGGACATGCCGTCCCGTCCGCCGCCGTCATCGACGCGCTCGACACACCGACCGGCACCTGATCGCTCACGACCACGTTCCGAGCCCGCGACGGCCCGTTGTTGGTCACCGTCACCCGCCACTGGATCTGCTGCCCCGGCACCACCGGGTTCGTGACCAGCACCTTCGACACGGACAGATTCGCCTCCGGCGAAGGCGAGTTCGACGGCGAAGCCACCGCCGTATGCGTGGGCGTGCTCGGATCCGGACCACCGGTGACGGTCACCGAGTTGGTCGGCGTCACCGTCGCATTCGCATCCAATGTGCCGGTGAGCGTCCAGCTCACCGAACCACCAACCTCGATCTCCACCGCCGGACAGGTCGCCGTCCCGCCACTGATCGAGCAGACGGTGCCGTCCGCCGCCGTCATCGACGCGTTCGACACGCCAGCTGGCACCTGGTCTGTCACGACCACATTCCGTGCCCGCGAGGGCCCGTTGTTGGTCACCGTCACCCGCCACTGCACCTGCTCCCCCGGCACCACCGGATTCGTCAGCAGCACCTTCGCCACGGTCAGACTCGCCTGCGGCGAGGGCGAGTTCGACGGCGAAGCCACCGCCGTATGCGTGGGCGTGCTCGGATCCGGACCACCGGTGACCGTCACCGAGTTGGTCGGCGTCACCGTCGCATTCGCATCCAACGTGCCGGTGAGCGTCCAGCTCAGCGAACCACCAACCTCGATCTCCACCGCCGGACACGTCGCCGTCCCGCCGCTGATCGAGCAGGCAGTCCCATCGGAGGCCATCATGCTCGGACTGTTCACACCGGCCGGTACGGCATCCGTGACAACGACGTTGCGCGCCCGCGAGGGCCCGTTGTTGGTCACCGTCACCCGCCACTGGATCTGCTGCCCCGGCACCACCGGATCAGTGACCAGCACCTTCGACACGGACAGATTCGCCTCCGGCGAGGGCGAGTTCGACGGAGACGCCACCGCCGTATGCGAGGACGCCCTCGGATCCGGCCCACCCGTCACCGTCACCGAGTTCGTCGGCGTCACCGTGGCATTCGCATCCAACGTGCCGGACAACGTCCACGTCACCGACGAGCCCGCAGGAATCTCCACCGCCGGACACGTCGCCGTCCCACCACTGATCGGGCAGACGCTCCCGTCCGCCGCCGTCATCGACGCATTCGACACCCCAGTCGGCACCTGATCGGTCACCACCACATTCCGCGCCCGCGACGGCCCATGGTTCGTCACCGTCACCCGCCACTGCACCTGCTGCCCCGGCACCACCGGATTCGTCAGCAGCACCTTCGACACCGACAGATTCGCCTGCGGCGACGGCGAGTTCGACGGCGAAGCCACCGCCGTATGCGAGGACGCCGTCGGATCCGGCCCACCCGTCACCGTCACCGAGTTCGTCGGCGTGACCGTGGCGTCGGCGGCGAGCGTCCCGCTCAGCGTGTACGAGGCCGCCTGCCCGACCTCCAGCTCGATCGCGGGGCAGGTCGCGACGCCGTTGGCGATCGGGCACTTGGTACCGTCCTCGTCCGAGGCCATCATGGCGCCGGACACGCCGTCCGGCACCCGGTCGGTGACCACGACGTTCCGCGCCCGCGACGGACCACCATTCGTCACCGTCACCCGCCACTGGATCGTCCCGCCCGGCACCACCGGGTCGGTCACCAGCACCTTGGCCAGGCTCAGCCGCGCCTGCGGCGAGGGCGAGCCGATGGGCGAGGCCACCGCCGTGTGGGCGGTCGTGCTCGGGTCCGGGCCGCCGGTCACCACGGCGGTGTTGCCCGGCACTGTGGTCGCGTCCTGGGCGAGGGTGCCGGAGAGCGTGTACGTCGCCGTCCCGCCGACCGGGATCTCGACCCCCGGGCAGGTCGCCACACCACCGCTGATCGGGCAGGCCGCCTTGGTCGCGTCCGGCGAGAGCGAGGCGCCGACGACGCCGTCCGGGATCCGGTCGCTGACCACGACGTTCCGGGCCTGGCTCGGCCCGTTGTTGGTCACGCTGATCCGCCACTCGATGGGCTGCCCGGGTACGACCGGGTCGGTGCGCAGCACCTTCGACACCGTCAGGCGGGCCTGCGGCACGACCGTCTCGCTGGCCTGCGCGGTCGCCGTGTGGGCCGTCGCCGTCGGGTCGGGCCCGCCGGTGACGACGGCGACGTTGGCCGGGGTGCTGGTCGCCGCCGGGTCGAGCGTCCCGGTGACGGTGTAGGAGAGGGTGCCGTCGGCCGGGATCTCGACGGCCGGGCAGGTCGCCACACCACCGCTGATCGGGCAGGCCGAGCCGTCAGTGTCCGAGGTCATCCCCGGGGCGTTGACCATGGCCGGGATGGTGTCGGTCACGACCACGTTCCGGGCCCGCGAGGGACCGCGGTTGGTCACCGTCACCCGCCACTGGATCTGCTGTCCGGGGACGACCGGATTGGTCAGCAGCACCTTGGCGATGCTCAGATTCGCCTGCGGGATGGGCGAGTTGGACGGCGAGGCCACCGCCGTGTGCGCCGTCGCACTCGGGTCGGGACCGCCCGTCACCACCGCCGTGTTCGTCGGCGTGGTGGTCGCGTTCGGGTCCAGCGTTCCGGTCAGCGTGTACGAGTCCGTCTGCCCGACCTCCAGCTCGATCGCCGGGCACACCGCCGTACCGTTGGTGATCGGACACCGGCTCGCGTCGGCGTCCGACTGGAGGACGGCGTCGGCGACCCCGTCCGGGATCCGGTCGCTGACGACGACGTTCCGGGCCCGCGACGGACCGTTGTTGGTCACCGAGACCCGCCACTGGATCTTCTCCCCCGGCACCACCGGGTTCGTCAGCAGCACCTTCGCCACGGTCAGACTCGCCTGCGGCGAGGGCGAGTTGGACGACGAGGCCACCGCCGTGTGCGCCGTCGCACTCGGGTCGGGACCGCCCGTCACCACCGCCGTGTTCGTCGGCGTGACGGTCGCGTCCTGCATGAGCGTGCCGCTCAGCGTGTACGACACGCTCTGCCCGACCTCCAGCTCGATCGCCGGGCACACGGCCGTCCCGTTCGCGACCGGGCAGACGCTCCCGTCGGTGGCGGTCATGCTCGCACCGCTGACACCGTCCGGCACCCGGTCCGTGACCACGACGTTCCGGGCCCGCGAGGGCCCGTTGTTCGTGACGGTCACCCGCCACTGGATCTGCTGCCCAGGCACCACCGGGTTGGTCACCAGGACCTTGGCAATGCTCAGATTCGCCTGCGGTGAGGGCGAGTTGGACGGAGAAGCCACCGCCGTGTGCGTCGGCGTGCTCGGATCCGGCCCACCCGTCACCACCACCGTGTTCGTCGGCGTGACGGTCGCATTCGGGTCCAGCGTGCCGGACAGCGTCCAGCTCATCGTCTGCCCAGCCGCGATCTCCACCGCCGGACACGTCGCCACACCATTGCCGATCGGGCACCCCGTGCCGTCCTGCGCGGTCATCGACGCATTCGACACCCCGGCCGGCACCTGGTCGGTCACCGCCACGTTGCGCGCCCGCGAGGGACCGTTGTTCGTCACCGACACCCGCCACTGGATCTGCTGACCCGGCACCACCGGATCGGTGACCAGCACCTTCGAGACGGTCAGATTCGCCTGCGGCGACGGCGAGTTCGAAGGGGACGCCACCGCCGTGTGCGAGGACGCCGTCGGATCCGGACCACCTGTCACCGTCACGGTGTTCGTCGGCGTGACGGTCGCGTTCGCGTCGAGTGTGCCGGACAACGTCCAGGTCAACGTCTGCCCAGCCGCAATCTCCACCGCCGGACACGTCGCCACACCGCTACCGATCGGACAGATGACACCGTCCGCATCAGCCGCCATCGAGGCACCGTTCACCCCGGCCGGCACCTGATCCGTCACCACCACGTTCCGCGCCCGCGACGGACCGTTGTTCGTCACCGACACCCGCCACTGCACCCGCTGCCCAGGCACCACAGGGTTGGTGAGAAGGGACTTCGAAACCGTCAGATTCGCCTGCGGAGAGGGCGAGTTCGACGGCGAAGCCACCGCCGTGTGCGTCGGCGTGCTCGGATCCGGCCCGCCCGTCACCACCGCCGTGTTCGTCGGCGTGACGGTTGCGTTCGCGTCCAGCGTGCCCGACAGCGTCCAGGTCAGCGTCTGCCCAGCCGCAATCTCCACCGCCGGACACGTCGCCACACCATTCCCGATCGGACAGATGACACCGTCCGCATCAGCCGCCATCGAGGCACCGTTCACCCCGGCCGGCACCTGATCCGTCACCACCACGTTCCGCGCCCGCGACGGACCACCGTTCGTCACCGACACCCGCCACTGCACCCGCTGCCCAGGCACCACCGGGTCGGTCAACAGCACCTTCGACACCGACAGATTCGCCTGCGGCGAAGGCGAGTTCGACGGGGACGCCACCGCCGTATGCGTCGACACCGACGGATCCGGCCCACCTGTCACCACCACCGTGTTCGTCGGCGTGACCGTGGCGTCCTGGGCCAGCGTTCCGGTCAGGGTCCAGATCGCGGAGGAGCCCACCGGGATCTCCACGGCCGGGCAGGTCGCCGTCCCACCGCTGATCGGGCAGACGGTACCGTCCGAGGCCGTCATGCTCGGGCCGTTCACACCGGCCGGCACAGCATCCGTGACCACGACGTTCCGCGCCCGCGAAGGACCGTTGTTCATGACGGTCACCCGCCACTGAATCTGCTGCCCCGGCACCACGGGGTCGGTGAGCAGCACCTTGGACACCGTGAGGTTGGCCTGCGGCGTCGGCGACGAGGTCGGCGAGGCGACCGCTGTACGGGCCGTGGCCGACGGGTCCGGCCCACCTGTCACCACCGCCGTGTTCGTCGGCGTCGTCGTCGCATTGGGGTCGAGCGTGCCGACCAGCGTCCACGTGAGGGTCTGCCCGGCCGGGATCTCGACGGCCGGGCAGGTTGCCGTCCCACCCGCGATGGGGCAGTTGGCGCCGTCCGCGTCCGCCGTCATGGACGCACTGGTGACACTCGCCGGCACCTGGTCGGTCACCACCACATTCCGCGCCCGCGAAGGCCCGCTATTGGTCACCGTCACCCGCCACTGCACCTGCTGGCCCGGCACCACCGGACTCGTCAACAGCGCCTTGGAGATGCTCAGCCCGGCCTGCGGCGTCGGCGAGCCGGTCGGCGAGGCCACCGCCGTGTGCGAGGACGCCGTCGGATCGGGGCCACCCGTCACGGTCACGCCGTTGGTCGGCGTCACCGTCGCATTCGGGTCCAGGGTCCCGGACAACGTCCAGGTCATCGTCTGCCCCGCCGGAATCTCCACCGCCGGACAGGTGGCGACACCATTGCTGATCGAGCAGTTGGACCCGTCCGATCCCGTCATCGACGGGTTCGACACCCCGGCCGGCACCTGATCGCTGACCACCACGTTCCGCGCCCGCGAGGGCCCGTTGTTGGTCACCGAAACCTGCCACTGGATCTGCTGCCCGGGCACCACCGGGTTCGTCACCAGCACCTTCGACACCGTCAGATTCGCCTGCGGCGAAGGCGAGTTCGACGGCGAAGCCACCGCCGTATGCGTCGACACCGACGGATCCGGCCCACCCGTCACCGTCACCGTATTGCCAGGCGTGACAGTCGCATCGGACGCAAGCGTCCCCGTCAGCGTCCAGCTCAACGTCTGCCCAGCCGCGATCTCCACCGCCGCACACGTCGCAACACCGTTACTGATCGGACAGTTCGCCCCATCCGCATCACCCCGCATCGAGGCATCGTTCACCCCCGCCGGCACCTGATCCGTCACCACCACATTCCGCGCCCGCGACGGGCCATTGTTGGTCACCGACACCCGCCACTGCACCTGCTCCCCCGGCACCACCGGATTCGTCAGCAACACCTTCGACACCGACAGATTCGCCTGCGGTGAAGGCGAGTTGGACGGTGAGGCCACTGCCGTATGCGTCGACACCGAAGGATCCGGCCCACCAGTCACCGTCACCGTATTACCGGGCGTGGCAGTCGCATTGGAGTCCAGCGTCCCGGACAGCGTCCACATCATCGTCTGCCCCGCCGCGATCTCCACCGCCGGACATGTGGCAACCCCGTTGCTGATCGGACAGTTGGTCCCGTCCGAAGCCGTCATCGAGGCACCGGAAACCCCCGACGGCACCTGGTCCGTCACCACCACATTCCGAGCCCGCGAAGGCCCGCCATTCGTCACCGACACCCGCCACTGGATCTGCTGCCCGGGAACGACCGGGTTGGTGAGCAGCACCTTCGAGACAGTGAGGTTCGCGCGGGGCGAGGGCGAGGAGGTCGCCGAGGCAACGGCGGTGTGCGCGGTGGTCGACGGATCGGGACCGCCGGTGACGACCGCCGTGTTGGTCGGCGTCGTCGTCGCGCCGGAGTCCAGCATCCCGGACAGCGTCCACGTCAGGGTCTGCCCGGCCGGGATCTCTACCGCCGGGCACGTCGCAACGCCGTTGCTGATCAGGCAGGTTGCTCCGTCCGCGTCGGCCTTCATCGACGCGCCGTTCACCCCCGCCGGCACCTGGTCCGTCACCACGACGTTCCGCGCCCGCGAAGGACCATTGTTGGTCACCGTCACGCGCCACTGCACCTGCTGTCCCGGCACGACCGGGTCGGTGAGCAGCACCTTCGAGACGACCAGACTCGCCTGCGGGGACGGCGACGAGGTCGGCGAAGCCACCGCCGTATGCGTCGACACCGACGGATCCGGCCCACCCGTGACCGTCACGGCGTTCGTCGGCGTCACCGTCGAATCCGACGAGAGCGTTCCGGTCAGGGTCCAGGTCGCGGAGGAGCCCGCCGGGATCTCCACAGCCGGACAGGTCGCCGTCCCGCCGCTGATCGGACAGGCGGTCCCGTCCGACGCCGTCATGCTCGGGTCGATCACACCGGCCGGCACGGCGTCCGTGACCACGACATTGCGCGCCCGCGAGGGACCGTTGTTCATGACGGTCACCCGCCACTGGATCTGCCGGCCGGGCACCACCGGATCGGTCAACAGCACCTTGGACACCGTGAGGCTGGCCTGCGGCGTCGGCGAGGAGGTCGGCGAGGCCACCGCCGTACGAGCTGTGGCCGACGGGTCCGGCCCGCCGGTGACCACCGCCGTGTTCGTCGGCGTCGTCGTCGCATCGGGGTCGAGCGTGCCACTCAGCGTCCAGCTCGCGGACGAGCCCGCCGGAATCTCCACCGCCGGACACGTCGCGACACCGCTGGCGATCGGACAGTTGGCGCCGTCGGCGTCCGCCGTCATCGACGCACCGGAAACCCCCACCGGCACCTGATCCGTCACCACCACGTTCCGCGCCCGCGACGGACCACCATTCGTCACCGTCACCCGCCACTGCACCTGCTGCCCCGGCACCACCGGACTCGTCAACAGCGCCTTGGAGATGCCCAGCCCGGCCTGCGGCGTCGGCGAGCCGGTCGGCGAGGCCACCGCCGTGTGGCTGGAGGCGGTCGGGTCCGGCCCACCCGTCACGGTCACGCCGTTGGTCGGCGTCACCGTCGCATTCGGGTCCAGCGTGCCGGACAACGTCCACGTCATCGTCTGCCCCGCCGGAATCTCCACCGCCGGGCAGGTCGCAACACCGCTGGCGATCGGGCAGTTGGAGCCATCAGCACCCGTCATCGTCGCACCGCCGACCCCGGCCGGCACCTGGTCCGTCACCACCACATTCCGCGCCCGCGACGGACCGTTGTTCGTCACCGACACCTGCCACTGGATCTGCCGCCCGGGCACCACCGGGTTCGTCACCAGCACCTTCGACACCGACAGATTCGCCTGCGGCGACGGCGAGTTCGATGGAGACGCCACCGCCGTATGCGTCGACACCGACGGATCCGGCCCACCCGTCACCGTCACCGTATTAACGGGCGTGGCAGTCGCATCGGACGCAAGCGTCCCCGTCAGCGTCCAGCTCAACGTCTGCCCAGCCGCGATCTCCACCGCCGCACACGTCGCGACGCCACCATTGATCGGGCAGTTCGCCCCATCAGCATCAGCCCGCATCGAGGCATCGTTCACCCCCGCCGGCACCTGATCCGTCACCACCACATTCCGCGCCCGCGACGGACCGTTGTTCGTCACCGAAACCCGCCACTGCACCTGCTCCCCCGGCACGACCGGATTCGTCGGCAACACCTTCGAAACGGTCAGATTCGCCTGCGGTGAAGGCGAGTTCGACGGATACGCCACCGCCGTATGCGTCGACACCGACGGATCCGGCCCACCCGTCACCGTCACCGTATTACCGGGCGTGACAGTCGCATCGGACGCAAGCGTCCCCGTCAGCGTCCAGCTCAACGTCTGCCCAGCCGCGATCTCCACCGCCGCACACGTCGCAACACCGTTACTGATCGGGCAGTTCGCCCCATCCGCGTCAGCCTTCATCGAGGCACCGGAGACCCCCGCCGGCACCTGATCCGTCACCACCACGTTCCGCGCCCGCGACGGACCACCGTTCGTCACCGACACCCGCCACTGCACCTGCTCCCCCGGCACCACCGGGTTCGTCAGCAGCACCTTCGACACCGACAGGCTGGCCTGCGGCGAAGGCGACGAGGTCGGCGAAGCCACCGCCGTATGCGTCGACACCGACGGATCCGGACCACCCGTCACCGTCACCGTATTACCGGGCGTGACAGTCGCATTGGAGTCCAGCGTCCCCGTCAGCGTCCAGTTCAGCGCCTGGCCGGCCGGGATCTCCACCGCCGGGCAGGTCGCGACGCCGCCGCTGATCGGGCAGGAGGTGCGGTTCGGCCCGATCATGACCGCGTTACTGACCCCGGCCGGGATCTGGTCGCTGACCACCACGTTCCGGGCGCGCGAGGGCCCGGCGTTGAAGACGTTGATCTGCCACTGGATCTGCTGCCCGGGCACCACCGGGTTGGTCACCAGCGTCTTCGAGACGGTCAGGCCGGCCTGCGGCGCGGGCGTGGCGGTCGGCGAGGCCACGGCGGTGTGCGAGGACGCGGACGGGTCGGGCCCGCCCGTGACCGTCACCGTGTTCGTCGGCGTCACCGTCGCGTTCGGGTCGAGCGAGCCGCTCAGCGTCCAGCTCGCGGACGAGCCAGCCGGGATCTCCACCGCCGGACACGTCGCGACGCCACCGCTGATCGGACAGTTGGCCGCACCGGAGTCCGCCGTCATCGAGGCACCGGAGACCCCCGCCGGCACCTGATCCGTCACCACCACGTTCCGCGCCCGCGAAGGACCACCGTTCGTCACCGTCACCCGCCACTGCACCTGCTGCCCGGGCACCACCGGACTCGTCAGCAACGCCTTCGACACGGTCAGGTTCGCCTGCGGCGTCGGCGAGGAGGTCGGCGTAGCGACCGCCGTACGGGCCGTGGCCGACGGATCGGGACCACCCGTCACCACAGCCGTGTTCGTCGGCGTCGTCGTCCCATCGGGGTCGAGCGTGCCACTCAGCGTCCAACTCGCGGACGAGCCAGCCGGGATCTCCACCGCCGGACACGTCGCGACGCCACCACTGATCGGACAGTTCGCCCCTCCCGCGTCAGCCGTCATCGAGGCACCGGAGACCCCCGCCGGCACCTGATCCGTCACCACCACGTTCCGCGCCCGCGACGGACCGCCATTCGTCACCGTCACCCGCCACTGCACCTGCTGCCCGGGCACCACCGGACTCGTCAGCAGCGTCTTCGCGATGCTCAGGACGGCCTGCGGCGCGGGCGTCACGGTCGGCGAGGCGACGGCGGTGCGCGAGGACGCCGACGGGTCGGGACCCCCGGTCACCACCGCCGTGTTCGTCGGCGTCACCGTCGCGTTCGGGTCGAGCGTGCCGGTCAGGGTCCAGCTGGCGGTGCCGTTGACCGGGATGGTGACGCCCGGGCAGGTCGCGGTGCCGTTGCCGATCGAACACGCCGAGGAGTCCTGGTCGTTGACCATGGAGGGTCCCGTGACCCCGGCCGGGATCTGGTCGGTGACCTGCACGTTGCGGGCCGTCGAGGGGCCGTTGTTGGTGACCTTGACCTGCCACTTGATCGGCTGGCCCGGCACCACCGGATTCGTCAGCAGCACCTTCGACACGACCAGGTTCGCCTTGCGGTCCGGCGGGATCGGGTTGGCGGCGCTGGTGCAGTCGGGCGAGCAGTTCGGGTCGGTGGCCCCGCTCGGCGGCGTCACGGTGGCCCGGTTGTCCAGGGCCCCGTTGGCGTCCGCCGGCACCGTGCCGGTGAGCCGGTAGGTCACCTGGCTCCCCGCGAGGACGTCGACCGTCGTGTTGATGTTGCCGGTGCCGGACGCGGTGCTGCCGCAACTGCTCCCGCCACTGGCCGTGCAGCTCCAGGTGAAGTTCTGGAGCGTGGCGGGCACGGTGTCCCGGACGGAGGTGCCGACGGCGTCCGAGGGGCCGTTGTTCTTCACGACGATGGTGTAGGTCAGCGGCTGCCCGGGCACGTACGGGTTCTTGTCGGGCGTCTTGGTCACCGACAGTCCGGTGGTCACCCGTCCCGGGGTGTCGACGGTGCTGGAGCAGGTCGGTCCGCAGTTCGGGTCCGTCGTGGCATTGGGGCGGGTCACGGTCGCGGTGTTCGAGAGCGTGCCCGTGGTCCCGGACGGGACGGTGCCCGTCACCGTGTACGTCACGGAGTCGTTCACCGCGATCGTCGCCGTCGTGTCGATGCTGCCCGTGCCGCTCCCGTCGCCGCAGCCGCTGCTCCTGGAGCCGGGCGCGCAGGTCCAGGTGAACCCGGACAGCGCGGACGGCAGTGCGTCCCGGACCGCCGCGCCGACGGCGGGCGCCGGCCCGGCGTTGCTGACCACCACGGTGTAGGTGAGGGCCTGCCCCGGGACGTACGTGGTCGGGGAGGCCGTCTTCCTGATGGACAGGCCGGTCTGGGTCACCCACTCCAGGGTGACCTCGCCGTTGCCGCCGTCGGTGGTGCCGCCGCCGTTGCCGATGCCGGAGCTGTAGAGCGGGTCGCTGCTTCCGGCGGCCGGGCCGCCCTTGCCGTTGGCGGCGCTGTTGGCGCCGGCCGTGGTCTGCGCGCTGGTCACCCCGGTGCCGCCGGTGTAGCCGGAGCCGCCGCCGCCCATGCCGTTCAGCTCCGCGGAGCTCTGGCCCTGGCAGGCGCCGCCACCGCCGCCGTACAGGCCGCCGCCGCCACCGCCGCCGCCCTCGTTGTTGTTGGGTGCGCCGCTGCCGCCGAGGAACCGGCTTCCCGCCGTCGGGCTGCCGCAGCTGGTCTGGGTGGCGGCCGCGCCGCCGGCGCTCTGGGTGCCGCCGCGGCCGGAGCTCGCCGGGCGGTTGTCCTGGCCTCCGCTGGTGCCGCCCCCGCCGCCGGCGGCGGGGGTGCCGGTGTCGGCGCCCGGCGAGGAACCGCCGCCGCCACCGGCGATCAGCAGCGGGGTGCCGCCGTAGTTGTCGCTCCACACGGCGCTCATGCCGCCGCCGCTGGCGCCGGTCGCCAGGCCGCCGCTGGACCCGCCCCGGCCGCCGGGACCGCCGCCGCCGTACACCGCGGTGGTCCGGTTCATCAGTCCGGCCTGGCCGGAGGTGATGGTCAGGCTCTGGCCCGGCGTCACGGCGATGGTCCCCGTGGTGTAGCCGCCGCCACCGCCGCCGAACTGGCCGGTGTAGTAGGCGGTCGGCGAGCCGCCGCCACCGCCGCCCCACAGCCGCGCGTAGACGCTGGTGACACCGGCGGGCACGGTGAAGGTCTGGTCGCCGCCGCTGTAGGTGAACCGGGTGCAGTTGGTGAAGTTGCCGGTCGGCGTGCACGCCACCAGCGCCCGCTGCTCCTCGGACGGCCCCTGCGGCGCGTACGCGGGCGGGGCGGCGGCCAGCGCGAGCCCGCTCTGGGGCGCCAGGCAGAGCAGCGCGAGCACACCGCGCATGGCCGTCGAGAACCGACCGCCGAGCATCGACCTCACCGGAGCCATCCGGCGTCTCCTCTCGCGACCGCCCGGCCGCGGGGACGCGGCCGGGCGGACAACACGACAGTCACGCGAATGCCCGCGTGCGCGATCAAGAGAATTGCCGAGGTCGAGCCCAGAGACGGATGACCTGACATCGTGTCATCGGTTTTTCATATCAAAATGCCCGCTTTCGGCCCATCCCCGACTACCGTTCGGCGCAGCAGGCGGGCGGCAACGGGGGCGAGCGCGAGAGCAAAACGAAGGTGGGCCGGCCCAGAGGACCGGCCCACCCCACGAGCGACCCGTCACCCAAAGGCCGGCACCGTGTCCAGGATCGCCAGCCGCGCGTTGGCCGTCCTGATGCTGCCGCAGAGCACCTGCGCGCCGCCGATGCGGTAGTCCTCCCCGCTGCCGGCCGCCTTGATGACGGCGCCCTGCAGCGAGTTGTACTGCTTGTCCTGGAGGTCGTCCTTGCGCAGGTCGCGGACGACGATGAGCTTGCGGACGAGGTCGCCGGCGCCCTGCTGGGTGGCGAGGGTCTTCTTCTGGTCGTCCGTCAGCTTGGCGAAGGCGGCGTCGTTCGGGGCGAAGACCGTGACGTTCTCCATCGAGTCGAAGATGTCCTTGGCCTTGGCGGTCTTGACCAGCGCGGACAGCTGGGCGAGGTCCTTGGTCTGGTCGATCGCGGTCAGCACGGGCATGCCGCGCATCGCGTCGAGGCTGCCGGGGCCCTCGCCGGGCAGCGCCGCGCAGGCCTGGCCGAAGGCCTTCTCCGGCGGCGGGGGCGCGACGGCGACCGGGCCGGGCGCGTCGACCCCGCCGCAGCCGGCGAGCGGGGCGAGGACGAGCGCCAGGGCCACGAGCATGGCGGGGCGGTGGGTGCGACGGCTCATTGCTGAGGTCCTCCTAGGGGAACCGGTCGAATCGTGCCGGATGCGCCGATACGCCCCAGATAGTCGCACCACGCCGCGCCGCCCGACGGGAGGTCAGGCCCGCCCCGCCCCGCCCGTCACCCGTCCGCCACCCGCCACCCGCCGCGGGGCGCACGGCGCGCCGCCGTACGCAGGGCCTCAGGCGCGGAAGGCCGCGAGCAGCTTGTCGGTGAGGCGGTCGAGGTGGTCGGGGGCGGTCGGGGTGTGGACGACCGCGAGGCGCCAGTAGAGCGGGCCGACGAGGAGGTCGAGGGCGATCCCGCGGTCCAGGTCGGCGGGGAGTTCGCCGCGGTCGACCGCCCGTTCCAGGAGCTCCGTGGCCTTGGCCCGCCGGGTGTCGCGGACGGTGCTGAACAGCGCCTCGGCCAGTTCGGGGTTGCGGCCGCCCTCGGCGATCAGGTCGGGGATGATCCTCGCCGGGAGCGGCTGGCGCAGCGCGTCGGCGACCTCGGTGAGGAAGGCGAGGACGTCGCCGCGCAGGGTTCCGGTGTCGGCGGTCCCGGAGGCGTCGACGGCGACGGCGGAGACCAGGTCGACGGTCATCTCCAGCTTGGACGTCCAGCGGCGGTAGATGGCCGCCTTGCCCGCGCCGGCCCGCTTGGCGACCGCCTCCAGGGACAGCCGCGCGTAGCCGGCGGCCGCCAGTTCCTCGAAGAACGCGGCGGCGATGGCCTCGGTCACCGAGTCCTGGAGCACGGGTCCGCCGGGGAGTCTGCGCCCCGGGGGGCGGTCGGGGGCGGGGGGCGACGGCTGGGGCGCGGGGGTGCTGGGCATGGCCCGAACCTACACGAGCCGGAACGGTTGCGTCTCGACTAGGCGGGGTCTATCGTCGATGACAAAGGCGAGACGGAACCGTTCCGTCTCGACAATGGTCTGGGGTGCACCATGCGATTCCTGTACGAGGACGAGTCCTTCTCCTTCGAGGCGCTGCGCGCGGCCGGCTTCGCCAACGACGGCGGCGCCGACCTGGGCGAGGTCCTGACCATCCTCCGCAACGTCGGCGAGGGCGACGAGGAGGCCTGGCTGCGCGAGTGGAAGGGGACCGCGCAGCGCGTCCACGCCATCGGCACCGGCGCGCTCGCCGCCGGCCACCGGGTCAGCGCCCGCGAGGCCCTGCTGCGCGCCTCGAACTACTACCGCACCGCCGAGTTCTACCGCCGCGACGACCCCGCCCACGACCCCGAGGTCAAGGCGCTCTCCGCCCTCTCCCGCGAGACCTTCGCGACCGCCGCGAGGCTGCTGGACACCCCCGTCGAAGCCGTCCGCATCCCCTACGGGGACACCACCCTGCCCGGGTACCTCTTCCTCGTCGACGACTCCGGCCTCCCCCGCCCGACCGCCATCTTCACCAGCGGCTTCGACTCCACCCTGGAAGAGGCCTACTTCGTCATCGGCGCGGCCGCCCTGCGCCGCGGCTACAACGTGCTGGCCTACGACGGGCCCGGCCAGGGCGCCGCCCTGCGCGAGCAGGGGCTCGTGTTCCGCCCCGACTGGGAGGCCGTGGTCACCCCGGTGGTCGACTACGCGCTCACCCGGCCCGAGATCGCCCCCGACCGGCTCGCCCTGTTCGGCTACAGCCTCGGCGGCTACCTCACCGCCCGCGCCGCCGCCCACGAGCACCGCCTGGCCGCCCTCGTCCTGGACGACGGCCTGTACGACTACCACGACGCCCACCTCCGCATGATGCCGCCGTTCCTGCGGGACTGGGTCGAGTCCGGGCGCGACGACCTCGCCGACCCGGTGCTGAGCCTGCTGATGCAGGTGAGCACCCAGCTCCGCTGGGCCCTGCGCAACGGCGTGTGGACGTTCGGCGCCGCCTCCCCCACCGACTACATCCGCAGGACCGCCGACTACACCCTCGACGGCGTCGCCCAGCTCATCGACTGCCCCACCCTCGTCCTGGACGCCGAGGACGACCAGTTCTTCCGCGGCCAGGCCCAGCGCGTCGCCGCCGCCCTGACCTGCCCCCACACCCTGGTCACCCTCCCCGAGTCCGAAGGCGCGGGCGAGCACTGCCACATGGGCGCGATGGCCCGGTTCCAGCAGGTCACCTTCGACTGGCTCGACACCACCCTCGCCCCCTCGTCCGGGCCCGCTGCCTGACGGGGTGGTGCCCCGCCCGGCAGCGCGGCGACCGAGTCGCTTGACCTCAAGTCGACTTCAAGGTCAAGACTGATCGACATGCCGAACAACACCGCAAGCTCCGGCCCGTCCACCGCCGCCCTCCCCCTGTCCGACGCCGAACTCGACGAGATCGCCCGCCGGTCGGCCGCCGGGGCGACGGTGGTCGGCCTCGGGGAGTCCACCCGCTTCTCCCGGGAGACCTTCGGGGTACGGGACCAGCTGTTCCGCCGTCTGGTCCGGGACCACGGCTTCCGCGCACTGGCCGTCCAGGACAGCGCGGGAGCCGGCCAGGCCCTCGACGCGTACGTGAACGGCGGCGCGGGCTCGGCCGCATCCGCCCTGGCCGCCGCCTGGCGGCCGTGGCACACCGCCGAGATGGCCACCGCCCTGGAGTGGATCCGGGACTTCAACCGGGAGCACCCGGCCGACCCGGTCCGGATCCTCGGGGTGAAGCCGGTCCAGGCCGGGCCCGCCGACTACGACGCCGTCCTGGCGCACGTGCGCGCGTCGGCGCCCGACCGGCTCGCGCAGCTGACCGCCCACCTGGAGCCCATCCGCACGGCCCACCGGATCGACGAGCACGTCCAACGGGCCCGGGGCCTCCACCCCGGCCGGCCGTTCGCCGAACACGCCCGCGACGCACTGGCGTTGGTCGAATCCCTGCCCGACACCAGCACCGACGCCGAGGACGCGGTCGCCAGGATGCGGCTGATCGTGGAGTTCCACGAGCACAGCGTCGCCGGCTGCGGCAACTACGCGGGCGAGGCCGAACTGTGGGCCGGGATCATCGCCGATTTCCAGCGCGACACCGGCCTGCGCGCCGTCTACTGGGACGGCATCGCGCACACCTCGGCGGCCGACACCCTGCTGGGCGCGGTCCCCGAGCGCGGCCCGCAGGCCACCGTCGGCAGCCTGCTCCGCGAGCGCCACGGCGCGCGGTACGTCTCCGTGGCGATCGGCTTCCACCACGGCGACCTGGGCGTCGCGGTCGTCCCCGACCCGGCCCCGGACCTGATCGACGCGAAGCTCGCCGAACCGGGCCTGCCCGCCCGCTGGTTGGACCTGCGCGAGGAGGAGGTCCGCCGCCAGTGGGACGGCCCGGCCAAGGCCCGGGTCATCAGCGGCGTCTACACCCCGGAACGCGACGCCGCCGAACACCTCGCCGTGGCCTCCCTCGCCGAGGCCTTCGACCTCCTCATCCACCTCCGCGAAGCGTCCCCGGTGCACTGGCTGCCGTGAACCGCCCGCGTCCGAGCCCTCTGCCCCGCCCGCCCGTCTCAGGCCACGGAGGCCCGCTGGGGATCGACGGGGTCGATCGCGTGCTCATCGAAACGGACTTCGAGTGCCTCGAGTCCCATCTCCCGACGGAAGTCCTTCTCCGCTGCGGTGATCGGCAACAGCCACAGGATCCGGGCATGGGCTCCGCCCTCCCACGTGCAGACCTCGAAGTCCGGTCCGAAGGGATACGGCAGGCTCACCAGGTAGTGGTCACAGTCGGAGTCATCGAGCCACGGCCGGCCGATGGGGACGGTGTGCCCGACGTCGAGTCGCTGATGCACCGGCCCGCAGTGGTAGTACGCGTTGACGGTGACGCTCTCCAGGTTGATCCATTCGTCGCGTGGTGCCGCGAGGAAGAACTCCGCGCCATGGCCGTCGTGCTGAGTCGCCTCCCAACAGCCCGACGTCACATACAGCCACCAGTCGCCCGGATACGCGGGATGGATCCGGAACACCCGGAACCCGGGCACACGGTCCTCGATGGGCCCGTCCACACCTGGGACCTCATCGATGACGCGACCAGGAAGCATCCGACTGAGGTGATCGAGAAGAGCAGTGCGTGCTGCGGTGTCCGGCATCCGATCATGATGCCCGAGGCCGCCGCGACCCATCAGCCGGGGTCCGTACCGGCTGACCACCCCATCTTCACCGGAGGCAGATGTCATGACTGTCGGATGATCGGTGGTTACGCAACCGTCCGTCCCGACCGCCACGTCCATCAGCACGATGGGTAAAGTGGCACGCTGGAACGGGTCTTGAACAGCGGTGACGCACAAGAGCCGGGCCGGCGGGGGTGGGACGCGGGGAACGGGAGACGTCGGGTGTCGGAGGATACGGGGACCGCCGGGGCGGAGGAGTTCGCGCGGCTGCTGACCGAGCTCAAGACGCGCTCGGGCCTGAGCTACGGGACGCTCGCCAAGCGGCTGCACACCAGCACCTCCACGCTGCACCGGTACTGCAACGGCACGGCGCTGCCGCACGAGTTCGCGTCGGCGGAGCGCTTCGCGCGGTTGTGCCGGGCGACTCCCGATGAGCTCATGGCACTCCACCGGAGCTGGATCCTGGCCGACGCGGCCCGGGGGCGCCGGACCGAGCGGGCCCCGGAGACCGCTCCGGCGGACCTCCCCGCGGCGGAGGCGGAGCCGGTGGTCGAGCCAGTGGTCGACGTGGTGCCGGCGGCGCCCGCACCGACGCGCCGGCGCCGTAACGCGCTGCTGGTATCCGCCACGGCCGTCGCCCTGTTGGCCGCCGTCCTGGTCATCGCGCGCCCCGGCTTCCAGGGCGGCGGGGACAAGGCGCAGGGCGACCAGCAGGCCGTCGGCGCGACGGCGACGGCAACGACGACGGACAGCACGGCCACGCCGGACGACACGGTCACGACGGCCACGCCGGAACCGCTGCCCAGCACCCCCGCTGCCGCCGTCGCCGTCGCCGGGACCACGCCCCCGAGCCCCGGCCCGACCGCCACGCCCACCCGGACCCCTACCTCGACCCCGTCCCCGACCGGCACCGGCCCCGCCCCGCTCACCGTCGGCACCCGCCCGTACGTCTACGCCGACCCGTGCAGCCAGCACTTCCTGGTGAACAGCGCACCCGCCCAGGTCGGCCCGCCCGCCCCCGAGCGCGACGCGCCGCGCTGGGCCGCCGCCTACGGCGCGGTCTCCTCGGGCGAGCAGCAGGTCGCCCTCACCGTCCAGGGCACCGGCACGGACACCGTCGTCCTCCTGGCGCTGCACGTGCGGGTCACCACCAAGGGCGCGCCGCTGGCCTGGAACGACTACTCGATGGGCGTCGGCTGCGGCGGCGCGGTGGACGCCCAGTCCTTCGACATCGACCTCGACCGGGGCAGTCCGGTGATCACCCCCAAGGGCGGCCAGCGCGACTTCCCGTACAAGGTCAGCAAGTCCGACCCGGAGGCCTTCTACGTCACCGCGCACACCAAGGCGCACGACGTCCGCTGGGACCTCACCCTGGACTGGTCCAGCGGCGACCGCCACGGCACCGTCCACATCGACAACGGCGGCACGCCCTTCCGCACCAGCGCCGACGTCAACCGCCCCGGCTACGACTACCCGCCGGGCAGCAGCGAGTGGAGCAAGCGCCAGGGCGGCTGAGCCCCACCGGGCCGGCCCGGCAAGGGGCGCGCGCCCGGCCCGGCCGGCGGGGTGTCGGGTGCCGGTGGGCCGGACGCGCGCCCGGTCGGAGGGGGCCTCGGATCAGACGGTGAGCAGGGTGGGGCTGGCGGCCTTGTCCGTGGGCAGGAAGTCGTCCGGGACGGGGTACTGGCCGAGCACGTAGTTCAGGATCGCGGCGTGCATGGCCTCGACCGGCGCGATGCTGGCCGCGGTGGCGATGCCGGCGGGGCTGGTGACGTTGTAGGTCGCGAAGAGGTACGTCTGGGCGGCCTGGTCCTCCAGCTCGAGGGCGAGCTTGGCGACGTCCCCGACCGAGGCGGCCTTGCCGAGCGCGGCCAGGGTGTCCGGCTGGTTGGACAGCGGCACGTCGGTGATCGCGGGCAGGCCGGCGCCGGTGAGGACGGCGTTCCAGGCCTTGGCGTGGTCGCTGTGCTGGGCCATCGCGGTGGTGACGAACGTCGCCACGGCCGGGGGCACGGTGCCGAGCTTGCCGGCCTTCGCGGCGTCCAGCGCGGCCTGGTAGGCGACGACGGCCTGGTTCTCCAGGGCGGTGGCCAGCGCGACGACCTTGAGGTCCCCGGTGTACTTCCCGGAGGCCGACGCCGAGCCGGGCATGGTGCCGGCCGGGCTGCTCGGCGCCGGGTCCTTGACGTTCTTGCTGCTGGAGCACGCGGCCAGGACGAGGGCGGCGGCGACCCCGCCCGCCCCGAGCAGGAACCGGCGCCGGCCCGCGTCGAGCTGTCCGGTGGCGCGCAGCTCCTCGGTCAGGTCGACCGCCGCGGCCCGCATGACCGGCAGGGTCGCCCGGTGGGCCTCTTCCATGTCCCTTGTCAGGCGGGCGAGTTCGGCCTCGCCGATGGCGGGCTCCCAGGTGCGGTCGGTGCTCACTTCACGGCCCCTTCGGTGATCGGGGAGGCGTTGTCGGTCTTGTAGAAGCCGTCGGGGAAGCCCACACTGCCCGCGGCCGCGGGCAGCTTCGCCGGGTCGACCGGGATGGTGATCAGATCGGCGGCGTTGCCCGCCAACAGCGCCTGCACGGCCAGCAGGACGGCGCGGTGCTGGGCCTCGACGGGGGCGACGGAGGCGAACAGCTGGCGCAGCTCGGCATTGCTGACCTGGCCGACGTTCTTGGTGTAGGTCTGGGCGGCGACGTCCTCCAGGGAGATGGCGAGCTTCACCACGTCCGCCGGGGTCTTGATGGTGGGCAACGTCTGGTCGACGACGGCCTTGTACTTCGGGTCCGGGTCGTTCTGCGCCTGCCCGCCGGCCGCGGTCGCGGCGGCGTTGAACGCCTTGGCGTGGGCCTGGTGCTGCTCGGTGGTCTTGGCGATGAACGCGGCCACCGTCGTGTTGCCGTCCTTGATGAACGGCAGCCCGGCCGCCGTCTGGTAGACGCTGACCGCGAGGTTCTCGAGGGACGCGGCGGTCTGCAGCGCCCTGATGTCGTCCGCCGACGCCGTGGCCGACGCGGAGGCCGACGGCGAAGCCGCCGCCGCCCGTGCGACACTCAGCACCCCGGCCCCGCCGGCCAGGGCCCCGAGGGTCGCTCCGCGCTGCCACCACCGGCGCCCGGGCTCGGCGCCCTCCCGGAAGTCGGTCAGCGCTCCGCGGGTGATCCGCAGCGCGTCGCTGTTCAAATCCTCTGACTGCTCGGTGAGTTCTTCCAGCAGCCGGGTGTCGATGTGCTCGCTGGCCATCATGTCCCGTCTCGGCCCTGCGGCCCGGCCGGATGCCGGACCGCTCTGCCCTGACGTTCGGCACGCTCACGCACCCGGCTTGGTCGGAACCCCCGAACGGCCCCCGAATTCACCCGTGGGGGTGAGGGCCCGAAAGGGGCCGGGTCTCCCCCGCGGATGCCGAGCGGGTCCGCCCCACACCGCCCCGCATCCCACCGCAAAGGCCTCCGCCAGGAGGAAGTCCTGGCGGAGGCCGGTTCACGCATGCGTTCGGACGGTATCCGCACTCGCCCGTACGGGCCCGATCAGCTGCGCCGGCGGCTGAGCCGCATGGCCCCCGCGCCGGCCGCGAGGAACGCCGCGGAGAGGCCGAGGAGGACCGGCGTCTTCGGGGCGCCGGTCTGGGCCAGCTCGCCGTGGTGGTGGTGTCCGGCGTGGTGCTCCTCGCCGCCACCCTGCCCGCCGTGGTGGGACGGCTTGTGCGGCCGCACTCCCACCTCCTCCGCAACGAACTTGATCTTGTTCAGGTTGTGCGCGGACTGCTGGTTGTTCTGGCTCTGCTGGTTGGAGAGGTTGTTGGCCTGCGAGGCCGACTGGTTGTTGAGCGCCGAGTTCTGGGCGCTGTTCTGCGCGGAGTTGTTCGAGTTGCTGGTGGCGCTGTTGTTGGCACTGTTGTTCAGGTTGTTGGCCACGGTGTTCTGCACCACGACGGTCACGTCGATGTGCTGGTCCTGACCCTGGCTCTGCTGGGTGTTCTGGTCCTGCCCCTGGTTCTGGTCCTGACCCTGGCCCTGGTTCTGCCCCTGGTCCTGGCCCTGGTTCTGACCCTGACCCTGGTCCTGCTGGTTGCTCTGGCCCTGACCCTGCTCCGAGCCGCCGCCGTGCTCGCCGTGCTCTCCGTGTTCGCCGTGTTCCCCGTGCTCGCCGTGCTCCCCATGTTCGCCGTGTTCGCCGTGCTCGCCGTGCTCGCCGTGCTCCCCATGTTCCCCATGTTCGCCGTGCTCGCCGTGCTCCCCGTGCTCCCCGTGCTCCCCGTGCCCGGCGGGGGCGCCGGGAACCTCGGGCAGGCAGATGCAGTCGCTGGGGCCGCCGGGGCCGGGGATGTGGCCGTGGGTCTCGTGGCCGGGGGCCTGCTCGCAGTGCTCGCCGCCGTCCGCCCAGGCGCCCTCGGGATGCGCCGACTCCGGCGCCTGCCCCATCGGCTGGCCCTGCTCCATCGGCTGGCCCTGCTCGCCGGGTCGGGTCGAGTCGTCCGGCTGGACCGAGCCCGGCTCCTGGCTCTCGGCCAGGAACCCCTCGAACTCGGGGCCGGCGTCGGCCCGGTGCGCCGGGCCGACGACCCGCATCGACTGGAGCTCGCTGCGACTGGTGCTGGTCCAGGCACCGTCCGACGAGACACCGTCCTCCTGGGCGAGCCGCAGAAGACTGTCGACCCATTCGCCCTGGGCCGCCGACGAGTCGAGGGTCACGCTGTGGTCGGTGGCGGGCGAGGCGTGGGCCACGCCGCCGGCGCCCCACACGAGGGCCGCCGAAGTCAGGCCCGACAGGACCAGGGTGGTGATTCGAGTTCGCATGACGCTCCTGGATGATCCGCAAAACGGATCTTCTGAATACGCGTCTCTACCACCCGGCGACGAGGCACGCCGCCGCGAGTTAACCGTCCCGGCCCAATGGATTGCTGAGAACGGGGGAATGCCGCCCGCCCGGTCCGCTCCGCCGCCCCCGCCGGTGTTCCCCGGCCGCAGCCGCGCCCGCACCCCCGCCGCCCTCCGTGACCGCGCGGGCTCCGTCGGTGACATGCAGGGAGGGCGATTTGCGGTGAACATCCCTTACATGAGGATCTCAATCCCGGCAGCGGTCCTGGCCGGCTGCACCACCGCCCTGCTCTTCCAGCCCACCGTCGCGGCCGCGGACAACGCGGCCGCCCCGGCACCGCGCACCTCCGCCGGAGGCGGCTCGGTCACCTCGGTGGCCCTCACCTCCGGCGGCGCCGTCGCGCCCCGCGCCACCCGTTCGTTCGAACTCCTCGGCGTGGTCTGGGACGGCTCCCCCAAGGCCCTCGCCGGCGGTTCCGTCCGCGTCCGCACCCGCGACGCCGCCACCGGCCGCTGGGGCGACTGGCACACCCTGGAGGCCGATTCCGTCGACGGCCCCGACTCCCTCCCGCACGGTGGCACCGCCCCGCTGTGGGCCGGGCGCAGCAACGGCGTCGCCGTCGACGTGCACCCCGGTCCGGCCGGCCTCCCGCACGGACTGCGGGTCGAACTGGTCGACCCCGGCCAGGGGGCGGCCTCCGTCGAGACCCAGCCCATGCCCGAGCGCCCGGCCGGGCCCGAGGCGCTCTCCGCGCCGCGCCCCGGCATCGTCACCCGGGCGGGGTGGGGCGCGGACGAGTCCATCCGTGAGCCGGGCTTCGTGTACACCGGCGCCGTCCGGGTGACCTTCCTCCACCACACCGCGACCGCCACCGACTACGCCTGCTCCGACGCGCCGAGGATCATCAGATCGATCTACCAGTACCACGTGCAGAGCAACGGCTGGCGGGACATCGGCTACAACTTCCTGGTCGACCACTGCGGCACCATCTACGAGGGCCGCGCCGGCGGCGTCGACCAGCCCGTGCTCGGCGCCCACACGCTCGGCTTCAACACCAACTCCTCCGGCATCGCCGCGATCGGGACGTTCAGCTCGGACAATCCGCCGCAGGAACTGCAGGACGGCCTCGCGAAGATCGCGGCCTGGAAGCTCGGCCTCACCGGCCGCCAGGCCGACGGAGTCTCCCAGCTCACCTCCGCCTCGGACTCCAGCCTCTACCCCAAGGGCACCACGGTCGACTTCGCCCCCATCTCCGGCCACCGCGACGGCTTCGCCACCGAGTGCCCCGGTGACGCCCTGTACCACCGGCTCCCCGCCATCCGCGACACGGCGGCCGCCCTCCAGAGGTGACGGGCCGGCGGTCCGTCGGCACACCGCGAGCGCCGCGTCGACGTCACGTGCCGCAGCCTCGGCCGCGGTGAGCGCCGTCCCGGCTACCCGTCGGCGGACCGCACCCGCTCCACCAGGAGAACGACCGCGTCACCCTCCCACTGCTCTCCCGCGAAGGCCGTCAGGTCCGAACAGAGCAGTTCCGCACGCTCCTCGGCACCGCCCGCCCGCCATCCGGCGGTTCCGGCGAGCCGGGCCAGGCGCTCCTCCAGCGGATAGCGCGCGCCCCCGCGCCCCCGGGCCTCGGCGACACCGTCCGAGCACACCACCAGGGTCTGCCCCGCGGTGAACGGCTCCCGGCGCACGTGCGGTTCGCCCAGCGCCAGTTCGGCCAGACCCACGGGCGGGCCAGCCCGGCACGCCACCGTCCGTACGCCGTCCTCGGAGGCGACCAGCGGCACCGGTGCGTGCCCGCAGGACAACAGCACCACGTCGGCCGCCCCGGAGAACTCCGCGAACACGGCCGTCATGAGCACCCCGGCCGCCACCGCCCCGGAGACGCACGCCTCCGCCCTCGCCGCCACCCCGGCCAGGGACGGCTCGTACTGCGCGGCCTCCCGGATCTCCCCGAGCACCCTGGCGATCAGCCGGGCCGCCGCCGGCCGTCCGCTCCCCCGCACGTCCCCCATCACCATCCGGACCCCGAACGGCGTCTCCACCACCTCGCACAGCACGCCCCGGTCCCGCCCGGGGCCGGCCGCCGACGCACACCGCACCGTGACCGCCAGATCCCCCATCCGGTCGGACGGCCGGGGCGCCCCGCGGCGCACCGGACCCACCATCGGCCCCGGCGCCCGGCGGCGTGCCGTCCGCAGCCACGCGACCGACCCGAGGAACACGGCGGCTGCCAGGCAGCCGACCGCCAGGCCCGTGAACGGCCCCCCGGAATCGACCGTGCAGCCGCGGCGCGGCTCCAGCACCGCCCGGACGGCGATCGACGCCGTACGGAGGACGAAGGCCGCCCACGGGACGGCCTGCGACACCGAGAGCTCCACCGTGGAGGCGATCACCGCCAGGGCCGCGGAATGCGAGGACCTGCTCAGCAGATCCGCTCCCGCGAGCATCACGAGTGCCGACACCGTCAGCACCAGGCCACGTGAGGGGGACGCCGGAATCGACATATCGCGACCCTAGGGGAACCGCGGATCCGATTCGCCTCCAGCGCGCAGACGACTCCGCGCCGAGTCGCCGATCCGGGAATTCCCGAGCCGTAATCCCCGCAGCTTTTCCCATGAAAAGACTTCTCTCGACATGGCGCCGGAAAGGATCTACGGGCCGACTCGGAAAGTTGGGGTGCGCTAGCCTATGCCGATATCTCCGACCCGATGGGATCTCACTGATGGCCGTCGAGAAATCATGGTTGACCCGCACCATGGAGCCGGGCTGCGGAACGGCCGTGAAGCGGTGCCAGTACAAGAGCCTCCCCTTGCGCGACTTCCCCCCGCTCGGTGTCGTCCGCCGCGCCCGGATCGCCCGCGAGGACCTGCGCGAGCGCCGGAACGGCCCTCCGGCGCCCGGTCGGCCCTCCCGCTACGCCGTGGGCGACTGGGTCCGGGTGAAGGACGAGGCGGCGGTCCGGGCCACCCTCGACGCCGAGGACCGCCACCGCGGCCTGTGGTTCACCCACAGCCAATGGTCGTTCTGCGGTGGCGTGTACCGGATCGAGCGCATCGTGCGGCGGATGGTGGACGACCACTACCGGATGCGCCGCCTGTCGGGCACCGTCGCCCTGGCCGGCGCCACCTGCCACGGTGCCGACGACTCCCAGGGCTGCGGACTGGACTGCGCCCTGCTGTTCCGCGACGAGTGGTTGGAGCCCTCCGCCGCGCCGATCCCCGCCCCCCGCCCGGCCGGCCTGTGGGCCACCGTGCGCAGCCTCGCGGAGATCAACGCCACCCTCGGGTCCGACAACTGCCTGGACGGGGTGCCCTTCCAGCCCGGCATGGAGCGCCACACCGGCACCCGCCACGGGGCCTTCGAGCTGCGCCACCGGTCGCTCGCCTGGTGGCAACAGCCCACCGGGGGACGCTGGTTCATCCTCCAGGGCCTGCGCTGCGACGGCGAGCCGCTCGCCACCGGCTGCGACCGTCAGTGCGCCCTGCTCTGGCACGAGTCATGGCTGCGGCTGGAACCCGCCACTGCCGACTCATGATGCACCGTCAAGTCGCTGACGTGACGGGCGGTGCCGGTTCGCGACACCGCCCGTCACCCGGCTCCGCCGGATCCACCGTCAGCGCTGCCAGCGGTGGCGCGCCAACTTCGCGGTCATCCGCAGCGACCCGTCCCGGTCGCCGATGTAACAGCGGGGGAGCGCGTACACCCCGCTGTGCGGGCCGGGGCTGACCGCGCACCCGTAGCCGTAGCCGGCCTGGGCCACCGCCTCCACGGCGGCGGCGTCGAGCGAACCGTAGGGGTAGCAGAACCCCTCCACCGCCTGGCCGGTGAGGTCCTCTAGCACCTGGCGGCTGCCGGCGACCTGAGCAGCCAGGTCCTGTGCCCCCAGGCCCGCCAGGCGGCGGTGCGTCAGCCCGTGCGAGCCGATCTCCAGCCCGGCGGCGACGGCTTCACGGACGTGCTGCGCCGTCATCAGCGGCTTGCGCGGGCCCTGCCCGTCCCAGTCGTTGTATCCGCCCAGCCGGTCGGCCACCACGTAGACCGTGGCGGTGAAGCCGTGCTCCACCAGCGCGGGCATAACCTCCTCGGCGAAGTCCCGGTACCCGTCGTCGAAGCTCAACCCGACCATCCCCCCGGCGGTGCCCTCCCGATGACACCGCAGCAGGGTGCCCACCGCCACCCCGCGCAGCCCCCAGGAGGACAACCAGCGCAGCTGGCGACGGAACCGCGCGGGGTCGACCGTGATCAGATAAGGATCCTCGCGCACGGTCGCCACGGAGTGGTACATCAGCGTCCACGGAAAACGGTCCGCAACGACGCCGGTCGCCTGCCCCGGGATGCTACGCGGTTGGATGAATCGCACGTTCTGCTCCTGCGTCTTTGCAGTGGCACCGCCCGCGCGGGCGGCTTTCAGGGAAACTGAATTCTGGCAGCGTCGGACCCGTCTTCCATTCGCGCCAGGCTTTTCCCCATCGGTTCACCCGAATGCCGGAACAGGTGAAGGACCCCTGCGCTCAGAGGCCGCGGGCGACGGTCGACAGCACGGCCTCGACCGCGGTGCGGAGCTCGGCTCCGGGCAGGCCCCGCAACGGGCCCTCGACCAGCAGGTCCGACAGGCCGTGGACCGCCGACCAGGCCGCGTACTCGGCGCCCGGGCGGCGGTCGGCCGGGAAGGCGCCGAGCCGGACCAGCTCGTCGAGGTGGGCGGACAGGATGGCGTACGGGTCCGCGCCTGGGCCCTCGCAGCTGGGCCCGTCGTGGCGGGCCTGGCCCTCCGGGGCGGCGGTACCGCAGAAAGCGGTGCGGAACCAGCCGGGCTCGGTCAGGGCGAAGTCGATGTACGCCCGGCCGATCGCGTCCAGCCGCGCCCGGGCCGCCGCCACCTCGTCGGGCAGGTCGACGGCCGCGGAGCGGGCGAGCATGAGCCGCCCCAGCTGCTCCATGCAGCGCGCCGCGACCGCCGCCAGCAGGTCCTCGTGGTTGGCGAAGTGCCGGTACGCGGCGTTGTGCGAGACGCCCGCCCGCCGGCTGACCGCGCGCAGGACGACGGCGGCGGGCCCGCCGGTCCTGGCGAGGTCGACCCCGCCGGCGACCAGGGCCTCCCGCAGGTTTCCGTGATGGTAGGCCCGGCTCGTGGCCACGATCCCGTCCCTCCCGTCCTTCCGGTGTTGACAGTGTCCACTTTGCGGTGGAATGCTGGCAGATGTCCAGATGTTCCCACTGTCAACATCAGCAGGGTCCACCCCCTCGGTCCAGCCCGCACCCGCTCCACCTGGTCGGAGGCAGCCATGCCCCACCGTCCCGCACCCCGGCGCTCCCTGGCCCTCGCGTCCGTCTGCCTCGCGGCCTTCGCGATCAACCTGGACACCACGATCGTCAACGTCGCCCTCCCGGACCTCGGCCGCCAGCTGAACGCCACCACCCGCGACCTCCAGTGGATCGTCGACGGCTACAACCTCGCCTTCGCCGCCCTCGTCCTGACCGCCGGTTCGCTCGGCGACCGGTTCGGGCGACGGCCCGCCCTCCTCACCGGGCTCGCCGGCTTCGCGCTCACCAGCACCCTGGGTGCCGTGACCGGGTCGTCCGGGGCGCTGATCGCCGTCCGCTTCGCCATGGGGGCCTGCGCGGCCGTCATCTTCCCCACCACCCTGTCCGTCATCACCAACGCCTTCCCCGACCGCCGCGAGCGCGCCAAGGCGGTCGGCCTGTGGGGCGCGGTCACCGGCCTCGGCGTCGCCGTCGGCCCGGTCGTCGGCGGGCTCCTGCTGGCCCACTTCGCCTGGCCCTCGGTGTTCCTCGCGCTCGTCCCGGTGGCACTGGTCGCCCTCGCCGCCACCTGGCTCTGGGTCCCGGAGTCCAAGGACCCGTCGAGCGCCCGGCTGGACCCCCCGGGCCTGCTCACCGCCTCGGCCGCCGTCGGCCTGCTGGTCTACACCGTCATCGAGGCGCCGAACCGGGGCTGGGACCAGCCCGCCACCCTCGCGGGCTTCGCGGCCTCCGCCGCCCTGGCCGCCCTCTTCGTGGTCATCGAACGCGGACGCAGCCACCCGATGGTGGACATCACCCTGTTCCGCACCCCGGCCTTCTCCGCCGCCAGCGGAGCGGTCACCGTCGCGTTCTTCGCGCTCTTCGGCTTCATCTTCCTGGTGACGCAGTACTTCCAGTTCATCCGCGGGTACGGCGCCCTCTCCACCGGCGTACGGATCCTGCCGGTCGCCCTCACCATCGCGCTCGGCTCGCTCGGCGGTGTCGCGCTCGCCACCAGGGCCGGGACCCGCGCGGTCGTCACCTCCGGGCTGCTGCTCCTCGGGACCGCCTTCGGCTGGATCGCCCTCTCCCCCGCCTTCCAGTCCTACGGGCTGATCGTCGGCCAGATGGTCCTGATCGGGTTCGGCCTCGGGCTGACCACCGCACCGGCCACCGAATCGATCCTCAGCGTCCTGCCGCCCGCCAAGGCCGGCGTCGGCTCGGCCGTCAACGACGCGACCCGCGAGACCGGCGGCACCCTCGGCGTCGCCGTCGTCGGCAGCGTCTTCACCTCCCTCTACGCCTCCCACCTCGCGACCACCGCCTTCGCCACCCTCCCGGCCGGCGCCCTCACCGCGGCCAAGGCCTCGGTGGCCGAGGCCCTGGGCACCGCGACGGCCTCGACCCCGAGCACCGCAGCGGCCCTGCGGGCGGCGGTCCAGAGCTCCTTCATGCACGGCTTCCACATCGCCTGCACCGTCGGCCTCGCCGTCTGCCTCCTCGGCGCCGCCCTCGCCCTGGCCCTCCCCGGCGCCCACCCCACCCCCGCCCCCGGGTCAGCGGCGCGGGCCCCCGTCCGCCTGGAACGCTGAGCCGGTGTCACGGCCGGGCCCTTGCCACAGCGCCGACAGCAGCCTCGTTCGACAGGAACGGCCCAGCCCGACGAACCGCAGAGAACCGGCTCGCCGGGGGGCGCCCAGCCCCTCGATCCGGGCCGAAGCCGGCCCGGATGACGGCGCAGTCGGGCCCGACGTGCTGTCCGAGGCTCCCGACGGGCCGCCGGAGATCCTCCGCGCAGAGCGGTGGGCCCGGGGCTGCGCGCCGTAGGAGTGCGAGCGGCGACCCGGGCGACGGGCCGTCGAACCGCAGGCCCCACGAGACGAGCCTCGCCCAGAGCGACCCTCCACCCGGCAAGGCCACACACGGCGAACCAGGCGACGGGCCATCGAACCGCAGGCCCCGCCCCACCGCACACGCGGGCACGGGCCTCGGCCAGGGCGGGTTCCACAGCATCCTGCGACCCCGGGCCGCGGCCTCGGGCGACCGGGGCGAGGACCACCCGGCGCGACCGGCCCCAGCCCCGACCAGACCGGCGGCACCGACCACCCGGCCGTCGAACTCGGCGCCCCACCGTCAGCCGGGCGCCGACGGCAGCGGCTGCGGCCGCGCGGGTGCCGGGCCGTCGCACGATCCGGCTCCCCGTGGCGGGCCGCCACGTCCGGTCGTTCTGGCCAGGGCGGGTTCCAAAGCATCCTGCGGCCGCGGGCGACCGGGGCGAGGACCACCCAGCACAGCCGGCCCCAGCCCCGACCAAAGCGGCGGCATCGACCACCCGGCCGTCGAGCTCGGCGCCCCGCCGTCGGCCGGGCGCCGACGTCGGCGGCTGCAGCCGCGCGGGTGCCGGGCCGTCGCACGATCCGGCTCCCCGCGGCGGGCCGCCACGTCCGGTGGTTCGGGTCAGGCGGGGCGCAGGAAGACCTCGTCGGTGTAGCACCAGGCCCAGTCCTCGCCGGGCTGGAGGGAGCGGGCGATGTGGTGTCCGCTGTTGGTGCGGGCGTGGTGGTGCGCGTGCTGCCCGGGCGAGCTGTCGCAGCAGCCGACGTGCCCGCAGCTCAGGCAGGCCCGCAGGTGCACCCAGGTGCTGCCGGTCCGCAGGCAGTCCTCGCAGCCGGGGGCCGTGTTCGCGGGGACCTCCCGGAGCCCGTCCAGGTGGCCGCAGGTCGGCTGGACGACGAGGCCCGGATCGACGGCGACACGCCATGCACGCCGGCTGTTCACGGCATACAGGCTACTGGGCCGCCCGGAGGAACGCCCGGCCCGGACGCGGGCGGTACGCGTCCGGGCCGGGCAGCCGGTGGTGAGGTCAGCAGCCGTCGAGGACGGCGGTGATCTTGTCGGCCATGGCGGCCTGGGCGGGGTTGGCGCCGGGGCGGGCGTGCTGGGCGGCCCGCATCGCGAGGGCGATGGTGGCGCGGAAGTTGTCGGTCTCCTCGGGGGCCTTGGCGGCCAGCAGGGCGAGGGAGCGGCGGATGGCGTCGAAGACCCGGTCGGCGAGGTCGGCGGTGGACTTGCCGTCGAGCTTCATGCCCTTGGGCTTCTCGGCGAGGACACGCCCGGTGAGGCCGGTGGCGGAACTGAGGGCCTTCCCGGCGGCCAGGCCCGCCTTGGTGGAGGAGATCGCGCCGGGGTCGGAGGCGGCCATCAGGCCGACGACGCCGTGGGCGGCGGTCTGGAGGGTGAGCTTGTCGTCGGCGGTCAGGACGGCGGTGGTGTCGGACATGAGGGTCTTCCTTCTCTGTGGGTTCGGGGTGGAGCGGGGGTCGGTCAGTGGGCGGTGGGGACGGGGTCGGCCGATTCCTCGTCCTCGGCGGCCTCGTGCTGGGCCAGGCGGCTGGCGGGCAGGAACAGGCCCGCGAGGGCGGCGAGGAGGTAGCCGGCGACGCAGACCAGGGCGCCGGCGAGGAGTGCGGTCCGCATGACGGTGGGGTCGTAGCCGTTGTGGGTCCGGCCGAAGAAGACGACGCCGGTGACCGCGACGCCGAGGGCCGCGCCGAACTGCTGGAAGGTGCTGTAGACGCCGGAGGCGGCGCCGGCGTCGCGGACGTCGACGGTCGCGAGGGCGAGGTCGACGAGCGGCACCACCAGGAAGCCGAGGCCCAGGCCCGCCAGGGCGAGCGGCCGGAGCAGGTCCCAGCCCGACAGGCCCGCGCCGTGGGCGTCGACGACGTGGCGCACCCAGAAGATGCCGCCGGCCTGCATCAGGGCGCCTGCGATGACCAGCGGCTTGCCGGCCTTCGCGGCGAGCGGCACCGAGACGGCCGAGCCGAGGAAGGCGCCCGCGGTGAACGGCAGGAGGGTGAGCCCGGAGGCCATGGCGGAGAAGTGCAGGCCGATCTGCAGGTAGAGGGCGAGGATCAGGAAGAAGCCGGCCATCGCGCCGGAGAAGCACAGCTGGACGACGCTGCCGGAGACGAAGCCCCGCTTGCCGAACAGGTGCATCGGCGCCAGCGGCGAGCCGTCCCGGCGCATCCGGCGCCGCTGGTTCACCACGAACACGCCCAGCACGACCGGGGCTGCGGCGAGCATGGCCAGGATCCGGGCGGGCCAGCCGGCCTCACGGCCCTCCACCAGCGGGAAGACGAGCAGGAACAGGCCCGTGGAGGCGAGCAGCAGGCCGGGGATGTCCAGGCGCAGCGGGTGGGCCGAGCGGGTGTCGGGCACCAGGCGCCAGGCGGCGAGCAGCAGGGCGAGGCCGACGGGGAGGTTGATCACGAAGATGCTGCGCCACCCGATGCCGAAGGCGTCGGCGGAAACGAGCCAGCCGCCGAGCAGGGGACCGGCGACGGCGGCCATGCCGGAGACGGCGCCGATGATGCCGAGGACCGCGGCGCGTTCCCTGGGCTTGTACAGGGCCTGCACGGAGGCGAGGACCTGGGGAACCATGAGGGCGGCGAAGGCGCCCTGGACGACGCGGGCGCCCACCAGGAGGTCGCCGCTCTGTGCCAGGGCCGCGGCGAGGGAGGCGGCGGTGAAGCCGGCGACCCCGGTCAGGAACACGCTCCGGCGGCCGACGATGTCGCCGAGCCGTCCGCCGGTGATCAGGACGATCGCGAACGCCAGGGTGTAGCCGCCGACCACCCATTCCAGCTGGCCGGGGGTGGCGTGGACGTCCTTCTGGATGGCGGGCAGGCCGACGTTGACGATCGTGGTGTCGAGCAGGTCCATGAAGGACGCGACGATCAGGACGAGCATCGCGAGGCCGCGGCGGCGGTGGACGGGTGGGGTGCCGGGGGAGGCGGCGGCGGGCGCCTGGGCGTCGGCGGGCATGGGTGTGCGCTGCTTGGACATGGCCTTCTTCGATCGGTTCGGAGGGGCGGGCTCGGGCCCGATGCGGAGTGAGCAGATCTGGTGCGGGACGCGTCGGCGGTGCCGGTGCCGCGTCCTGGGCGCCCTGGGCGCGGAAGCACGGCGGTGTCCTGGCCGGGGTGCGTGGCCGCACCGCCCAACATATTTCGTTCGGACGAAAGAAGCATAGCAAGTAGTTCGGCGTCGCGAAACAAGTAGTTCGGTGAAACGAAGCAGCTTGCTAGTCTTGGGGCATGACGACCACCGACCAGCCCTCGCGCGGCGAGCTCATCGCCCGGCTCAACGCGGCCGGGCGGGAGCTGAGTACGGCCGCGGTCATGTTCCACAGCGCGCTCGCGCAGCTGCACGGCCTCAGCAGCACCGAGGAGAAGGCCATCGACCTGCTGCAACGGTTCGGCCCGCTCACCGCGCGCGAACTGGGCGAGCACTCCGGGCTCGCCCCGGCCTCGGTCACCGGGCTGGTCGACCGGCTCCAGCGCAAGGGCTTCGCCCGGCGGATCCCCAACCCCGCCGACAAGCGCAGCGTGCTCATCGAGGCCCCCGAGGGCCCCGCCGAGGCCCTCGCGCCCCACTTCGAGCACTTCATGAGCGGCATGGAGGAGCTGTACGCGCGCTACAGCGACGCCGAACTCGCCACGATCACGGGCTTCCTGACCGCCGGCGCCGCCGTCCAGCACGAGGCGACCGCACGGCTGACCGCCGCCCTGCCGGGCTCCCGGCCGGGGGGCGGCGAGCCGGTCCTCACCCAGAGTCAGAAGCTGACCGTCCAGACCGCCGGCCACGGTGTCGTCGCCCTGATGGCCGCCGCCGATCCCGGGGCGTTCTCCTCCGCCCGCGCGGGCATGGCCGCCGGAAAGGCCCTCAGCTCCGCCACCGGCCTGACCGGACGCGTCCTGGCCGAGAAGCCCAAGCGCCTGAAGCTGGGCGGCCACTCGACCGCCGACCTGGCCGACCAGGTCTTCCCCGCCCTCACCGCCTCGGTCGCCCTGCTCGGGGACATCGACCCGGGCGAGGCCGAGAACTTCCGCTCCGCCATCCGAGTCGTGGTCGACGCCGCGATGCGGACCCGCAACCCCGCGAGCCCGGCCGCGATCGCCATGGCCGCCAAGATCGGCGACGCCCTCGACGGCGCCTGACGGCCCGCCGCAGCCGTACCCGAAGTTCGCCTCCGCTTTCCTGAGCGGGGCGCGCCGGGCCCGCGCCGTGCTCTCCACCCGCTCCATCCGGGGGTGGAGCCGGAAGCTCCACCCGCGCGCCTATGACACGGCGTCAAGCCGCCCGCCAGGCTTGGGCCGAGACCATGTCGCGGCCCCGGCCGGGGGCCGCGCGTGCGGAGTCGGAGGAGGCGCGGAACAGTGCACGTGCACAGGGTGAAGCGGTGGGCGGTGACGGCCGCGGCCACGCTGCTGGCGTTGCTCCCCGCCGGGTCGGCGGGGGCCCGAGGGGCCCAGGAGTCCCAGGGGTTGGAGGGGCGCGGGTGTCGGGCCGTGACCTCGCTGGGCCGGCTGGAGGGGGTGGCGCAGGACGGGCGCTGCGCCTTCCTCGGGGTGCCGTACGCGGCGGCGCCGACCGGGGCGAACCGGTTCCGGCCGCCGCAGCCCGCGGCGCCGTGGCGGGGCACGCTGCGGGCCGAGGAGGCCAAACCCGGCTGTCCGCAGGACCTGAGCGCGGGCGGGGACGGCGTCGAGGACTGCCTGCACCTGAACGTCTGGGCGCCGCGCACCAGTGGCGGGCACAAGCCCGTCATGGTGTTCCTGCACGGCGGCGCGTTCCAACTTGACTCCGCCGAGGAGGCGGTGTTCGACGGCGGACGGCTGGCGGTGCGCGGCGACACGGTGGTGGTGAACCTGGACTACCGGCTCGGCATCCTGGGCTGGACGGAGCTCGGGGCGCTCGATCCGGCCTACGCGGGCTCGGGCAACAACGGCCTGCGGGACGAACTGGCCGCCCTGGAGTGGGTGCACCGGCACATCGCGGCCTTCGGCGGGGATCCCGCGGACATCACCGTGTTCGGGCAGTCGGCGGGCGCCGTCTCGATCAGCGCGATGCTGGCCGAGGACCACCCGGAGCGGCTGTTCCGGCGGGCCGTCGTCCAGAGCGGCCCGGGCTACCTGGTGCACACCGCGGCCGCCGCACGGCGCACCGCCGAGCACGTCTTCGCGACCGGGGGGATCCACACCGTCGCGGACCTCGACCGGCTGACCACCCGCCAGGTCCTGGAACTCCAGGAGCACGCCCAGGGCGGGCTGTCGGGGCCGTCCGCCGCCGTCTTCTTCGGGCCCTGGATCGACGGCTCGCTGATCCCCGGCCCGGTGGTCGAGCGGGTCACGGCCGGCAGCGCGCGCCACGTCGACGTGATGACCGGCAGTACGGAGAACGAGACCGACTTCTGGGCGCTGTTCAACCCGTCCGTACTGGACCTCCCGCTGAGCGCCTACCGGACCTTCCCCGCCGTACTCGCCGACCGCAAGCAGCGGATGTACGACCACTACGCGGCGAACCGCCCCGGCCTGGCCGAGGGCCGGGTGGTCAACGCGATGCTCACGGACCAGACCGAGCGGGTGCCCACCCTGCGCCTGGCCGAGGCGCAGTCCCGCTGGCGGCCCACCTACGTCTACCAGTTCGACTGGCACGTGCCGTACGTCGCCGGACTGCCGGCCGCACAGAACCTGGGGGCCGCGCACACCCTGGAACTGCCCTTCCTCTTCGGCGGACTGGACCTCCACCGGTTCCCGCGCGGCGCCCGGACCGTGGCCGAGCAGGGGCCCGCGCTCACCCGGCTGTCCGACCGGATGATGGGGGCCTGGACCGACTTCGCCCGGGGCGGCGCGCCGGGCTGGCCGCGCTACACCCCCGACTCCCGGGCGACCCGGATCTGGGACCTCGAACCGAGCGTCCGGTACGCGCCGCGCGACGACGAGCGCGCACTCTGGGACGACTACGGCTTCGCGGACTTGGACCTCTAGAGGGGCCGCCGGACTGCGGACTCGCCCACCTGCCGGCCACGTCGGAGATCCTCGGCCGCTGGTCCGGCCCGCTGAGCACGGCCGTCACCACCCGGGAGGTAGCCGAGGGTGGCGTCCAGGAAGTCCCGCCAGGCGGCCTGCACCCGGGCGGCGTTGGCGTCGTCCTCGGCGGCGAGCAGGTCCAGCAGCAGCCCGCGCAGCACGGCGAGCACCACCGTGGCGTTCGCCCCGGTGCCGTCGAGCACCCGGGCCAGCGGCGGGAGCCATTCGTCCAATGAGGCGGTGCCGAAGTCCCGCCAGGGTTCGGCGTGCCCGAAGGCGCGGACGTAGCCCTCGAAGAACAGCCGCAGCGCGCCCCGGTGTTCGGGGTCCGCCACCCAGGCCCAGAGCAGTTCGAGGGTCTCCCGGGCGCTGCCGCCCGCCTCCTCGGAGCGTTCCAGCAGGGCCAGTTGCTCGGCCCGGCCGACCGCCAGCACGTCCCGGACCAGCTGCTCCTTCGAGCCGAAGAGGTAGAGCAGCACGCGCGGGCTGGTGCCGATCTCGGCCGCGAGCGGGCGCAGCGAGAGGTCGGACACGTTGTGCTCGGCGACGTAGCGGACGGTCGCGGCGAGGAGGTCCTCGCGGCGCATCGACGGGCGGCGCGGCGCGCGGCTGGAAGGTGCGTTGGCTGGGGTGGACACGTGGTCTATCGTTCCACTGAAACGAGTGTTTCACCAGAAGGGGATGCAGCCATGGCCAGCACCGCACCTGGAGTCGTGACCGTCCGCGAGGCCGACCGCCCCGGGGACCTGGGCGCCGTCGCCGCCCTGCACGGTGTCCTCTACACCCGCGAGTACGGCATGGACGCCACCATGGAGGCCTATGTCGCCGCCGGCATGGCCGAGTTGGCCCTGGCCCGGGCCGTCGAGGGCACCCCGGCGCCCGGTCGGCTGTGGGTCGCCGAGCTGGACGGCCGGGTGGTCGGCGCCACCGGTCTGGTCCGGGCCGAGGAGCGCCCGGGCTGGGGCCAGCTGCGCTGGGTGATCCTCGACCCGGTCGCCCGCGGCCGCGGCCTGGGCCGCCGGATGCTGGACCTCGCCCTGGCCGAGGCCCGCGCCCGCGGGTACGCGGGCGTGCTGCTCTGGACGATCACCGGGCTCGACGCCGCCCACCACCTGTACGCGGAGGCCGGTTTCGAACTGACCGTCTCCCGCCCGGCCCGCAAGTTCGGGCTCGACACCGTCGAGCAGCGGATGGACCTGCGGCTCTGAACGGCCCGCCGCCCGGCCCGCCGCTACCGGGCCGACTCGCGGGCCCGGGCCCAACGTTCGCAGCGGCGGCCCACCGGGCGGGGCGGATCACCGATCGCGAGCAGGAGGTCCAGCAGCTCGTCGGGCGCCTCGGACACCACCTCGTGCCCGGCGGGCAGCTCGTGCACGGTCCAGCCGGGATCCCCGGCGAGCCGCTCGCGGAGCGCGGCGGACGGCGACTCCCCGGATTCCCCGGACTCCGTCAGGTGGATGTAGTCCCGCTGCCGCACCCGGTCCTGATGGCCGGTGAGCCGGATCCGCTGGAGCTGGGAGGCCAGCGGGTGGCCGGTGATCCGGGGGTCGGCCCGGAGCGCGGCCGGCGGGGCCACCGTGTGGCCGTCCGCCCCGACCCCGGCGAGGATCCGCCGCTGCCGGGCTTCGGGGCTCAGGCTCCAGGCCGAGTCGCCGTCGGCGGGCACGAAGGCGTCCAGGTAGACCAGGGTGTCGACCCGTTCCGGCACCCGGTCGGCCGCCCCGGTGACGGGCATCCCGCCGTAGCCGTGCCCCACCAGCACCGCGTCCTCGATCCGTTCCGCCTCCAGGAGGGACACCACGTCCTGGACGTGGGTGTCCAGGTTCACGGCCGCACTCGAGAGATGGCGCCGGGAGCCGAGCCCGGTCAGGGTCAGCGGGTGGACCTCATGGCCGTACCGGCGCAGTTCACCGGTGAGCGGCTGGTACCACCAGCCGCCGCGGAACGAGCCGGGGACGAGAACGAACGTGGTCATGGCGGTTCCTCCGAGGGTCCTGGGCGGCTGCCGGGGCGCCGGGCCGCACCGCGGCCCCGACGTGGGCGGTCGATCATCGCGCCGCCCGTCGAACGCTAGGACCGGTCGGGGCGCGGGTCGACTGGCCCGAGGCGCCAACAGGGGGACAGCTCGCGCCAGGCCGCCGGGGGTCGAGCGCCCCGGTCAGCCGTGCTCGGCGGTGGCCGTCAGCGGGACCGCCGACTTCCGGTAGGTGTCCGGGGTGTGGCCGGTCCAGCGCTGGAACGCCCGGCGCAGGGCCCGCGGGTCGGCGTAGCCGAGGCGGGCGGCGATCGACTGGACCGGGAGCCGGGTGTCCCGCAGCAGCCGGGCGGCCTGTTCGTGGCGGACCGCGTCGATCTCCTCGCGCCAGGTGGTGCCGCGGTCGCTGAGCCGGCGCTGCAGGGTCCGCGGGCTCACCGCGAGCCGGCCGGCCACCCGCTCCAGGGAGAGCAGGTCGTCGGCGAGGGCCTCGGCCAGGGCGGCCCGGAAGGTGTCGCGCCAGTCGGGGACGGGTCGGGCCGCGGCCAGGCCCATCTCGACGTAGCGCCGCATGATGCGGGCCAGCTCCGGGTCCGCGGTGGCGGTCTCCTGCCCGGCGTCGAGCAGGACGATCGCGTTGGTGGGCTGGTCGAAGTCGATGCGGGCGGTGCCGAAGGCGTCGATCAGGTCGCGGTGCCGCCGTGGTGCCGGGTGGGCGAACGCCACCCTGACCGGTCCGGCCGAGGCGCCGCCGGCCTCCCGCATCCGCTGCAGGAAGGTGGCCAGGGCGAAGACGCTGATCTCCCGGTCCACGCCGTCCTGGAACGGCAGCCCGTGGTAGTGCAGGGTGAGGTGCCGGCCGTCCTCCACCACGTCGAGCGAGACCGCCGGGTCGGTCAGCGCGGTGATCCAACGGGCTCCCTCCCGCAGGCCGTCGGCCAGCGTGGGGGCGGTGGTGACCAGGTAGTCCCAGGCGTGCAGGCTGCCCAGCGGGACGTCCCCGGCGACCACCAGGCCGGCCCCGTCGCCGCTCCGGGCGAAGATCAGCTCCCAGATCCGGTTGATCGCGGCGGTGGGGACCCGCAGCAGGTCGTCGGCGAGCGCGGCCGGTTCCAGCCCGGTGGCCAGCGCGATCTCCTGCGGGGTTATCCCCAGGCGGAGCGCGCTGTTGCGGACGAGCCGCACCAGGTGGGCGGGAACCGTGTCTCTGTGCACAGCGCGCGATTCTAATGGCACGCCAGAAATCAAGGCCCGGGCACCCGTCGGTCGCGAAGTGTCCCCCTCCTGGCGCGAACGGTCCCCGCTGGCGCCGATGGTCCCCCCGGTGGCGCGTCCGGGCTCCCCCCGGGCCTCCGCGCCGCGCCTACGGTCGAAACCGGGGGGCCGGTCGGTTCCCCGCCGTTCCCGAGGAAGGACCAGCCCCGCCATGACCGACCTGAAGATCCTCGCCATCTCCGGCAGCCTGCGCGCGAACTCCCACAACACCGCCCTGCTGCACGCCGCCCGCAAGCTCGACCCTGGCGGCCTGGAGATCGAGGTGTACGACCGGCTGCGGGAGATCCCGCCCTACGACTTCGACCTGGACACCCCCGGGGCCCGGCCCGCCGTCGTGCAGGAGCTGCGCGACCGCATCACCGCGGCCGACGGACTGCTGATCGCCACACCGGAGTTCAACTACTCCGTCCCCGGCGTGCTGAAGAACGCGATCGACTGGGTCAGCACCGACTGGACCAAGTCCGAGGGCCTGCCGCTCCAGCGGAAGCCGACCGCGATCCTCGGCGCCGCCCCGACCAACTTCGGTTCGGTCCGGGCGCAGCTGGCGCTGCGGCAGGTGTTCGTCTGGACGCACACCGACGTGGTGGTCAAGCCCGAGGTCATCGTCTTCCGTTCGCACGAGCGCTTCGACGACGCGGGCAACCTCGTCGACGAGGGCACCGTCGCGCTCCTCCAGGACCTCCTCGGGGCGCTCAAGCACAAGATCACCGCCGCCCGCCCCCAGGGCTGACCCGCCCGGCCCGCCTCCCGGCCCTCCGGCCAGTCCACTGACCGGCCGCTCTGGACGGACGCGCCTGGAACGGGCCTCCGGCTGGACGGTTGTCATGTCTGGCGGAACCGCCGGGCGGGCATACCGCAGGCATCCGGTTACGGGCCCGGCCGCGACTCCCCCACGAGTGCGACCGGGCCCCGGCCGGCGACCGGGCCTGGGCGTGACTCCCCCCACGGAGCAGCGGCCGGGCCCGATTACTGTTCACTCGGCGACACGCAGCGTACATGTCATCTCTACCCAGCGCTACCTCGCCGTCGACCGGGATCGAACCCCCGGAGTCTTACCGAAGCGTGACACGACGTCCGGAACGGGCGGCCGCCGCGCCGCCTGGCGGTAGCGTCGCCGGTCATGAGGATTCTGGTCACCGGCGGCGCCGGGTTCATCGGTTCGGCGGTCGTACGGTCCCTGGTGGCGGCGGGCCACGAGGTCCGCGTCCTGGACGCGCTGCTGCCCGCCGTCCACCCCTCCGGCGCGGCGCCCGCGCTCCCGGACGGCGTCGAGTTCCGGCACGGGGACGTCCGGGACCGGGCGGCGGTCGAGGAGGCGCTGGCCGGAGTGGACGCGGTCTGCCACCAGGCGGCCATGGTCGGCCTCGGCCTGGACTTCGACGACGCCCCCGCCTACGCGGGCTGCAACGACCTGGGCACCGCCGTGCTGCTCGCCGCGATGGCCCGCGCCGGGGTGCGCCGCCTGGTCCTCGGCGGGTCGATGGTGGTCTACGGGGAGGGCCGCTACCGCTGCCCGGAGCACGGGGACGTCTCCCCGGGCCCTCGGCACCCCGGCACTCTCGACGCCGGGCGCTTCGAACCGCCGTGCCCGGAGTGCGGCGCCGAACTGCGCCCCGGCCTGGTCGCCGAGGACGCGCCGGCCGACCCGCGCAACGTGTACGCGGCCACCAAGCTCGCCCAGGAGCACCTGGCCGGCGCCTGGGCGCGCGCCTGCGGAGGCCGGCTCCTGACGCTGCGCTACCACAACGTGTACGGCCCGGGGATGCCGCGCGACACCCCGTACGCCGGGGTGGCCTCACTGTTCCGCTCGGCGCTGGCCCGGGGCGAGGCGCCGCTGGTGTTCGAGGACGGCGGGCAGCGCCGGGACTTCGTCCACGTCCGGGACGTCGCGGCGGCCAACCTCGCCGCACTCAGCGCCGTCGGCGACCGTGCCCCGGGCAGCATCCGGGCGTACAACGTGGGCAGCGGCGAGGTCCGGACGGTCGGGGAGATGGCCGGGGCGCTGGCCGCCGCCCACGGCGGGCCGACGCCGGTGGTGACCGGCCGCTACCGGCTCGGGGACGTCCGGCACATCACCGCGGACTCCTCGCGGCTGCGCGCGGAGCTCGGCTGGCGGGCCCGGGTGGGCTTCGCCGACGGCATGGTGGAGTTCGCGGCGGCGGCGCAGCGCGCCTGACCGAGCTGGTGCGTACCGGCCCCGGGGCCGACTCCGTACGGGTCGGCCCCGGGCGCGGGTCAACGTCCGGCGCGGGTCAGGCCCGGGCGGCCGGGAGGACGATCTCGAAGCAGCAGCCCCCGGCGACGTTGCGCACCCGGGCGTGCCCGGCGTGGGCCTCGACGATGCCGCGCACGATGGCCAGCCCGAGCCCCGCGCCGCTGCCCCCGAGCCCGGCGCCCCCGGCCTCGGTGCGCTCCCCCGGCCCGCCCGGGCTCCCCCGGTCCGCCGAGCGCGGGGTGCGGGCGGCGCTGCCGCGCCAGCCCGTCTCGAACACCCGGGGCAGGTCCGGCTCCGGGATGCCGCCGCAGCCGTCGGTGACGGCGAGCACCACCTCGTCCGCCTCCCGGCGGGCGGAGACCGCCACCACGCCGTCCTCGGGGGTCGAGCGGATCGCGTTGACCAGCAGGTTGCCGAGGACCCGGGTGATCTCCCCGGAGTCCACCTCGACCGGCTCGGCGGCCACCGGCCCGCCCTCCAGCCGGACCCCGCGCTGACGGGCCAGCGGGTGGGCCCCGGCGAGCGCCTCGTCGACCAGGTCGTACACCGACACCCGGGACACCGACAGGGCGAGCGCGCCCGCCTGGATCCGGGAGAGCTCGAAGAGGTCGTCGACCATCCCGGTGAGCCGTTCGACCTCGGTGCGCATCCGCCGCAGGTAGTCCTGGGGGTGCTCGGCGACGCCGTCCTCCAGGGCCTCCGCCATGGCGCGCAGGCCCGCGAGCGGGGTGCGCAGGTCGTGCGAGATCCAGGCGATCAGCTCCCGGCGGGAGGTGTCCAGGGCCTGCGAGCGGGCCCGGGCCTCGGCGAGCCGGGCGCTGGTGGCGGCCAACTCAGCGCCGAGCTGGGCCAGTTCCAGGCCGAGCGGGCGCTCGGGCGCGGCGAACCCGGCGTCGCTACCGACGGTCCGGGCGGCCTCGGTCAGCGCCCTGCTCCCGGCCACCACCTGGCGGCCGAGCAGCGCGGCGGTGGCCAGCGAGACCACGGCGGCCATCGCCAGCACGGTGATCACCACGCCGAGGTCGTGCCGGGACAGGAACATCGCCTGGGCCACCGCGAAGGTCCCGGAGGTGACCGCCAGCACGGTGACGGCGGCGACGCAGAACAGCGACAGCGCGAGCGAGCGGCGGCGCAGCAGCCGGACGGCCGCCCAGCCGAGCAGGCCCGCCCCGCCCGCGCCGAGCGCGGCGAACAGGGCGATCAGCAGCAGGTCCTTCACTCCGGACCGCCCTTCCCGCCCGCGGCCTGCCCACTGCCCGCGGCCGTCGAGCCCGCAGCCGGGTCGTAGCGGTAGCCGACGCCCCAGACCGTGGAGATCAGCCTCGGCGCCGCCGGATCGTCCTCGATCTTCTCGCGCAGCCGGCGCACGTGGACGGTGACCGTGGAGAGGTCGCCGAAGTCCCAGCCCCACACCCGCTCCATCAGCTCCTGCCGGGGGAACACCGTGTGCGGATGCCGGAGCAGGAACGCCAGCAGGTCGAACTCCCGCAGCGTCAGGGCCAGTTCGCGCCCGTCGCGGTGGGCCCGACGGGCCTGCGGGTCGAGCGCGATGTCCCCCGAGACGAGCCGCCCGCCGGCCGGGCCGGCCGCCGCGCCCGCGCGGGAGCGGCGCAGCACCGACTGGACCCGCAGGACGAGCTCGCGCGGGCTGAACGGCTTGGTGACGTAGTCGTCCGCGCCCAGTTCGAGCCCGAGGATCCGGTCGGTCTCGTCGCCCTTGGCGGTGAGCAGCACGACCGGCAGCTCGGCGCCGTCCGCGTCGGCGCGCAGCCGGCGGAGGATCTCCAGGCCGTCCATGCCCGGGAGCATGAGGTCCAGGACCAGCAGGTCCGGTCGGGCGCTGCGGGCCAGGGCGAGCCCCTGCGGGCCGTCGGCGGCGCGGTCGACGTGGTGACCGGCACGGGTGAGGTAGCCGGCCACGACCTCGGCCACGGTCGGGTCGTCGTCGACCACCAGGATCCGGCCGGGCTGTGCCGGTCCGGCGGTGGTGGGGCTCTCGTTCACCCCGCCGAGGATACGAGCCGGCGGCGGCCACCGACGGCCACCCGGGTGCCCCGTCCGAGTTCCGTAAGATCCCGCGCCAAAACCCCGCGCCGAGATCCCGCGCCCGGGCGCGCGGCGGCTCCCCCGGCGCCGCCCCGGACCCGGCATCCCCCGAACGGGGCCCGCCGCCCGGACGTCGTACTTCCGTAAGGGCGCGGCTCGGCTCCGGCGGCGCCGGCCGCGGTTAGCGTGACCGGCGTGACTCCTCCCCTCCCCCTTTCCCCGGCCGTCGACGTCGTCCTGCCCTGTCTGGACGAGGCCGCCGCCCTGCCGTGGGTGCTCGCCCGCATCCCGGCCGGCTGGCGGGCCGTCGTGGTGGACAACGGTTCGCGCGACGGCTCCGCCGAGCTGGCCCGCTCGCTCGGCGCGACCGTGGTCGAGGAACCCCGGCGCGGCTTCGGCGCCGCCTGCCACGCCGGGCTGCGCGCCGCCACCGCCGAGCTGGTCTGCTTCATGGACTGCGACGGCTCGCTCGACCCCGCCCAACTCCCCCGGGTCACCGGCCCGGTGCTGGCCGGCGCCGCCGACCTGGTGCTCGGCCGCCGCCGGCCGGCCACCGCCGGCGCCTGGCCGGTGCACGCCCGGCTCGCCAACGCCGTCCTGGCCCGCCGGCTGCGGGCCCGCACCGGCGCCCCGCTGCACGACCTCGGTCCGATGCGGGCCGCCCGCCGCGAGCGGCTGCTGGCCCTGGGGCTCGGCGACCGGCGCTCGGGCTACCCGCTGGAGATGGTGCTCGCGGCCTCGGCCGCCGGGCTGCGGATCGCCGAGACCTCCGTCGACTACCTGCCGCGCGCGGGCCGGTCCAAGGTGACCGGCACCCTGCGCGGCACCCGGCAGGCCGTCCGCGACATGCGGGCGGTGCTGGCCGCTCCGCCGCCGACCCTGCTGGTGATCGCCAAGGCGCCCGTGCCCGGCCGGGTGAAGACCCGGCTCACCCCGCCGTGCACCCCCGCGCAGGCGGCGGCCCTGGCCGAGGCGGCGCTGACCGACACCCTGCACGCCCTGGCCGCGATTCCCGCCGGGCGGCGGCTGCTGGTCCTGGACGGCGAGCCGGGCAACTGGCTGCCGCCGGGCTGGGAGGTCGTCCCGCAGTGCGCCGGCGGCCTGGACCGTCGACTGGCCGCCGCCTTCGCGCACGCCGCCCGGCTCGCCCCGGACGCCCCGGCGCTGCTGGTCGGCATGGACACCCCGCAGCTGGCCCCGGCCGCGCTGGCTGAGCCGCTGTCCGCGGCCCGGCGGCCGGGCCTGGACGCCTGGTACGGCCCGGCGGCCGACGGCGGGTTCTGGGCGCTCGGCCTGGCCCGGCCGAGCGGGCCGCTGGCGGAGCGGCTGCTGCACGGGGTGCCGATGTCCACCCCCGACACCGGCGCGGCCCTGCTGCGCCGGCTGGCGGAGGCCGGCCTGACCGTCCACCGGCTGCCCCGGCTGACCGACGTGGACACCGTCGAGGACGCCCGGCTGGTCGCCGAGCAGGCCCCGGGCAGCCGCTTCGCCGCCCGGCTGCGCGCCCTCGACGCCCTCGACTCCGTTCCGGAGGTGGCGAGTTGACGGTCGCCGCACCCTGGGTGGACGACCCCTTCGCGGAGGCCGTCCGCACCGGCTACGGCCCGCTCTGGCTGCGCCGCGAGGACGGCCGGCGGCTGCACCTGGACATCGAGCGCTGGTGCGCCCCGGCGGCCGGGGCCGACCACAGCCTGCTGCGGCGCTGCGCCCGGACGGCCGCGCCCGTCCTGGACCTCGGCTGCGGCCCCGGCCGCCTGGTCGCCGAGCTGCTCGCCCTCGGGGTGCCCGCGCTCGGCGTGGACGTGACCAGGGCAGCGGTCGCCCGCACGGTCGGCCTCGGCGGCGCGGCGCTCTGCCGCTCGGTGTTCGACCGGCTGCCGGCCGAGGGCCGCTGGGGCACCGCACTGCTCGCGGACGGCAACCTGGGCATCGGCGGCGATCCCGACGCCCTGCTCCGCCGGAGCACCGAACTCCTCGCCCCGGACGGGCTGTTGCTGGTGGAGGTGGAGCCCGAGGAGGTGGACGAGCGGGCCGTCGTCCGGGTGGAGGGGCCGGACGGCCGGCTCGGCCCGGCCTTCCCCTGGGCCCGCCTCGGCACGGCCGCCACCCTGCGGCGCTCCCGCGCCGTGGGCCTGGTGGAGGCGGAGCGCTGGACCTCGCACGGCCGCCGCTTCCTCGCCCTGCGCAAGGACTGAGCCGCCCGGCCCAGCCCACTGGCCCGCCCTGCCCATGCGTCACACTGGTGCGCACCGTTCGGCGTACCGGGCGGCCGGGTACAGGAGGGGGCAGCGGTGGGCAGGGACATCGTCGGGGAGTTGGCGGCGGCACTCGGGTGCGATGGAACGGCGGCGGCGCGGGTCGACCGCGACCACCACCAGCTCACCGTCCCGGTCGAACACGGGGACCGGTTCACCGTCGACGTCCTCGGCGACCCGCGCACCGCGGACCGGGTGGTCCACCTGCTGCCCGGCGGCGGGCTCAACGTCGCCGCCAACTACTGCACCGCGCAGGGCCGCAGCCTGGCCCGCTTCCTCGCCGACCACGGCTGCCTGGTGCTCGGCACCACCCCGCGCGAGGACGCGCTCACCCCCGACCGGATCGGCCCCCGGTGCGCCGACTGGGGCCTGGACGGGCAGCGGACGGACCTCGAACGGGTCATCGCCGCCGCCGGCTCCGTCACCGGCCTGCCGTACGAGCTGCTCGGCCACTCGGCCGGGGCCGCGCTCGCCCTGGCCACCGCCGCCCGGCTCGGCGGCGAGGGACCGCAGCGGGTCCTGGTGCTCGACACCACCGGCCCCTACGACCCGCAGCGGGATCCTGAACTGCTGGCCCGCGCCGAGGAGTTGCACGACCTGCTCGAAGCGCGGCTGGCAGCGGGCGACTGGACCGTCGACCCCGGACTCAAGGGCCTGTTCGCCCGCGCGGCCACCGACCCCGACGGGCCGAGCGGGCTGCCCCGGCCGGTGGACGGCTCGGCACCGTTCAGCAACCTCGGGCTGCTGCACTACGCCCTGACCCGCACCCGGGACCTGCCCGGCCCGACCAACTGGATCCACCACCGCGGCCACAGCACCGGCAGCTACACCTTCGGCGCGACCCCTGCCGACGACCGCTTCACCCTGGCCCACTCCCCGCTCCCGGTCTGGCAGCAGGCGGTCGCCAGGCTCGGCAGCGGACTCCAGCCCACCGCGCTGCTGCGCGACCTGGCGTCGGTCTGGGCCGGCCGGGCCGACCCCGACCTGCTCGACTGGGCGGCGATCCGGGCCGAAGTGGTCTGGCTGAACGCCGAGTTCGGCCGCGGCGACCACCACCTCGGCGCCAGCCTGATCGACCGGGGCGGCGCCAAGGTCGACTACCTGGTGATCCCGGACTACGGCCACGGCGACGTCGTCTGGTCGGCCACGGCCGAGCGCGACGTGTGGTGCCTGCTGCTACCCCTGCCACGACGGGGGCAGCGCCCGGGCGGGCACTGAGGGCGGCTACTCCACCGCGTCGTCGGCGCCGGTCCGCACCGGTTCCCGCCGCCCAGTGCGCCAGTGCGGGTGCTCGCGCTCGGCCCAGGTGCGGTCGACCAGGCCGGTGCGCATCCCGAGGCGTGACTCGCGGTCCCGCAGGGCCATCCGGACGTGGCCGGCGATCACCACGGCGATGGCGGCGGCCAGCCAGTCGTGGACGAAGGTCGCGCCGGTGCGCCAGGTCGGCGGGGCGAGGTGGGTGAGCCACATCAGCAGGCCGGTGCCGATGATCACCAGCATCGAGCCGAGCGTCCACTGGGCGTACAGCTTCTGCCCGGCGTTGAACTTGCCGGCCGGGCGGTGCCCGGCCCGGGCGCGGAGGGCCCGCAGCCACTGCCGGTCGGCCGGGGTGAAGCGGCTGAGCCGGGAGAAGTCGGCGCGCAGCGCCCGGGAGGCGAGCCCGAGCAGCAGCGGGACCGGCAGCGCCAGGCCGCACCAGACGTGCACGGTGACCACCAGCGGCCGGTTGCCGACCAGGACGGCCAGCGGCCCGAGGTAGAGGCAGGCGGCCGTGGCCAGGCAGACGCCCATCAGCGCGGCGGTGGTGCGGTGCACCCAGCGCTCGGCCCGGGTGAAGCGCAGGACCAGTTCAGCTCGTCGGTGCATCGTCCCGCCCGTTCGACCGGCCGACCCAGGCGTCGACGTCGTATCCGTTGCCCTCCCAGTACCCCGGCTGGACGGAGTCCGTGACGGTGATCCCGGAGAGCCATTTCGCGGACTTGTAGAAGTACATCGGCGCGACGTACAGCCGCACCGGCCCGCCGTGGTCGTGGCTGATCGGCTTGTCCTGGAGGCGCAGCGCGACCAGCACGTCGTCGCGCCGGGCCTGTTCGAGGGTGAGGCTCTCGCTGTACGCGCCGTCGAAGCAGTCGAAGCGCACGGCCTTGGCGCCCGGCCGCACTCCGGCGGCGTCCAGCAGGTGGGCCAGCGGCACCCCCTCGAACGGGGTGTCCGGCACCCGCCAGCCGGTGACGCACTGGACGTCCTTGACCAGCCGGCGCTGCGGCATGGCCTGGAGGTCGGCGAGCCGGTGGCTGGCGGGGCGCTCCACCAGTCCGCCGACCGTGAGGGTGTAGTCGGCCGCGGTCCGCTCGGGGACGGAGGTCACCACCGAGTAGTAGCGAAACCCGGTGTTGCCGGGCAGCAGCCCGGACAGGCCGCTCGGGTCGCGCTCCGCCAGCCCGGATTCCACCCGCTGGAGGAACGGCCCGGCGGCCACGCCGAGCGCGCCGAGGCCGAGCAGGCCGAGCACCACCCGGCGCCCGACCGGGGTGCCCCGGTCCTCTTCGTCTGTACTGTCCACGCGACTGTCCACGGGAGGATTCGACCAGGTCGGACCGGTCCGGGGCCAGTGGCGGGGGCGTCCCGTCAGACTTTCGTCATCTCCGGCCCGGCACCGTGCACCGGGCGCGGCACCAGGGCCCCGGCCAGGGCGCGCAGCGCCGGTACCACCAGCACGCAGGCCAACGCGGCGCCGTACGCGGTGCGTTGGGCGTCCTCGCCGCCCACCAGGTAGAGCACCTGCCCGGCCGCCGGGACGGCCAGCCACTCCCACCGCCCGTCCAGCCCCACCAGGGCCACCACCAGCAGCCCGTACCAGGGGTAGCTGGGCGCGACCAGCAGCAGGGCCGTCCCGGTCACCAGCAGCGCGCCCTGCCAGGGACGGGCGGGGTCGCCGCGGCGCAGCACCCACAGGACCACGCCCGCCAGCACCAGCGCGGCCGCCCACGGCGCCCACCGGTCCGGCAGCACCGCCCGCACCAGGCCGAAGCGCTCCAGGTGGCCCTGCTCGTAGCCCTCCTCCCGCAGGTACCCGGGCAGGTATCCGAGGACGCCGGGGCCGGAGGCCGCGACGTACGGGAGGTAGACCGCCGCGAAGGTGCCGAGGGCCGAGGCGAGCAGCACCAGGTCGCGCTTGGCGGGCCGCCGGGCCAGCAGGCCCGAGAACGCCCCGGGCAGGGCGAGGGCGGGCAGCAGCTTGGTCGCGACCGCCGCCCCGAGCAGGGCGCCGCCGGCCCCGGCCCGGTGGCGGGCCGCGCAGCCGAGCCCGGCCACCATGAGCAGCGCGCCGAGGGTGTCGACGTGGGCGTCGTTGACGGCCCACACCGTCACGCCCGGGCACCAGCCCCACAGCGCGGCCCGCCGGCCGCGCCGCACCAGCAGGGCGGTGGTGGCGACCGCCAGCAGGGCGCCGCCGACCTGCACGCCGCGCACCCCGCCGCCGAAGGGGTGCTCGGCGAGGAACCAGGCCTCGGCGACCGGCGGGTAGATGGTGTGCACGGCGGGCCGGTTGATCCGGGTGCAGTCCCCGGCCGTCGTCCGGTGTTCGTCCCAGGCCGTGCAGCCGTCCCCGGCGGGGAACAGGCCGGGGTCGCGCAGCCGGCGCAGGGCCGGGTCGTCCGGGGTGTGGGCGTACGGGGAGATCCCGGCCGCCTGGACCCGCCCGTCCCACACGTAGCGGTAGGCGTCGTCGCTGGTGCGCGGCGGTGCGAGCAGTCCGACCGCGGCGACCAGGACGCTCCCGGCCAGCACGACCGGCACCACCCGGCGCTCCTCCACCCGCCGCAGCAGGAGCAGGGCGAGGGCGAACAGGGCGGCGTCCAGGGCGTACCAGTCGTGCAGCGGCGCCCGGTCGGCGAGCGTGCCGCCGCCGGTCACGGTCAGCGCGAGGGCCGTGACCAGGGCGGCGAGGGCGGCGGCGCAGGGCAGGGTCCGGGTGAGCACCGGCCGGTCAGTCACCGGGGACACCGGGGACATCAGGGACACCGGGCAGCCCGGTGGTCAGGCCGTCCAGGGCGTGCGGGCAGGGGCACTGCCGGTCGACGGGCAGGGCCTCCAGGGCCTTGAACAGGACGGTGCGCAGCCGGTCGACGTTGGCGGCGAAGGCCCGGAGGACTTCGGTGTGGGTGACGCCGTCGCCGTGCTCGACTCCGGCGTCGTGGTCGGTGACCAGCGCCAAGGAGGCGTAGCAGAGGCCGAGTTCGCGGGCGAGGACGGCTTCGGGGTGGCCGGTCATGCCGACGGCGGACCAGCCGTTGGCGGCGAACCAGCGGGACTCGGCGCGGGTGGAGAAGCGCGGGCCCTCGATCACCACCAGCGTGCCGCCGTCCACCGGCTCCCAGGCCGCCGAGCGGGCCGCCGCCAGCACCGCCGAGCGCCCGGCCGGGCAGTACGGGTCCGCCATCGACACGTGCACCACCCCGGGCACCGTGCCGTCGGGCAGCGCCCGCCCGTCGTAGAAGGTCTGCACCCGCCCGGAGGTCCGGTCCACGAACTGGTCCGGCACCAGCAGCGTGCCCGGCCCGAACTCCGCCCGCAGCCCGCCCACCGCACACGGCCCCAACACCTGCCGCACCCCCAGCGAACGCAGCGCCCACAGGTTCGCCCGGTAGTTGATCCCGTGCGGCGGCACCCCGTGCCCCCGCCCGTGCCGCGGCAGGAACGCCACCCGACGCCCCGCCACCTCCCCCACGAACAGCGCATCGCTCGGCGGCCCGTACGGGGTCTCCACCCGCACCTCCACCACCTCGTCCAGCAGCGCGTACAACCCCGAACCGCCGATCACCCCCAACTCGGCCGTATGTTCCTGACGCACCGTCATCGGTTGCACCTCTCCTCGGGAGTCCGGTCCCGACCAATGTAGGAGCGGACGGGGACGGACCGGGCGAAACGCCTCCTTACGAATCCCGAACGCCGCGGGCACCCCGACCCCGGGAGCCGCTCCGACGCCCACCGCTCCGCCGGGCGCGGCGCAGCTTGACCGCCAGGGCGAGGGCGGAGGCGCCGAACAGCACGGCGGTGATCGCGAGCCAGCGGCCGAGGTAGACCCCCTCGGACAGCCCGGTGGCCCCCGGGTAGGGCGCGGACAGATCGAGGATCAGCGGGAACCAGACGAGCAGCAGCAGCCCGGACAGGAACACCGGGACCCGCAGGTAGTTGATCCAGCCCACGGACGGCGTCCGCTCCGCGCGGTGGCGCAGCACGGACCGGGCCGAGAGGTCCGCCAGCGAGTACAGCGGGAGCAGGATCAGGTCGTGGGCGACGGCCGCGCCGACGAACCAGACCGCCACCGCGAGCGGCCGTTCCGTCACCAGGCGCTCGACCGCGTAGCCGGTCAGGGCGAGGGAGGCGAGGAGCACCAGCAGGTGCAGCGGTCCGGTGCCGTACCAGCCGTACCAGCGGCCGAGGGCCCCGCGTCGTCGCATCGTGTCGGTCACGTCGGTGAGGTCCTGAAGGTGAGGCGGCCGACCCATTTGGTGTTGTTCACACCGGGGTTGGCCGGGACGATGATCCGCGCGGGGTAGCCGTGGTCGAGCGAGAGGTCGGCCCCGTTGACGCGCAGGGCGAGCAGCGAGCGGGGGTCCCGGATCTGGTTGCCGCGCAGCACCACGGAGGTGTACGGGCCGGGCGGTTGGACCGAGTCCACCAGGACGTTCGCGGCGTCCGGCAGCCCGGCCAGGGCGGCGAGGTCGGCGAGCGGCAGTCCGCTCCAGTGCTGGTCGGCGGTGGACCAGCCCTCCACGCAGGCGATCGGCAGCCGGGCCGAGCGCTGCGGCAGGGCGAGCAGCTGCTCCCGGGTGAACACCCGGACGGGCCCGGCGCCGTGCAGTTCCAGCCGCCAGTCCGGCCCGACCATCGCGGCCGAGACGCCGACGGAGGCCGCGGTCTTGTTGACCTGGAAGCCGTTCGGCCCCGACTCCGGGGCACGGTTGTGGGGTGCCAGCAGGGCGGTGCCGCGCAGCCGGCCGCCGATGCTCTGCCCGGCGGTGACCACCAGCAGGGCCAGGGACCCCGCGCCGACCAGGGCGAGCGCCCCGCGGCGGGCGATCGTCGGCGGGGCGGGCTCGGGCGCCACCAGGCCGTCGGCGTCCGGGGGTTCGGGCCGGGTGCCGGTGGGGCCGGTGCGCAGCTCCACCAGCAGCGAGCGCGACCGCAGGGCGCGGACCATCCGGCGCAGCCGGAGGGCGACGTGGACGGTGAACGCGGCGATGAACACCCACGCGCCGTAGAAGTGCAGGGTGTAGAAGGAGCCCGGGAAGACGTAGTGGAGCTGGATGTTGAGGATGCCGGTGGCGAACTCGAAGACGGCGCCGCCGACCAGCATCAGCAGCGACAGCCGCTCCAGCGCGTGGGCGGCGCTGCGCACCGGCGGCCACTCGAACAGCTTGGGGATCACCGACCACAGCTTGGCCAGCAGGACCGGCACCAGGACGACGCCGAGGGTCACGTGCACGCCCTGGGTGAGCCGGTACAGCCAGGACGGGCTGGTGGGCCAGTCGAAGAGGTAGAAGCCCAGCACGCCCTTGTCCGGCGTCTGGTCGTTGAGCGGGCCGAGGTCGGGGTTGTAGGCGGCGTACGACAGGGCGCCGGTCACGAAGAGCACCGGGATCCCGACCAGCAGCACCAGCCCGAACACCGAGGTCAGCCACGGCCCGCGGATCGGGCTGCGCCAGAACCGGGGCCGGAACGGTCCGGGCGGCGCGGGCAGTTGCCCGAGCCGCCCGGCGAGCGCCGCCGCCGTACCCGCGAGTGCCGACAGCCGGGCGGTGACCACGGCGCGACCCCGTCCGACGGCCTGACCGAGGCCGCCCAGCGCGCCGGTGAGCCGTCGGGGTCGCCGGGGCCGTTTTCCCGGCGAGCCGTCGTCGTTCCGCGCCGTGTCCACCGACCACCTCCGAAGTCCGCCGGACAGCCAACCATCCGAGGGAAGTGCTCCCGGCGAAACCGCCCGGAACCGCCCGGAACCGGCGGAGCTATCACCCGGACGGCCCCGCCGGCGAGGCGGGCATATACCCGGTCGGCATCGCACCGCCCCGCTTCCGCCGCCCTCGCCGGTCATGTCATCATGTGAAGACATCAGGCGATGACATCGACTGATGACATCCCTCGGCCACCTGCGCCCCGGGATGGCCGGGGATCGGCATCCCGCTCCCCGGTCCGGACTCTCGATCTGTGACAAGGGAGGGCGCGTCCATGGAGACCCCGACGGGCCTGTCGACGCGACGTGAGCGGGCCCTGGTGCCCGTCCTGGTGTTCCTCAGCGCCGTGGTGGCGGTGATCAGCAGCCTCGGCGCCCCGATGATCCCGACCATCGCCACCGTCGACCACGTCTCGCTCGCCGAGGCCCAGTGGTCGCTGACCATCACCATGCTGGTCGGCGCGATCGCCACCCCGGTGCTCGGCCGCCTCGGCGACGGCCCGGACCGCCGCAAGGTCACCCTGGCGGCCGCCGCCGTGGTCGTGCTCGGCAGCGTGCTGGCCGCGCTGCCGCTCGGCTTCTGGTGGCTGATCGCCGGCCGGGCGCTCCAGGGCGTCGGCGTCGGCCTCACCTCGCTGGCCATCGCCACCGCCCGGGACGCCCTGCCCGCCGCGGCCTCCCGCTCGGCGGTCGCGCTGCTGTCCGTCACCACCGTCGCCGGTGTCGGCCTGGGCTACCCCGTCACCGGGCTGATCGCCCAGTCCTTCGGCATCCACGCGGCCTTCTGGTTCGGCGCCGTGATCAGCGCCCTCGCCCTGCTGCTCGCCGTCCTGGTGCTGCCCGAGGCGGAGCACCGCGAACGGCGGCCCCTCGACGTGCTCGGCACCGTGCTGCTCAGCCTCGCCCTGGTCGGGCTGCTGCTGGTGCTCAGCGAGGGCGAGAGCTGGGGCTGGGCCTCCGGCCGGCTGTGGACGGTGGCCGCGCTGTCGGTGCTGCTGCTCGCCGCCTGGATCCGGCACGAACTGCGCACCGCCCACCCGCTGGTCGACCTGCGCAGCCTGCGCAACCCCGTGGTGCTGACCGCCGACGTGGCCGGCCTGGTCGCCGGCGTCGGGATGTACCTGCTGACCTCGCTGGTGATCCGCTTCGTCCAGACCCCCACCAGCACCGGCTACGGCCTGGGCGCCTCCGTCGTGGTCGCCGGGCTGGTGCTGCTGCCCTTCTCCGCAACCAGCCTGATGTCCAGCAAGATGGTGCCCGTCCTCACCCGGCGCACCTCCTCCGCCCTCGTCCTGCCGATCGGCTGCGCCGTCTCGCTCGTCTCGGTGCTGGCCTTCCTGTTCGCCCGCGACCAGCTGTGGGAGCTCCTGGTGGTGATGGGGATCGCCGGGCTCGGGGTCGGCTGCACCTTCGCCGTGATGCCGGGGCTGATCGTCGCCGCCGTGCCCGCCGACGAGGTCGGCAGCGCGGTCAGCTTCAACCAGCTGCTGCGCACCATCGGCTACTCCACCGGCAGCGCCCTGTGCGGCGCCGTGCTCCAGGCCCACACCGCACCCGGGCAGCTGCTGCCCGCCGACAGCGGCTACCGGGACGCCGCGCTGATCGGCTGCGCGGTGTGGGTGGTGATCGGTCTGGCTACGATCGTCCTGCCGCGGCTCAGTGCGGCGGCCGCCGCCCGGAACGGCGTGCGAGTGGACGAGGAGCTGATGGTGGAAGAGAGCATCGCCGACGCCGTGGCCGGCGAGAGCGAGGTACCCGTGCTGCGGGCGGGGGCCGACCGGTGACCGCGCCGTCCGGCGGGTCCGACCGGGCCGAAGGCACCGAAGGCCGTACGGAGCCCGCACCGCCCCGGCGCCGGGACGCCGCCCGCAGCCGCGAACTGCTGGTGCGGGCGGCCCTGGAACTCTTCGCCGAACGCGGCTACGACCGCACCACCACCCGGGAGATCGGCGAACGGGCCGGGGTGGACCCGGCGTTGATCGCCCGGTACTTCGGCGGCAAGACCCAGCTCTACCTGGCCACCGTCCGGCTCGAACTCGGCGACGAGGCCCCGGCCGACCTCCTGGAGAAGGAGCGGCTGCGCACCCTGCTGGTCCGGCTCACCCAGCGCGGCCCCGGGCCGTCCTTCCAGGCCGCGGTGATGCCCGGGGACAACACCGAGGTGCAGCAGGCCTCCCGCAGCTACCTCTACCAGCGGATGGTCCACCCGCTGCACGAGCGCTTCACCGCCGAGCGGGTGGACCGCCCGCAGCTGCGGGCCGAGCTGGCCGCGGCCGCCTTCGCCGGGGTGATCCTGGCCCGCTCCAGCGGGGCGTTCAGCGAACTCGCGGCGGCCGACCCCGAGGAGCTGCTGCCGCTGCTGCACGAGCTGCTGGCGGCGAGCCGGCCGCACTGAGCCCGCTGAACCGACCGCCCTACCGCTTCCAGGGGCGGGCGAACTCGTGCAGCGCCGTCTCCACCGCCGGGGCGAGGGCGTGGTCGTTCACCGGCGTGCCGGCCGGGTGCAGGAAGTGGTCCACCCCGTCCAGGGTGCGCAGGCCGGGGCCCGTGGTGTGCGCCCGGGCGAGCGCGCCGAGCAGCGGCGGCACGGTCGCGCAGGGCACGTTGGCGTCGGCGGTGCCGCAGGTGACGGTGACCCGGGTGCCGGGGTGCACCGCCCGGGCGGCGTCCGGCGGGTAGACGGCGTCGTCGCTGCGGACGAAGCGGGCGTTGTTCGGGCCGAACAGCGCGTTCAGCAGCCCGGCCAGCGGCGGCAGCAGGGCGCCGGTGTCGGCGGGCCGGCCCGCCCGGAAGTCGGCGACGGCCGCGGCCACGCCCGCCTTGTTGGCCCGCGCCACCTCCTCGGTGAACTGCCCGGCCGCGACCCCCTGGTCGAGCTGGTCGCCGAGCTGGGCGGTCAGCAGGTCCAGCAGCCGCTCGTCCTGCGGGGCCAGCAGCGCCAGACCGGCCGGCGCGGGCCGGACGGTACGGGCGACCAGCAGGGCCTGCAGCCCGCCCTCGCTGTGGCCGACCACCAGCAGCGCGTGCCGGTCGGCCTCCGGCTGCTCCCGCAGCGTTTCGTAGGCCGCGGCCGCCTGGCGGGTGAAGGCGGGCAGGTCGAGCCGGCCCGGGTCGCCCTGGTAGGCGCCGGCCCCGGTCCGACCGGTGAAGTACTTGTCGAAGCGCAGCGTCATCACGCCGTCCGACCCCAGGGTGTCGGCGACCGCCGCCAGGGTGCCCGGGGTGAGCGCGGGCGGCTCGTCGCCGTTGCGGTCGGTCGGGCCGCTGCCGGGCAGCAGCAGGGCGGCGGGCAGTCGCTGCCCGGCCCGGTGGGCGGGGACGTGCAGGGTGCCGTAGGCGGTGGTGCCGTCCGCGGTGAAGCTGATCTCACGGTCGGCCGCGGCGACCGCCGCCCCCGGTTCGGCCGCGCTCGCGGCGGGCCCGGCCAGGCCCGTCGCGGTGACCGCGGCGAGCAGGGACGCGGCCATCAGGGAACGCCAACGCATTCTTCCCCCCTGGAAGTTGAGTTTCCGGCTTGCGGGCCCAGGCTACGACCGGGCCGAGGCCGGCCCGGAACCGGGGGCCCCGACGGCGGAGTGCCCGAAACGGGCCTTGACCTCAAGCCGACTCGAGCTCCTAGGGTCGGCGCATGATCTTCACCACGACGGAGCGCGCGTACCTCTCCGGCCAACTGCTGGCCCGCCTGGCCACCACCGGCCCCGACGGCAGCCCGCAGGTCCGCCCGGTGGGCTTCCGGCTCAACGAGGACGGCACCATCGACATCGGCGGGCCCGCCATGGCGCGCAGCCGGAAGTACCGCAACGCGAAAGCCCGTCCCGAGGTGTCCGTGCTGGTGGACGACATGGCCCCGGCCGACGACCCGGTCACGGGCGGCTGGGGGCGCGGCATCGAGATCAGGGGCCGGGCCGAGGTGCTGACCGTCGACGTGCCGCCGGTGGCACCCGACCGGTTCAGCAAGGACATCGTCCGCGTCCACCCGCGACGGATCATCACCTGGAACCTGGAGAAGCCCGGCAGCACCGCCCGCGACGTCTGACTGACCCTGGGGCCTGTCGTCGGGGGCGGGGCTCGCCGAGGTCAGAGCCTGAACATCGCCGTGTACGGCTGGGGGATGCGCTCCTGCCGCGATCCGAAGTCGACGAGCACCGCGATGTCTCCGTCACCCTCGACGCCGATGACCCGGCCGAGGCCGAACCCGTCATGAGTGACCCGGTCCCCGACGGCGAAGTGCTTGCGCGGCGACTCCGTCCGGGGCTTGAAAGGGCTGGTGGGCAGGGGGCGGCGACCTGCTGAAAAATTTGTCATTTCATTCAGTATGCGCCGGGCAGCACGGGTACGGCACTTTTCGACGCAACGATTTCGACACCGATCCGAAAAATCTCGGCCCCGGGCGGGCGCACCGCCGCCGCCACGGCCCGCTCCCGCGCCCAAGTCCCCGGCGCGCCAAGCGCGTTCACGGCCCTCCCAGGCGGGGAGGGCCGCCCGCCCGGGCGCCCGGCGCGAACCCGCGGGCGGAAGGACCCTCCATAACGGGCGGCGGCCTGCTACAGTCGACTTAGTTGCAGTAGTGGTTCCCATGAACTTTGTGTGCGCCTGCTGATGTTGCAGGCGCATTTTTTGTTCCCCGGCTCTTCCCCGGTGGGCACTTCATGCGGTGACTCGAGGCCCGCACCGTGCGTGCTTCGGACAGTCCCTTGAAGGAGATTTTTTAATGGCTAATGGCACTGTGAAGTGGTTCAACTCGGAGAAGGGCTTCGGCTTCATCGAGCAGGAGGGTGGCGGCCCCGACGTCTTCGCCCACTACTCGAACATCAACGCCAATGGCTTCCGTGAGCTGCTTGAGGGCCAGAAGGTCGAGTTCGACGTGACGCAGGGCCAGAAGGGCCCGCAGGCCGAGAACATTCGCCCGCTGTAGTTCACCCGCCACGGCACTCGCCTGGTGGTGAGGGGCCCGCACCGCGCACATGCCCGGTGCGGGCCCCTCGGCGTCGTACCACGGCGCACCGCGCCCCTGCGCGTTCCCGGGCCGTTCGTGCCCCCTGACTCCGCCACCCGCTGGGCCACCGGCTGGGTCCCCGGTCGGGCCACCGCCCGCCGTTCCCCCGCGAGACGCCCAGCGCCGCGTCCGAGCCGGTGCCCCGAACCGGCGCCCGAACCGGTGCCCCGAGCCGGTGCCCCGCCGTGAGCGCCCACGGTTTCGAGGTTCTTCGCGCCCACCCTCCACGGTGGGCGCCGACTGCGGCGACGTACCGCACGGTCCGACCGTCCACGCTCCGCCCGTCACACTTCCGGCCCGTTCCCTGCGGTCTCCCCCGGCGCCCCGCGTCACCGGAGCCTTCCTCGTGACGTGCCGCCCTGAGGAAGGTTCCCGCATGACCCGCTCCGGTCGCTCCTCGTACCGAGACGCAGACTTCCGCTCCACCTCCGGCTCCCGTTCCACCTCTGGCGGCGGTTCCCGCTCCGGCGGCGGCTCCCGGTCCGGTGACCGGCCCTACCGGGGCCGTCGCCCGGCCGGCCGGAGCACGCCTCAAAGCTCCAGCGCCCGGGGCGAGTTCGCGCTTCCGGAGAACATCACCCCGGCGCTGCCGCCGGTCGAGTCCTTCGCCGAGCTGGACATGCCGGAGGCCCTGCTGTCGGTGCTGACCCGCCAGGGCGTCACCACGCCGTTCCCGATCCAGGGCGCGACGCTGCCGAACTCGCTGGTCGGCCGCGACGTCCTCGGCCGGGGCCGTACCGGCTCCGGCAAGACCCTCGCCTACGGCCTCGCCACGCTCGCCCGCACCGCCGGGCGCAGGGCCGAGCCGCGCTGCCCGCTGGCCCTGGTGCTGGTCCCCACCCGCGAGCTCGCCCAGCAGGTCACCGAGGCCCTCGCCCCCTACGCCCGCGCCGTACGGCTGCGGACCGCGACCGTGGTCGGCGGGACGTCGCTCAGCCGCCAGGCGTGGATGCTGAACCGCGGGGCGGAGATCGTGGTGGCCACCCCGGGCCGGCTCAAGGACCTGATCCTGCGCGGCGACTGCAGCCTGGACCAGGTCGCCGTCACGGTGCTCGACGAGGCCGACCAGATGGCCGACATGGGCTTCCTGCCGCAGGTCACCGAGATCCTGGAGCAGGTCGACCGGGGCGGCCAGACGATGCTGTTCTCCGCCACCCTGGACCGCGGCGTCGAGGGCCTGGTGCGGCGCTTCCTCCAGGACCCGGTCACCCATTCGGTGGACCCGTCCGCGGGAGCGGTCAGCACCATGGAGCACCACGTGCTGCACGTGCAGAACTTCGACAAGAGCGCCACGATCGCCCACATCGCCTCCCGCGAGGGCCGGGTGATCATGTTCACCGAGACCAAGCACGGCGCGGACCGCCTGGTGGAGGAGCTGCTGGCGAACGGGGTGCGCGCCGCGGCCCTGCACGGCGGCAAGCTCCAGCCGCAGCGCACCCGGACCCTGGAGCAGTTCCGGGCCGGCCAGGTGACCGCGCTGATCGCGACCAACGTCGCCGCCCGGGGCATCCACATCGACGGCCTCGACCTCGTCGTCAACCTGGACCCGCCGAGCGACCACAAGGACTACCTGCACCGGGGCGGGCGCACGGCCCGGGCCGGGGAGTCCGGCACCGTCGTCACGCTGGTGCTGCCCAACCAGCGCCGCGGGATGGTCCGGATGATGAACACCGCCGGGATCACGCCCGTCACCACCAGGGTCACCTCCGGCGACGAGGAGCTGGTCCGGATCACCGGGGCCCGGGTGCCCACCGGCGTGGCCGTCACCGTCCCCGACCCCGTGGTCGAGCGGCCGCGCCGCGGCGCGCCGACGGGTCGCGGTCGCCGCGGCCGCCCCTCCCAGGCCGCCGGCGGCTCCCGGACCGCGGGCGACTCCCGGGCCGGCACCGAGCGGGACGGCCAGGGCTCGTCCGGCCGCCACCGGGCGGCCCGGCGGCCGGTACGCGCCGAGTAGTACTCCTGGCGGGCCGGCGCGCTCAGCGTGCGGCCCGCCCCCGGCTGCTCACCCCGCCTCCGGGAGCGCCATCAGAGCGCGCTGGCGGTGTTCGCGGGGCGAGAGCCCGTACGCGGCGCGGAAGGCGCGGCTGAAGTCGTCCGCGCGGGGGATGCCCCAGCGGGTGGCGACGGCGTGCACCGGGGTGGTGCGCTGGGCGGGGTCGGCGAGATCGCGCCGGGCCCGCTCCAGGCGTTGGGCGCGGATCCAGGCGGCGAGGGTCGTGCCGTCCTCGGAGTGCCGGGTGAAGACCCGGTGGAGGTGGCTGACCGAGACGTGGTGGGCGGCGGCGATCATCGCGGGGGCCAGGTCCGGGTCGTGGAGGTTGCGCCGGACGAAGGCGCGGACGGCCTCGACGAGCGCGCGTTGGCGGGTGTCGTCGGGGACGACGGCCTCGGCGTCCAGCTCCCGGGCGACCCAGGAGGCGACCAGGTCGACCGCGATCGTCCCCAGCCGGGCCGCCTCGGCCGGTCCCAGGGTCACGGCCTGCCGGTCCAGCCCCACCAGGAACTGCGACAACAGGGCCGCCGAGCCCTCCCGGGCGGAGAACGCGCGGCCGAGCAGGTCGCGCAGCCGGTGCGGCGGCAGCGGCAGCAGGGCGGCCGGGAAGTCCATGCCCACCCCGGAGAGCCGTGGTTCCGTCCCCCCGGCGGTCGGGCCGCCGAAGGTCCGCAGGTCGTACGGGTGGGAGCTGTCGACCAGGTGCAGGTCGCCCGGTCTGAGCGTCTCCGTCCGGCCGGACCCACGGGTCAGCGCCATGGTGCCCTCCTGGAGGAACGACAGGTGGTAGACCCCCTCGTCGGCCCGCCGCACCATCCGCTCCGTCCGCCGGAACCGGACCGACGGGAACGACGTCCCGAGCAGGACCACCTCCCCCAGTTCGGCCCGGCGCAGCTCCGCCCGGAAGTCGTCCGCGTGGGCGCTCGTCGCCTCACAGGCCCGGGTCCGTTCCAGCAACTCCCGCCAGCAGTCGAAGCGTTCTCGCGCGGGCAGGTCCTCACCACGGAACACGGTTCCGGTCACTGCAGTCACGTCCGCCCTCTCAGGCTCCTCCCCCACCGTCGTCCGAACGCCGTCCGTCGGCCGGATCATCCCGCCGGGCCGGGCTCCGGGGCCTCGGCGGGCGGGGCCTTGCTGAGGGACACCTCCGCCGGGGGCTCCGGCTGCTCCGGGTGCTCGGGGTCGCTCTGCTCGATCCGGCTCAGCAGTCGGGCGACGGCGTCGGTGCGCTCGCGCAGCACCGCGACGTGCTCCGTCCGGTCGGCCTCCACCGCGGCCTCGGCGGGCCGCACCGGGATGCCCCGCCGCCGGGCGGTCGCGATCAGGCTCTCCCCCGCCTGCCCGACGATGACCAGGGTGGCGGCGGCGAAGCAGCCCGCGTCCAGGGTGTGCGTCCGGCCGAACAGACCGCGGTGGACGATCTGGGCCGGCACGGTCAGCTCATCCAGCCGCTGGTCGACCGAGCCGCGTTCGAGGGCCGCGAGGACGACGGTGGCCAGCGCCTCGCCCGCCTTGGTGACGGCCCACTTGCGGCCGGGCACCGGCGGGAGGAACTCGCGGATCCGGTCCACGTCCTGCTCCAGGGCACTGGTGGTGAGCACCTCGAAGGCGTTGCGGGTGCGGATCTCGACGACCTTGTCCCACTCGACCTCCTCGCCGTCGAAGCCGACCTTCACCGGCCCCAGGCGCACGGCGCCGTAGCCGTCGAGCAGGCCGAGCAGCTTGTGCGCCACGGCCGGCGTGCGGGGGTGACGGCCGATCAGGGTGCCCAGCGACAGCTTCCACGGCTCGACGGCCGGAACCGGCGGCGGGGCCACCGAGCCCAGGGCCGCCAGCGCCCAGCGCCCGCCCGCCGCGGACCGCCCGCCGCGCAGCACCGCCTGCCGGCCGGCCTCCCCCCACTCGGCCGCCGCCCCCACCAGCCGCCCCAGTCCGCCCGCCCACTCGACCCTGGCCACCCGCCCCGCCCCCTCCACTCCCCGACGAAACCCACAGGTCGGACATGGTACGGCGGCTCCCCGGCCGGCTTCCGGGCACCTCCCCCCCCCCGCTGGTTCAGGGGTGCTCCGGGGGCGACCGGTACAGGGCCGGAGCCGTCCGGGTGACCGGCCCGGGTCGCTGCCACGGCGGCGGCGACCGGGTGCCTCTCCGTCGGGCAGCTCCTACCGTGGCCCCCCTTGCCCGACGGCCCCTGCCCGGGCGCACCGAACCGCCCGGGCGTCGGTCACCGGTCGCCCCACTCGACGGAGCCCCTCGCACACCGCCTGTACGATGTAATATATGACAAGCATGACTGACCCTTACGAACTGCGTCCGGGTGTCCCCACCGTCGAGGTCTTCCGCCGCCTGCGCACCGACGCGGGCCTCTCCGACCGGGCCCCCGAGGACGTCGCGCTCGGCCTGCCCAACACCTGGTACGGCGTGGTCCTGCACCACGGGGGCGAGCCCATCGGCATGGGCCGGATCATCGGCGACGGCGGCACCGCGTTCCAGATCGTCGACATCTGCGTGCACCCGGCGCACCAGGGCCGGGGCCTCGGCAAGCGCATCATGGCCGCCCTCACCGAGGAGTTGGACCGCCGGGCCCCCGCCACGGCCTACGTCTCGCTGATCGCCGACGGGCCCGCGCGCCTCCTCTACGAGCGGTTCGGCTTCCAGGACACCGCCACCCACGACTCGATCGGCATGTACCGTCCGACGGGCACCGGCTGACCGCACCGGCCCACTGCCGTCGGGCACCATGGTCCCCGACCACGGGGCGGGAGCCCGCGCCCCCGTTCCCCGAGGAAGGGCGACCGCCGCCATGGACCACCCACCGCACGCCCGGCCGCTCCGGTGGGCAGCCGCAGCCGCCGTCGCGGTGCTGCTGTTCGCGGCCCTGGCCGCCCTGCTCGCCGGCCACGACTGGGCCCCGTACGGCTTCGAGCAGGACGCCGGCACCTGGAGCGCCGCCCACCGGCCGTCCACCGCCCGGGCGGTGGCCGTGGTGATCACCTCGCTCGGCTCCGGCCCGGTGCCCGACCTCCTCGCCCTGACCGCCGGGGCCGTCGCCGTCCGGTCCCTGCCCGCCCCGTGCCCGGCCCGCCGGGCCGCGCTGCTGCTCCTCGCCCCGGTGGTGTGGCTGATCGCCGGTCAACTGGTCCGCTCCGGCCTGATGCAGGTCTTCGGCCGGCCCCGCCCGCCGCAGGCCGACTGGGCGACCGGCGCGTCCGGCTTCTCCTTCCCCTCGGGCCACTCCTTCTCCTCCACGGTCTGCGCCGGGCTGCTCGCCCTGGCCGTCGCCCGCGCCCGCCCGGCCGCCGCCAAGGGCGCCGCCGCGGGTGCCGTCCTGGTCGCGGCGGCCGTCGGCCTGAGCCGGATCTACCTCGGGGTGCACTGGCCGCTGGACGTCCTCGGCGGCTGGCTGCTCGCCGCCGGGTGGCTCGCCCTCGCCACGGCCGTCCTGCCCCGGGTGAGCCCGGACCGCTCTGACGAACCGTCCTGACGGATCCCTCACGCCCCCTGACGTCCGCTTGACGTCCCCCGCCGAACGGACTGTCACACGATGCCGGGCCCACCGCGTTACCAAGGTATGGATCAAGAATCGAGTGCGGACGCGTCGCCCGAACCACCCTGGCCGGAGTTCCCGGACTTCGTCGCCGCCCGCGCCCGGCACCTGCTGCGAACCGCCTTCCTGCTCACCGGCGGTGACGCCCACCTCGCCGAGGACCTGGTGCAGGAGGCCCTCGGCCGGGTCTTCGTCAAGTGGCGGAAGATATCCCGGCTGGACAATCCCAGCGGCTACGCCCAGACCGTCCTGGTCAACACCTTCCTCTCCTACCGGCGCAAGCGCAGCGCCTCCGAACGCGTCACCGACGAGTTCCCCGAGGTCGGCGTGGACGACCCGGACCCGGCCCTGCGGCTGACGCTGCTGCGCGCCCTCGCCGAACTCCCCGCGCCGGACCGCGCCGTGCTGGTGCTGCGCTTCTGGGAGGACCGCAGCGTCGAGGAGACGGCCGCCGCGCTGCGGCTGAGCGGCACCGCCGTCCGCACCCGCTCCCGCCGGGCGCTCGTCCGGCTGCGCGCCGTGCTGGGCGAGGACATCGACGCGGTCCTCGGCGGCTCGCCGGAGACGGACGGACTCGACGCGACCGGACCCGACGCAACGAACGAACCCGGTTCCCCCTCCCGGAAGGCGGTGCTGCGCCATGCCCAGTGACGACGACGAGTTCGCGGACGCGTTCACCGACGGCTTCGCCCGCGCCCTGCGCGGCGCCGCCGAGCTGGCCCCCGAGCCGGTGCGGCACACCCTGGCCGCCCAGGCCGAGCAGCGCGGCCGCCGTCGGCGGCGCAACCGCCGGGCCGTCCTGGCGAGCAGCCTCGCGGTGCTGGTGCTGGCCGGGGCCGGCGGCCTCGCGGCCGTCCGCGGCGGCACCTTCGGGGCGATCGGCCCGGTCGGCCCGCCGACCCCCGCCCGGCCCACGATGTCCGCGCAGGAACTGACCGCGCTGTACACCGGTCTGCTGCCGAAGGGCACGGTGACGGACTTCGCCGACAGTGCGATCGGGAAGATCGACCCGCACCGGACGGGCGCCACCCTGCTGTTCGACGACGGCGCGGGGGCGAGCATCCTCGAGTTCGGCGCGGAACGGACGAACCTGGCGCCCGACGCGGGCGCGGTCTGCATGGACCCCTTCTCGATGCCCCAGGACTCCTGCGAGCGGACGGTCCGGCCGGACGGTTCCGTACTGGTGATCGACAAGCTGCGGAGCCAGCACCCCGAGAACGGCCGCGAATGGCGGGTCACCTGGGCCGCCCCGGACGGACGGCGGGTCACGTTCACCGAGTTCAACGGGCAGCCGGCCGCCGCGAACCGGCCGAGTCCGCCGCTCACCGACAACGCCCAGCTGACCGCCCTGGTCACCTCGCCCGCCTGGGAGCAGGTCTTCGCCACCCTCGCCCCGGCCGACGGCGCCCCGAAGCCGACCGGCACCCCGACACCCGCGCCGTCCGCCACCGGGCCGTCCAACGCGGACCTGCTCGCCAGGCTCGTCCCCCTCCTGCCCGCCGGGGCCGTGGTCGGGAGCCAGGACCCGGGGCACGCCGCGCTCGGCGTCACCTTCGAGGGCCGCACCAGCCTGCTGATGGTCATCGCGGACCCGCCGTCCGCGCGCGGCCGCCAGCAACTCGCGACCATGGACGACAACCCCACCACCCCGCTGGAGCTGCGGGAGAAGCGGCCGGACGGGACGGTGGTCGTCACCAACCGCTTCGGCAACGGGAAGACCGCGACCACCCCGGTCCTGCACTGGCTGGCCGCCGTCTACTACCCCGACGGCAGCCGGGTGCAGATCTCGGAGGGCAACGGCGAGAACGCCTACACCTACCGCCCGGGCGATCCGGCGCTCGACGTGGACCGGTTGAAGGCCATCGTCACCGACCCGGCCTGGCGCCGCTGACCGCTGGAACGGCGGTCCGGTACGGGAGTTGGCACCCTCCCGGCACCGGGCCGCCGGCAACGGCACCGGCACCGGCCCGCGGCGGTCAGCGGAGCCCGTTGCCGCAGCCCGCCGGCACCTCCGGCGCCTCCTCCGCGCGGCGGGCGTCGAAGTCGGCGAGCCAGCGGAGCGCGTCGCCCTCGGAGGCGTCCCAGCAGGCGCCCAGCCCGACGGCGTCCTCCAGCGCCTGGTGCAGGCCCGAGGCCTCCAGCGGGCCGGACGGCTCGGCGCCCTCCCCCACCAGGGCGACCCGGCCGTGGGCCCGCCGCGCCCAGGAGGCCCGGTCGGGGACGGTCCAGGCGCGCCAGTTCCGGCCCATCGTCAGCACGTTCCGGGCGGCGTAGCCGATCTCCGGGAAGGCCTCGAGGACCTGCTCCAGGTCGACCCGGGCGCCGTCGAGGTCGGCGCCGGTGTGGCGGTGGCGGGTGGCGGAGAGGCTGAGGTACCGGGAGTCGGGCAGCGGGTAGTGCGCCACGTGCCACTGCGCGCCCAGCCAGCAGGTGGCCGCGCCGTCCTGCCAGTGGTCGGCCACCAACTCCATGGGGATGACGGTGTGGTAGACCGCGAGCCGCGACCCCGGGGCGCGGCCGGCCCACCGGGCGTCACGGCGGACGACCGAGCGGGCGGCGTCCGAGAGGACCAGCGCGTCGCCGGTCACGCTGCGCCCGTCGGCGAGCGTGGCCACCACCGATTCCCCGTGCTCGGTGTAGCCCACCACCCGGCTGTCCGGCAGCAGTTGGACGGCGTCCAGCTCCCAGCAGGCCTCCAGCAGGGGCTCGTACACGTCCAGCCGGTGGGCCGTCGCGTGCGCCGCCCGGCCGCCGCCGTGCCGGGCGGGCAGGGCGATCGAGCTGACCGGCTCCCCGGTCGCACCGTCCATGACGCGGAACTCGTCGATCACCAGGGACCGTTCACGGACGGCGTCGCCGACGCCGAGCAGGTCCAGCAGCCGGAAGGCGTGCGGCGCCAGCCGGACGCCCGCGCCACCGTCGGTGAGCAGCGGCCGTTGCTCCAGGACGAGGACGTGATGGCCCCGCGCCCCCAGCGCGACCGCTGTGGCCAGACCGCTGACACCACCGCCGGCAACCAGAATTCGCATGGTCCGATGATGGCTCCCGGGGGACGTACCGGGCGATGCGGTCACGGCGCTTGTGTCAGAACCTCACGCGGAGGTGACACGCGGGGAACTTCGATGTTTGAACCGTTCGATGTCCGATTTGCACTGCTGGGAGGCTCGGTGCCCGTCGCCCGTCCCACTCAGAACGACCGGCCCATCCGCTCCATGGACACCATGCAGTGGGTCCACGGCCGGACCCGGGCCCGCGCGGCGGCGACCACCTGGGCCACGTGCGCGGCCGCCGCCAGGGTCATGTGCCGGTGCCAGCCGTCGGCGCCGCGCCCCTCGTAGTCGTCCAGGGCGCCGACGTGCGAGGCGGAACCGGCGAGGTCCTGCTCGACCCGCTGCGGGAGCTTGGTCAGCCGCAGCAGCACCCCGAGCGGCGTAGCCATCAGGTTCGTCAGCCAGCACTGGACCGGCTGCTCCTGCGCGGCGTCCCACTGCCCCAGCAGCAACAGCGGCAGCCCGGCCCACTCCACCCGGACTCCGCCGACCAGGCTCCGGCGCACCGCGCCCGTCGCCGGGTCCGTCCACTCCACCGGCCGCCGGTGCATCCGGTGCAGTTGCAGCACCCGGGCGGCGGGCAGCGAGCGGCCGCCCCGGCCCGTCCCCTGGTCCAGCACCGGCAGACCGGCGGGCACGGCGGACAGCAGCGGCGCGCCCGCCCGGGCGTAGCGGTCGAAGACCGGCCGCAGGTCGGCCCCCGGGATGTCCAGCACGACCGGGCGGGGCCCGATGGTGCTGGGGTCGCACACCCGGGCGGCCGCCGCGACGCACCCGGCCGCCGTCTCACCGGAGGGCACCAGGTGCCACCTGACCGGCACGGTGACCTCGCTGGCCACCCCCCACACCCCGATCGCCCGGCTCGCCCTCCTGGGGACCGGCAGCGCCTGCACCACCCAGGCGGTGAAGCGCAGTTCGTTGTCGGCGTGGCGCTGCAACGCCCGGCCGACCGGCTCCCAGTCCCAGGTGGAGGCGGCGATGAAGTGGTGCAGGCTCTGGGCGAGTTCGGGGCCGCCGACCTGCGCGGCGATGTTCCGGATCGACCTGCGGCCCTGCGCCGCGATCAGCCCGCGCAGGTAGAGGGCGCCCTTGGCCCGCTGGTCGCTGCGCGGCAGCGGGGCGAAGAGCACCTCGGACAGCTCGTCCAGGACGTTGGAGCCGGGGTCCGCAGGCCGACTGAAGATCGTATCCACACCACCGCGAACGGTCATGTCGCCACGGCTATTTCCGCTCTCCTCGGCATGGCCGAAAACCATCGCCGCGCCGCCCACCGAGGGCGGTGGGCGGCGCGGGGGGCAGCGGACGGCGGGCACCGGGCCTCCGGATCAGGCCTTCCGGGCGAGCGCGGCGTCGACGCCGTCCGCCTGCTCGATCGCCGGGGCGCTGGCGGACACCGGCAGCTCGCGGCGGCCGCGGGCCCACATCAGCACCGAGAGCGCCAGGGCGAGCGCGATGGCGAGGGCGGCGGTCAGGGTGACGGCCCGGACGTCGTAGCCGAGGTCGATGGTCGCACCACCGAGCCAGGCGCCGAGCCCGTTGCCCAGGTTGAACGCGGACACGTTGGCCGACAGGGCGAGGGCGGGCGCGGCGGCGGCCACCGCGAGGATCCGCGCCTGGAGTGCCGGGATGATGGAGAAGCCCGCGGCCCCGAACACGAAGAGCGCGATCACGGCCGGGATCTGGTGCGGCGCGGCGAGCCAGAACAGCAACAGGGCGACGAGCAGGGCGCTCTGGGCGCGCAGCACGCCGCGCATGACGTCGGCGTCGGCGGCGCGGCCGCCCAGGATGTTGCCCAGGACGGAGCCGATGCCGAAGACGATGAGCAGGATGCCGACCATCGCGGGCGCGAAGTGGCCGATGTCGCGCAGCAGCGGCGCCAGGTAGGTGGAGGTGGTGAAGACCGCCCCTTGCGCCAACACGGTGATCAGCATGGACAGTTGGAGGCTTCCTCGGCGGAACACCTTCATCTGCTCGCGCAGTGGGAGGCTCCCCCCGGCACTGTCCTCGCTCTCGGTGGACAGCGCGGCGGGCACGAACCTGACGATGAGCAGCAGGCACAGCACGGCGAAGGCGGTGACGTAGACGAAGGTCGCGCGCCAGCCGAAGTGCTGTCCGATGAAGGTGCCGATCGGGGAGCCGAGCACGTTGGCGAAGTTGAAGCCGAGCGCGATCTTGGCCATGGCGGTGGCCTGCTTGTCGGGCGGGGACATCAGCGCGGCGACGTGCCAGGCGACGGCGGCGAAGGTGCCGTGGCTGAGCGAGGTGAAGATGCGCGCGCCCATCAGGGTGGGGTAGTTGGGGGCGAGCACGGCGATGACGTTGCCGACGATGAAGACGCCCATCAGGGTGAGCAGCAGGCCCTTGCGGGACCACTTGGTGGTCAGCAGGGTGATGATCGGTCCCCCGATGGTCACCCCCAGCGCGTAGCCGGTGACCAGCAGGCCGGCCGTCGGGACGGTCACGTCCAGGTCGGCGGACATCTCGGGCAGGATCCCCGCGATGACGACCTCGGCGGTGCCGACGCAGAACACGCCGAGCATCAGCGCCAAGAGGGGCAGTGGCATGGCGACCCAAGCCTTTCGTAGGGAGCCAGGGTAGGGAGGCACCGCCTCGCCGAAGGGGAGACAATGCATTCGTTTGCATATAGATATTGAAGGAACGCGCCCGGGTGGTCAACCGGCGCAAGGAGTTACGCTGGGCAACGTCGACAGCTGGACAAGCGGAACGCTTTCGAAGGACTTTCGAAGGACTCAGTGAGGGGCCATGTCAATGGAGACTTGGGGACCGGGGAGCGCGCGGGACGAGATCGCCATCTGGCGACAGCTCACCCGCCTGATGGAGCAGGTCAACGCGACCACGGGCCGGCGACTGGCCCGCAGCCACGGGGTCTCCATGAACGAACTGCTGCTCCTGCTCTCGCTGACCGAGCAGCGCGACGGCACGCTGCGGATGTCGGACCTGGTCAAAGCGCTCGGCGCCAACCAGCCCGCGGTCAGCCGGATGGCCGCCCGCCTGGAGGACGCCGAGTGGGTGGTGCGGCGCAGCGCCCTGGACGACAAGCGCGGAGTGGACGTCCAGGTCACCGAGGCCGGCCGACGGCTGGCCGGGGCGGCCGAGCAGACCCTGCGCAAATCCCTGGCCGAGGCCCTCGACTCGGCCGCCCTGAACGACTCCACGGCCTCGCTGGTCGCCCGGCTGCGGTACGCGCCCGCGGTGCCGATGGACTGAGCGCCCGCCCTCCCGAAGCCCTCCCCGAGCCCTCCCCGAACCGGCCCCGGCCGCGGACCACCACCCGCGACCGGGGCCTTCGCGTGCCCGGTTCACACCGCCGCAATAAGCGGCCAGGGTAGGTAACGGAGAGGAAATATGCATCTGAATACATCTATTGTGACTACTGTCACATTGCGATGTATGCGGATCAAGTACTAGCGTTCGAGGCCGACAGGCGGACGGTCGACTCGCTCCCACCGCCCACTCCCCCGCTCGAGGACGCTCACGGAGGTTTCGTCATGTCTGGTACCGCACTGCCCCGCCCGACCGGCCTCAACCCGGTCGCCGATCTCCCCAAGCCGCCCGGGCTGCACTGGAACATCCGGGCCGAACAGCCGATCGCCTATAGCGTCAGCATGGTGCGCGGACTTCTTGACCTCGACAACCCCACCCTCGCCCGCGCCGTCGGCGGCGGCCACGGCCGCCCCTTCCGCTGCCTGCTCGCGATCGACTCCGCCGTCGACGCGCTCTACCACGAGCGGTTCGCCACCTACTTCGACCGCTGGCGGATCGACGCGACCTGGCAGGTCGTCCAGGGCGACGAGGACGCCAAGTCCCTGGAACAGGCCGTCCTCGTCACCGAGGCCATGTCGCGGATGGGCATCCTGCGCCGCGCCGAGAAGGTCGTCGCCGTCGGCGGCGGCGTCGTCCTCGACATCGTCGGCTTCGCGGCCAGCATGTACCGCCGCGGCCTGCCGTACATCCGCGTCCCCACCACGCTGATCGGCCAGATCGACGCCGGCATCGGCGTGAAGACCGGGATCAACCATGGCCACCACAAGAACCGCCTGGGCGCCTACTTCGCCCCCGAACTCGCCCTGATCGACCCGCACTTCCTGCGCACCATCGACCCCCGGCACGTCGCCAACGGCATCGCCGAGGTGATCAAGATGGCGCTGGTCAAGGACGCCGTCCTGTTCGACCTGCTGGAGGCGACCGTCGGCGACATCACCCCCGAGACCCTGGGCGGCTGCGGCTCGGCGGTCAGCGAGGTGCTCTCCCGGGCCATCTCCGGGATGCTCGACGAGCTCGAACCCAACCTCTGGGAACAGGTCTTGGAACGTTCCGTCGACTACGGGCACACCTTCAGCCCCTCCCTGGAACTGCGCGCCGACCCGCCGCTGCTGCACGGCGAGGCCGTCGCCGTCGACATGGCGATCTGCCTCGCCCTCGCCCACCTGCGCGGCCACCTCTCCGGACACGACACCGACCGGGCCCTCAGACTCCTCCAGGGCTTCCGACTCCCCGTCGCCCACCCGATCTTCACCCGGGAACTGCTGGAGGAAGCACTCGCCGACGCGGTCAAGCACCGCGACGGCCTCCAACGCGTACCGCTCACCCGGGGCATCGGCTCCGTCGTCTTCGCCAACGACCTCACCCCGGACGAGCTCGGCCGGGCCCTGGAGTTCATCGGCTCCTGGACAGCGGGCGCGCGCGCCGAACTCGTGGGCGCGGCGGTATGAGCCCGGACGCCGTCCCGGTGAACGCCGTCCCGGTGAAGGCCAGTCCGACGGGCGGCAGCCCGACGAACACCGCCCCGCCGCGCCCCTCCCCGGAGTCCATCACCGTCTTCGACGTCGGCGGGACCCACATCCGCCGGGCGACCTGGCAGCGCCGGAGCGGGCTGGGGGCCCGCACCTCGCGCCCCTCCCCCAGCTTCAAGCGCTTCCCCGCCGCCACCGTCGCCGAACTCCAGGACATGATGGTCCGCGAGCTGTGCGAGGGCGTGCCGCACACCCCGGACCCCATCGTGGGCATCTCCTTGGGTGCCGCGCTCGACCACCGCTCCGGCCTGGTCTACGCCTCCGCCCCGCTCTGGGGCGAGCACAGCGAACCGTACGACCTGCGGGCGGCGCTGACCGCTCGCAGGTCGGACGTCCAGTGGCACATCGTCAACGACGTCACCGCCGCCCTGCTGCACGCCGCGGCGGCCACCGACCGCGGCCGCCACCGCAAGGTCCTGCTGGCCACCATCAGCTCCGGCATCGCCTGCCGGGTGATCGACCAGCGGCAGCGCCGGATCCCGGTCGACGGCTGCGGACTGCAGGGCGAGATCGGCCACCTGCCGGTCCACGCCGAACTGGCCGGGCAGCCCGTCGAGTTGGCCTGCGACTGCGGCAGGACCGGCCACCTCGCCGCCTACGCCTCCGGCCCCGGCATCGCGCGGCTGGCCGAGGCCCTCGCCCGGCGGGAGCCGACCCGCTGGGCGGCCTCCCGGCTCGGCCGGCTCACCGCCGGCGGCACCGCCTTCGAGGCGGCGCTGCGCCAGGCCCTCGACGAGCGGGACGGCGGGGGCGGCCAGGACGGCGGGAGCGGCCTCAGCACCGAGGACGGCCGGAGCCGCGAGGACGACCCCGCCGTCGAGCTGCTCGACGCCGCGACCGCCCCCGTCGCGGCGGTCCTGCGCACCGCGCTCTGCCTCGACCCCGAGCTGGACGAGGTGGTGCTGACCGGCGGCGTCGTCCACGGCCTCGGCCACCACTACCGGCGCGCCCTGATGGGACACCTCACCCGCGAGGGCCTCTACCTGACCAGCGAGCGCACCCCCGACTGGCTGGAGCGGCGGATCACCGTCACCGCTCCCGGGGAGGCCGACAGCCTCGCCGGAGCCGGGATCGCGGCCGGCGCCGGAGTCCCGGCATGACGACGACCGAGCGCAACCCCGGCCACCGGGCACTGGTCCGGGAGCCGGGCGGCGTACGGCTGCGGCTGCGCCCCACCCAGGCGCCCGCGCCGGGTGAACTCCTGGTCGCCACCCAGGTCGCCGGGCTGTGCGGGACGGACATCCAGATGCTGCGCGGGCTGCGCGACGACCCGGCGCCGGTGATCGGCCACGAGGGCATCGCCCGGGTGGTCGCCGCCGGGCCGGGCGTACCCGCCGCCCTGCGCCGCCCGGGCACCCCGGTCGTGGTCAACCCGACCCACGCCTCGGACCCGTCCTTCCTGCTCGGGCACAACGTCGACGGCCTGCTGCAGGAGCGCACCCTGATCCCCGCGACGGCCGTCCGGGACGGCCTGGTGGTACCGCTGGCGCAGGAGCCCGACCCGGTGCTCGGCGCCCTGATCGAGCCGCTGGCCGCCGTCCGGTACGCCCTCGCGGTGCTGGCCGCCGGCCGCCCCCGCACCCTGGTGGTGTACGGCGACGGGACGATCGGGCAGCTCGCCGTCCGGGCCGCCCGCCGCCGACTCGGCGCCGACGTCCGCGTCCTGCTCGTCCACCACACCCCGGACGGGCTGGCATGGAGCCGCCAACGGGCCTTCCCCGGCGTCGAGTTGACGCTCGACGCGACACCCCCGGTGGGCCCCGGACCGGTCGCCGTCCTGCTCGCGACCCCGCGCGACGGCACCCTGGACGCGCTCGCCGCCGCCCTGCGGCTCGGCACCCCCGGACCGACCGGCGAACCGACCGGCGGACCGACCGGCGGACTCACCACCGAACCGACCGACGAGCTGACCGTCGACCTGTTCGGCGGCCTCCCGCCCGGCGGCGCCAGTGACCGGCTGCCCGGCGTCGACCTGGTCGCCGTCCGGGCCGCCAACTGCGCCGGGCACCCCGTCCCGCACGCCTTCACCACGGCGGACACCGCCGACGGCCGGCGCGTCCGGCTGACCGGCCACCGCGGCGTGGGCAACCGTCATCTCGCCGAAGCCGCAGCCGAGTTGTGCCGCCGCCCAGAGGCCTACCGCGACCTGGTGACCCACGTGGTCGGGCCGCCGGAAGCCGCCCGGATCATGACCGACCTCTCGGCCGGCGGCGGGCGGAGCGTCGCCGGGAGCCGGCTCGTCAAACTCGCGGTGCGCTTCGCCCCGGCGCCGCCCACACCCCTGGAGGCCCAGTGACCGCCCCCGACCGCAACCGCCGCCGCGCCCTGGTGGTCGGCGGGTCCACCGGCATCGGCCGCGGCGTCGCGGACGCCTGGGCCGAGGCCGGGCTCGACGTCACCGTGCTCAGCCGCTCGCGTCCGACCGGCCCCGGGTCCGAGCGGCTGCGCTGGGCGGCCACCGACCTCACCGACGCCGACCGGGTCGCCGAGCACCTGTCCCTGGCCGCCACCGAACCGCTGCACGCCGTCTGCTACTCGGCGGTCCACTACGGCGACCGGCGGACCCTCTTCCGCGAGTGCACCGAGGCCGAGTGGCGCCGCCAACTCGACGTCAACCTGCACGGCCTGTGGCTGACCCTCTCCTGGACGATCCCGGCCCTGCGCCGCACCGACCGACCCGGCATGTTCCTCGGCGTCTCCTCCGAGGTCGTCTACAACGCTGGGCCCGGCCGCTCCGGCTACGCCGCCACCAAGGCGGGCGCCTCCGCCCTGCTCGACTCCGTCGCCCAGGAGGAGACCGCCGAGCTGCCCGGCACCGAGGCCCTGCGCATCGTCCAGGCCCTGCCGGCCGGCATGGTGGACACCCCCGGGATCCGACGCAGGCGCCCGGACAGCTTCGACTACGCCGCCTACATGCGACCGGCCAGCTTCGCCCCACTGGCCCGGGAACTGGCGGCGACGGCCGGGGCCGGACTGCACGGCGCCCACCTGGTGGTGGACGCCGAGGGCGCCTGGTACCCGGTCGGCGAACGGCTGCCGGTCTCCCAGAGCCGCCCGGTGCCGTCGGGGGCTGGGTCCGGCGTGGGGTCCGACATGACGACCAGCGCAGGGGCCGGGGCGGGCTCGTGACCTCCGCCCCCCTCCTCGGGCTGGCCGGCTGGCGCCTGCCCGGGGACCACTTCGACGCGGTCGAACTGGCCGGCCGAACCGGCGCCGACGGACTCCAGCTCGACCTCGGCGGCCCCGGCCGCGGTCCCCGGCTCGACGCCCCGGGCACCGTCGACCGACTCCTGGAGGCCTGCGCCCGCCACGGGGTGCGCCCGCTCGCCGTGACGGGCAACACCCTCAACGACATCGGCCTGCACGCCCCGCCGGACGGTCAGGACGCGCGGCGCGTGCGGCACGTCCTGATCCGGGTCCTGGACACCGCCCACGCCCTCGGCGCACCGCTGGCCTTCGTCCCGAGCTTCCGCCGCAGCGCCGTCACCGACCGCGCGGAGCTGGCCCGCACGGCCACCGTCCTGGCCTGGGCGACGGCGGAGGCCCGGGCCCGCGGACTGCTGCTGGCCAACGAGAACGACCTGGACCCGCCGCGCGCCCGCCGCCTGGTCGAGCAGGTCGCCGCCGACGGCTTCCGGCTGCTGCTGGACACCTACAACCCGCGGGTCGCCGGGGTCGACGCGGTCGCCCTGATCGAGGCCGTCCACCCCTGGCTCGCGCCCCACGTCCACCTCAAGGACGGCACCGACGGCGTCGTGGCGCGGGACCTCCTCGGCGACGGGGACGGCCCGGTCCGGGAGGCCCTCGCCGCCCTCACCGCGCACGGGTTCGAGCCCGAGGCGCTGGTCCTGGAGAACGACTACCGCGACAGCGACCTCCACCGCCTCACCCTCGACCTCGAACGCGCCCGCACCCACCTGAGGAGCTGAAGTGCCGAACCTCCCCGCCACCTACGTCACGACCACGCTGCGGGACGGCGTGGTGAGCCTCGGTACCCGTCCCTTCCCCCACCACGCGCTCAGCGCCGACACCGTTCTGATCAAGCCCGACCACCTGGGGATCTGCCGCGCCGACGCCAAGGAGATCGTCGGCTCGCGCGACGTCCCCGAGGACCGCGGCCCGCTCTTCGGCCACGAACTCGTCGGCACCGTCGCCTTCGCCGGCGCCCGGACCGGCTTCCGGGAGGGCGAACTCGTCACCCTCAACCCCAACATCACCTCCACCCGCACCACCGGCTTCGCCGAGTACGTCCTCGTCCACGGCACCGAGGCCCAGCTGGACCAGGCCGTGGTGCGGGTCCCCGAGGCCGGGATCCGGGACGACATCTGGATGCCCGAGCCCTTCGCCTGCATCGTGCACGCGCTCCGCAAGCTCCTCGAACTCGCCGACCTCGCCGACCTCCGGGGCCGGCGCGTCGCCGTCCTCGGCGCCGGCTGCGCCGGTCTCACCTTCGCCCTCCACGCCCGCCACCTGGGCGCCTCGCCCGCCGTCTTCAACCGCGGCGAGGCCCGCCGCGCCTTCGCCCGGCAGCAGGGCCTCCTCGCCGACGACGAGATCCACCCGCTGACCGATGCGAAGGCGCCGCGGCACCAGGGCCGGTACGACGTCGTGATCGTGGCGACCACCGTCGCCACCACCGAACTCCTGGACACCGCCGCGGACCTGGCCGCCGACGACGCGGTCCTGTTCGTCTACGGCGGCACCCGCAAGGGCGACAGCTTCCCACCCGGCCGGGCGGACATCGACACCATCCGCCGCCGGGAACTGATCGAGCCGGTCGACCACCACGGCAAGCCGCTGCGCATCGCGGGCGCCTACGGGTGCCACCGGGAGGACTACGAGGAGGGCTTCCGGCTGCGCGCCGAACACCCGCTCGCCTTCCCGCTGGAGAAGCTGACCTCGCTGCGGATCGGCCTGGACGACTTCCCGCGCCGGGTCACCGACATCGCCGCGGAGCGGGTGGACCACCCCGGCAAGGTGATCATCGACCTGGCGCCGACCGGCTGATCCCGCCGACCGCCTGGTCAGCCCGCCGGCGGCCTGGTCGCCGGCGGCTGCCCGGCCTCGGCGGCCCAGGCGCCGACGCCGAGGCGCCCGGTGGTGCCCAGGTCCAGCTCCGGGACGACCATCACGGGCGCCGCGCCCGGCAGCGCCCGGACCCGTACGTACGGGGCGTCCACCGCGTCGCCGGCGCCCGCCTCGGTGGTGTTGCGCCACACCAGCGTGGAGCGGGCGCCCTCCCCCGGCTTCAGCACCAGCCGCCGCGGCGGGTCGTCCGCCCCGGTGCCGCTCGCGATCTCGGCGCCCCCGCGCAGGAACCTCACCCCGTCGACCGGCTTGTGCTCCAGGTCGAGCAGCTGCAGCTCCGGGTAGCCGTTGACGGTCACCGGGGCCGTCCCGCAGTTGCCCAGGTGCAGCCCGACCACCCGCAGCCCCATCGCCGCGTCGCCCTCGTCCGCGCTCACCCGCAGCCCGGACGCCGGGCACGGCCCGTCCACCCGCGAGGCCTCGGCGCTCGGCACGCTCCGCACCTTGACGACCTTCACCCCCGAGGCGTTCCCGCCGAGTTCGACCCGGCCCTTCTCCGTCGCCCCCGGCGCGAGCCCCGCCACCGTCCTGGTCACGTTGTCCAGCGCACCCCCGGCCGCCCCCGTCCGGTTGAACACCACCGTCACATCGGCCGCCTCCCCGCCCCCGTTGGTCACCTCGTACTCCGCACACACCGGACCCACCGCCGTGATCCGCGCCCCGTCCTTCACCGCCCCCGTCGGCGCGGCCGACACCACCCCGCACGGCCCGCCGCTGCCGGAAGCCGACGGAGCCCCGGCCGCCCCGACCGACTGGCTCCCGCACCCCGCGAGCAGCACCACCGCTGCCACCGCGCCCACCCCATGCCTCGTCAGCACCGCGCCGACCTTCTCGAAGTCACCCATCCGACCATCCGATCACGAACCACCCCGCCCCACCATGAGCCGCATCACTCCCCATGCAACAGCCCGGCAACGCTCCACCCGAAACGGCACCGCCGTGCCGCCCGGGGATCGGGCGGCACGGCGGCGTTCGGAGTGGTGCGGGGTGGTGCGGGGTCAGACCGTGAAGTAGCCGTTCAGGTCGGCGATCACGTGGGTGTCGCCGCTGTCGTTGGAGAACGTCACCCGGCCGTCCACCACGGGGACGACGACCTGGCCGGCCGTGGTCTGCCCGGCCTCGAAGGTGAGGCTGGCCGTGTCCGGGCGGGCGGTGCCGTGCGGGTGGGCGGTCAGGCGGCTGTCCGCCGTCGGCCCGGTGACCGTCACGTTCAGGACCACGGCGGTCACGCCGGTGGCGGGCACGCCCTCCAGCGCGGTCACCGGCACGCTGACGACGCCTCCGGCGCCCACCGTCCCGGCGCGGGCGCCGACACCGGTGCGGGTGTCCAGCAGCCGGACCGGGGTGGTCGGGGCGAAGGTCGAGCCGGAGTCCCCGTAGTAGCCGACGACGTCGGCGACCAGGTCGACCGTGCCCGCGGAGTTGCGCAGGTCGACCTTCCCGTTCACCACCGGCACCGTCACCAGATTGGCCACGGTGTGCCCGGGGTCGAAGTTGAGGTTCGACGTGCCCGGCAGCGACCGCCCGTCCGGGTACACCGTCACGTAACCGGCCTCGGTCGGGTCGACGGCCGTCACATTCAAGACCACCGCCGTCACACCACCGGCCGGAACACCCTTCACCCCGGCCACCTGAAGACCGACCACACCACCCGGACCGACCCGCTGCGCAGGCGCACCCGTACCGTCCCGGGTGTCCAGCAGACGGGCCGGGGCGACCGGCGTCAGCAGGGAGCCGGCGGCCCCGGCGGTGTAATAGCCGGCGACGTCGGCGACCAGGTCGACCGTGCCCGCGGAGTTGCGCAGGTCGACCTTCCCGTTCACCACCGGCACCGTCACCAGATTCGCCACGGTGCGCCCGGAGTCGAAGTTGAGGTTCGACGTGCCCGGCAGCGACCGCCCGTCCGGGTACACCGTCACGTAACCGGCCTCGGTCGGGTCAACGGCCGTCACATTCAAGACCACCGCCGTCACACCGCTCGCCGGAACACCCTTCACCCCGGCCACCTGAAGACCGACCACACCACCCGGACCGACCCGCTGCGCAGGCGCACCCGTACCGTCCCGGGTGTCCAGC
>NZ_JBHVUS010000001.1:643468-676184 GCF_042884005.1 Kitasatospora sp. NPDC058162
CAGACGGGCCGCGTCGATCGGGACGAACCGGCTCCTGACCGGGGCCGTGGCAGCGGTGACGGTGAAGGCGTCGGGGAGCGAGACCCCGTAGACGCCGTCCAGTTCGATGCCGTAGCTGCCCGGCGCCAGTCCGTTGGTGTCGAGCAGCACGTCGAGCGCGGTGCCGTCGGCGTTCACGGAGAGCGTCGACAGCATCCGCCAGCCGGAGGCACCGTTGCCCACCAGCTTGGCCCGGCTGCCCAGGGTGAGCCCCGTGCCCTTGATCACGGCCTGGACCCGCGTGCCGGCGGCGCCGGTGGACGGGCTGACCGAGGTCAGGGCCGTCGGCGGCCGCGGTACCGGGCAGGCGGAGTCGCAGACACCCTGCATGCTGTACTCGACCGGCGTGCCGGCCGTGACGCTGCTGAGGATCAGCACGGCCTGTTCGGCCTGCGAGTCGGACAGGCACCGGCCCCCGAAGGCACCGTAGAAGGAGGTGCACTGGTATCCGTAGTCGCCGGTCCAGTGGGAGTCCCGGAGCAGGCGCAGTCGCGGGATGTCGTTCGGCCCGGTGGCGCTGCTGGTGCCGACCACGTTGAAGGACTGGTTGGCCTTCATGTCGATCACCGCGCAGTAGGCGGCCGAGTCGTCGGTGAGCACCCCGCTGCGCTGGGGGAAGCCCTGGACGGCGATCGGGTTCGCCGCGCATTCGGGCGCCCAGCCCGCGGCGGTGCGCAGCTTCCAGGTGTCCACGGTGGTGTGGATCGGCTTGTCCTTGTACCCGGAGGCGAGCACGACCACGGTGTACGAGCCGGCACCGGTGAGCTGGCAGGCGGTACCCATCTGGGTGCAGAGCGGCTTGCCCTCGCCGTCGACCACGCTGAGCAGTGCGTTCGTACCGAACGGGCCGTCCGAGGTCCGGACGCCCATCAGGTACTTGTCGCCGCTCTCGGCGGGGACCTGGACGCAGCGGGCGTCCAGCGCCGAAGCCAGGTCGAAGGCGGCGCCGGGACCGCCGACCTTGGTGGAGTCCGGGGTCAGGCAGTCCGCGCCCGGCGCGATGTCGTGCCGGACGAGCTTGTAGCCATCCGCCCCGCCCCAGCCGTTCAGCAGCGCGGTGTACGGGGTGTCGGCGGCCAGCCGGCAGGTCTTGGCCGAGTTCCCGTACGCGAGGGCCGTGCAGACCGGGGTGCCGGCCGCGTCGACCACCGTCACCTCGGCGTTGAGCTGGTTCTTGGCATTGGTGTAGTCGATCAGCTCGACGGTGGAGTGCTGGTCCGCGGGCAGGCTCAGGCAGGCCTGCGGTGCGGCTGCGGTCAGCGGGACCTCGACGCCCCAGGTGCCGTCGAAGCCGCTCTGCGGCCAGGCGGTGCAGCCGTCGGTCTCCTCGGTCCGGTGGACCACCAGACCATAGGCCTTGGCCGGCGTTCCGGTCAGCACCGCGCGGAACGGGGCGGTGCCGGTGAGCTTGCAGACGGTGGACGAGCCGCCGCTGATCTCGCACTGCTTGGCACCCGAGGCGTCGAGGACCTGGGCGGCGACCGGCGCGCCGTCGGCGGGCGGCCGGTTGAGCAGGTAGACGCCCTTGCCGGAAACGGTCGGCAGGGACAGGCAGAGCTGCTGGCCCGGGCCGTCGAAGGTGCCCGTGGCCGGACCGGCCGTCAGGCCGTCGTCGTTGGTCGCGACGCAGCCCCGGGTCTCCTTGGCCGAGTGGAAGGCCATGCCGAACGCGCCGACCGGGGCCGTGTACGCGTCGACGGCCCAGGTGTAGTCACCCGGCGCCAGGTCGCAGGCGCCCTGCGGGCAGAGTCCCCCCTGCGGGCTGCCGTCGGCCGCGAACAGCTTGCCGGGGACGGGGCCGTCGTTCTTGACCGGGCCGAAGCCGTACCGCGCGGAGTCCGTGACGCGCAGCGTCCGGCAGCGTGCGGTGGCAGACAGGTCCGGGGAGACGCCGAAGGCCTGGGGCTCGACCAGGGTGCAGCCCTCCGGGTGGGAGAGCCGTGCCGCGGAGACGGTGTACGCCTGGGCCGCGCCGTTGTAGCGCTGGATGGTGATCCGGAACGGCGCGGGGCCGGTGAGCTTGCAGTCCGGGTAGGTCCACTTGTCGCAGACCTGGGCGCCCGTGGCGTCGTAGACGACGGGGGTGACGCCGGGCTGGGTGGCATCGGTGCGGAGCACGTCGCCGGCGGCGAGGTCCTTCACCTGGTAGCAGTCACCGGCCGAACCGAGCGCCAGGGAGCCGCTGAAGACGGTCGGCGCCCCCAGGGCGAGGTCGGTGGCGCTCACCGCCCGGCAGGCCGTGGTGGACTGCAACGGCAGGTACGAGAGGGCGAGGCCGGTCGCCGTACTGGAGAAGGTGCGGACCTTCAGCGTGTACGTGCCCGGCTGGTTGGTGGCGCAGCGCAGGGCCTGGTTGCCGCCCCAGCTCGGGCCGACCGGGTCGTCACAGGTCACGGTGGTGCCGTCCGGCGCGACCAGGGTCGGGGTGATCGATCCCTGGGTGGGGACGATCTGCGCGAGCAGCAGGTCCTTCTGCTGCGGCAGGGTGAGGGTGAAGACCGCGGTCGCGCTCGGGTCGACGGTGCAGTTCGCCACCGTGCCGGGCTGCAGCGCCGTCGGGCAGGGCGCGGCCGGGTCGGCCTGCGGGGCTTGGGCGGCCTTGCCGGTCGGGGTGGCGGTGGCGGCGGTGGGTGCGGCGGTGGGTGCGGCGGTGGCGGCGGCCGCGCTTGGGGTCGGGGTAGGGGTTGGGGTCGCGGTCGGGGCTGTGCTCGGAGTCGGGGTTGTGCTCGGGTCCGCCTGTGGAGCGGCGGCCGTCGGCGCCGCCCCTGCGGTCGGACCCGGTGCGGCCTGGGCGGGTACGGCCTGACCCGCCATCGAGGCCAGGACGGCCAGCAGCAGGGCTCCGGAGGCGGCTGCTCGCCCGCCTCGACCTCGCTTCCGTCGTGCTCGTCTGCCGATCGGCAGCACGTTCATCTGTTCCCCCCACCTTGGACAGGTCGTGCTCACGGAATGACCACACATGTGATCGGGCGGGCGGAGTCTAGCGAGGTGCGTACACGTCGCGCCACGGTATTCCCGGGCCGGACACCGGCTCTGCCCGCGATATGACTTGACGCTCGATCAGACAACCCTTGACCTTCGCCGCCCGGCCCCTGGGGCTTCGGCCCGACGACGCCCATGGGAACATGACGCACCGTCGAACGAGGCGGATCTCGACCAGCACACCGGACGAAGGGTTGCACTCATGGGGGACACATCGACCGAGCGGCGTCGCATCCTGCAGTCGCCTCCGCCGGAGCTCGTCGCGGAGGCGGCCGCGAACCCCGGCGGGTCGGTCGCCGCGATCGACGCCGATCTCATCGGCGACCCCAACGGCTATGTTCCGGGCGAAGCCGTCCGGGGTATGTGGCGGGTGGGTCAGGACGGCAAGCTGACCGGGGAGTTCATGGAGAATCCGAACTACGGCCCGCCCAAGGACGACCTCACCGAGCTCACGGAGTCCGAGCACTGGCTGGACTGGCTCGGAGAACAACCCGCCGCCGCAGTACGCGAATCCATCGCAGGGATTCTGACCGAGCAGGTATCGGACGCGGTCCTGGAATGGCTCAAGATCGTCGACACTCCTCGCTACCTCACCGGAGGCCGCCCGCAGCCGGACGACTCCAACCACATGATCGTCACGCGAGCCGGCATCGCCGTGCCGTTCGCCCTGTCCGTGACCGCCCCCGGTCGGAGGCGGGACATCCTTCAGGGCGTGTTCTCCTGGGTCGCCGTCAGCCTCGACCAGCCGGACGACCGGAAGGATCAGGTCTGGTTCGACCTGGGCGCCAGCCTGGAATGGGCCGAGAACCAACTCCGCGACCGGATCTACCGTGTCGGTCGGGCCTCGGAGTCCGGTCCCACGGCCTGACTGCGGAAGCCCCGGTACCTACCCGCAGCCTTGGACTTCCTGGAGTTTCGGCTGGTGTCCGCCGGCCCCGGCCGTATCGGTCCTGCCCTTGACCGCGGCGTGAAGACGCCCCTGCACGGGCCGGGACTTGCGAATCGCCATTGCCGTAGCGTTCCAGCGCCGTCCCGCACACGCCGATTGCCACGCCCCGGCAACGGCGCGGTCATCCGAACGCCCGCCTCGTACGGCCGTCGGCCGTCGGCCGTACGAGGCTGATGAGGGGATGAGCAGCGCCCCCCGGAGACCGCCTAGACCGAGCCCGAGGCCGCGCGTTGCTCGCGTGACTACCCGCGGCCCAGCAGGGCGAGTCCGGCGGCGGTGGGCGTGTGGAGGGCCGTGTTGTGATGGCGGAGTGTGGTGATCAGGCCGGCCTCGCGCAGCACGGTGGCGTGCTGGCTGGCGCTGGAGGGGCCGACGGCCAGGGCGGTGGCGATCTCGCCGGTCGTGCAGCCGGGGCGTTGCACGATGACGCGCAGTACGGCGGCGCGGGTTCGGCCCAGCAGCGCGGCCAGTGGTGCGGGTGTGCCGTCGGCGGCGGTCGTGGTCGTGAGGGTCAAGGGGGTGATCGTCCCGTCGCGGCGGGCGGGGTAGGTCAGGATGGGTTGGGGTTCGGCGTCCGGATCCACCACGGGTACCTCGGTGGAGAACACGGACGGTATGAGCAGCAGGCCCTGGCCCTCCAGGTGGACCTCGCCCTCCAGTCCTGACACCAGGTCGACCTCGAGTACGGGTGCCCGCCACCGGATGCGCGGCGGGCAGAGCCCGTTCAGCAGCCGTTCGACACCGCCGTGCAGAAGGTCATGGGACCGTACGGCCCGGTCGGCCGCGACCTGGGTGGTGATCTGGGGCCAGTACGGGGCCAGGACGGTCGCGTGGACCTGGCCGAGGGCGTCGACCAGTTGCCGGAGCACCTCCGGGCTGTCGCTCAGCCGGGCGGCCCAGCCGGGCATCCGCTGCCGCTCGGCGATCCGGGCGAGGGATGCCCGCACCCGTGCGGTCGGCGTGGCGGCGATCTGCTCCAGCAACTCGGGGACGCTGCCGGTTCCTTGTGGGATCAGGAAGCCGGGCGCCCATCCGTGCCGGGGCGTCAGGTCGAGCACCATCCGCGCCTGGGGCGGCAGGCGGGCCCGGACCTCTCGGCGCCAAGTGCCGAAGCGCAGCGCCTGGTTGCGGTCCTGCAGGACGCGCAGCGCGATGCTCAGTTCCTCGAGCGGAGGAACGGACGCGGCGACGCGGGTGCGTGCCAGGTCGGCGCCGGTGAAGTGGAACCGGTAGACCATGCGTGCTCCCCCGCGCCGTCCGGTGTGCCGCTGCGGGTGCCGATTCTTCCGATACGTCGTTCTTCACGCCAGGTTGAAACAGGACGACGTCGCCGATGGCCGCGGCCGATGCTGTTGGAGCAGGGAGCGCAGTGCCCCTGCGGTCGCCCGTCAGGATCCCGGAGCGACCGTCCGGACATCGGAGAGGTACACGCAAATGCGATCGAACGCCTTGGCAAGGACCCTCGTCAGTGTCACCGCCGCAGTCGGCATCGCCGCCGGCGGCGTGGCCGGCGCGAGTGCGGGCTTCGCGGCGACCCAGTCGGCCGTCAGGCCTGCGGCGAGCGTCCAGAACGTCACCGTCCTCGCGGTGAACAACCTCGGCCTGAGCAGCCAGCAGGCCATGAACGTCCAGTGCTTCCTGACGCAGGACCCGGCGAACTACAACGACGCCATCGACGGACAGCTGGGCCCCAACAGTTGGAAGGCGATGCAGCGCTGGCTCGCCGCGTACTGGAACTACCCGAGCAACCAGATCGACGGAGTCGTCGGACCCAACACCGTCAAGGCGCTGCAGCGCATGCTGGCCTACGGCTGGGGCTACACGGGCGGCATCGACGGGGATGCCGGGACGGGGACGCGGGCCGCGTTCAAGCGGTTCGCCGACGACATGAGCGGCTTCTACCCCTGCTGAACCGTTCCGTCGCTCCCAGGGGGCCGAGATGTCGTCTGCTGCCCGCACAGCGGCTCGACTGATCGAACAGGGCTCCTGAGCAGGTGATCCGGCGGTACCAGGAGCACCACGGCGGGGCCTCCCGGCAGCTCGGGGTCGCGATCGCGACCGAGCAAAGCACCGGGAGGCCCTGCCGCTGCGCGCGGCTCGAGCCCTGCCACCGCAAGTAGCCCGCTCCCGACGGAGGTGCGGGGGCTCAGGGGCGGGCGAGGATCTGGCGTAGGACGTCGAGGAGTTGGGTGTGGTCGGCGGGCGGGTTTGGGGCGTGCCAGGCGATGTGGCCGTCGGGGCGGACGAGGGCGGCGCCGGTCGGGGGGAGGGCTAGCGGGCGCATCAGGGCGGCGGGGAGCGGGCGCAGGGTGACGGGGAGGCCGGCGGCGGTGGCGGTGTCGGCGTGCGGTTGCCAGGAGTCGTCGGCGGTGAAGAGGGTGAAGCCCGGGCCGACCAGGTCGAGGGTGGAGCCTGCGGAGCCGGGGGTGAGTGGCAGGTGCGGGAGGCGGGTTCCGGGGGCGCCGTCGGGGTGTTCGCGGTCCGGGTCGAGCGGTGGGCGGGGTGCCGCGGTGGTGGGGAGGACGGTGGCGCCGGGCAGGACGGCGGTGGAGGTGTAGGCCGCGGTGAGCAGCAGTTCGTCGTCGATCCGGTAGCTCGTCCGGGCACGGGAGTTGGCGAGGGAGAGGTCGATGACCTGGCGGGCCACCGGGCGGCGTTCGGCCTCATAGCTGTCGAGCAGGGCCTCGCCGGCCGCTCCGGTGGTGACGGCGGCGAGTTTCCAGGCGAGGTTGTCGGCGTCGCCGATGCCGGTGTTCATGCCGTGCCCGCCGGTCGGGGGCGTCACGTGGGCCGCGTCGCCCGCGAGCAGGACCCGGGAGCGGCGGTAGGCGGCGGCGAGTCGGGCGTCCATCCGCCAGGTGGTGGTGTCGCGGACGGTGACGGGCAGCTCCGGCAGGCCCGCCGCCTCGCGGATCAGCCGGGCGAGCCGCGGGTGGTCGTCCTGGAGGGTGGCGATGGACTCGCGCCCGGGGTCGTACGGGTGCTGGTAGATCCAGCGCCGGTCGTTGTCGACGGCGAGGAAGCCGCCCCGCCCGGGCTCGGTGAGGAAGTAGGAGGCGCTGGCCCGGTCGGCGACGACCTCGCCGAGGGGTGCCTCGAAGCGGACGCTGAGGAAGTGGCCGAGGCCGGTCGGCCCGTCCATGGCGATCCCGGCGGCCGCCCGGACGGTGCTCGACGCGCCGTCGCAGCCGATCAGCCGGTCGGCGCGGACGGTGTGCCGCTCGCCGCCGGCCCGCTCCTCCAGGACGGCGTGCACGCCGTCGCCGTCCTCGGTGTACGCCACCAGCCGGGTCGCGAACCGGACGGCCTCCGGGGCGAGTTCACGGGCCCGCCGGACGAGGACGGCCTCCAGCGCGTCCTGGGAGCAGACCAGCCCGGGGGACGGGGTCCGCTCGGCACCGTCCTGCGGCGCCACCCCGGTGCGGACGAAGTCCGGGTCGACCAGGGTGCGGCCGCGGTAGAAGTACACCTGGGAGGGCGGCAGTCCGGCCCGGCGGATGTCCTGCTCCAGGCCGCAGCGCCGGAAGACCTCCATCGAACGCGCCGACACGCCACGGGCCTTGGGGTGCCGGGAGGTGTCGGGGTGCGCCTCGACGAGCAGGTGGTCCACGCCGTACCCGGACAACAGGAGGGAGAGCGTCAGGCCGACGGGGCCTCCGCCGACGATGAGTACGGACGTCGTTGCCGGGAATCGCATGCCGCTCCTTCGTAACGCCTACATCCTGATTTTGACGTTACCATGGTGGCAGCAGACACCCCGAGGAGACGAGGACACCCGCCCCCATGCCCCGGAGCCCCGCCCCGACGCCCGAGGCCCCCGGCGACGACAACCCCCGCGGCCTCCACTTCCTCGCCGACCTCGCCAACACCGTCCGCGCCGACCCCGAAGCGGGCGCCGCCGAACTCCAGGCGCTCCTCGACCGGCACGGCGGCCCGCCGTTCCGCCTCACCGAGGCCGACGCCCGGGAGCTCCGCGAGGCCACCGCCCCCGTGATCGCCGTCCTCGACACCGAGGACCCCGACCGGGCCGCCGAGGAGATCAACACCCTCCTCGACCGCTACCCGCCCCGCCCCCACCTCGTCCGGCTCCCCGGCCGCCCCTGGTCCCTGCACACCCGGGCCCCCGCCGACGCGGGCCTCACCCACTGGCTGCTCTCCACCGCCGCCCTCGCCCTCGGCCTGTGGCTCAGCGAACGCGGCACCTGCGCCTGGGGCCGCTGCGCCGCCCCGGGCTGCGGCCGCCACTTCATCGACACCGGCCGCCGCACCCCGCAGCGATACTGCACCCCCCGCTGCGCCACCCGGGTCCGGGTCGCCACCCACCGCGCCGGCCGACGGGCCGGCGGCTGACCGGCGGACCGGCGTTCCGAGCGCCTCGGGCCCTCAGCGCGACGCGGCCCGGGCGAACGGCAGGGAGGCCATCTCGGCGCCCACTGCGGCGTGCTGGCGGGCCGTGATCCGCCGGATCACCAGGATCGCCAGCACCGCGGCCACCACGCCGACCGTCGCGTCCGGCGGCGAGTACGCGTACGGGCGGGCCGCCCCCAGCTCGATGAGGATCGCGGCGCCCACGCTCTTCCCGAGCCACGCCACCCACCAGGCGTCGATCAGCCACGCCCCACCGGCCGGCGCATTCGCACGCCAGACGTCCAGCGCGACCCGACGCGGGATCCACCACATCGGCCCCGGAACGAACCACGCCCAGACCGCCGCCCCCGCCGAGTGCTTGTGCGCGCCCGGCGCGAAGTGCTCCGCGTTCAACCGGCACCGGCGGAACCAGCACAGGAACACCACGATGGTCGCGATGAACAGCGGCCCGGCGATCGGCACGTACCGCGAGAACAGCTCCGACCTCGTACCGCCCGCCACCGCCACCGCCAGCTGCGCCGCGCCCTGAACGCCGATCAACACCTGCGCGGCCACCGCCAGCCCCCGGGGGTCGGCCACCGGCCCGCTGTAGGCCAGGGCGCGCGGGCGCGGCGCATTACGGTCGGCTTGGATGGTCACTGCGGTCCCCCACCAGACTCGCCTGCGGTGCTGGTCACGCGCAGAGATCGCGAGAAGGATAGGGACATGTGTTCGAACTGTCCACAAGATCAACACGCCGAGGACACCGGGAGCGTCCGATCGGGCCGTGGCCCGCCCTCCGCCCCTCCCCGCGCCGCGCTAGCAGGGGGTGAAGACGTCCACCCCGGTCCCCCGCCCCGGTCCGCTCGCGGCGGGCGTCGCCGCGCTGTCCGGCCGGTAGCGCTCCGCGCGGGCGTGGTACTCGAAGTCGCCGCGCAGCAGCGAGCGGTGGTGCTCGGCGTAGCGCCGCACGGCGGCCCGGATCGGCTGGGTGGCGCCGGCGGCGGCGAGTTGGGCGGGCAGTTGCCGCTCGGCGCTGACGGCGCGTTCGACGCAGGCGGCCCGGAGGGCGTCGACCCGGGTGACGGCGTCCTGGGTGGTTCCGCCGTGGTGGTGGCGCAGGACGAAGACGGCGTTGTGGTAATAGCCGGCCGCGCCTTCCTTCCGGGCCGAGCAGAGGTCGTTGTAGAGGGCGATGTGGTCGACCACGGCGTTGCGCAGGGCGACGAGTGCGGGCAGGCGGCGCATGTGGTCGGGCAGGTCGATGGCCGGCGGGGTTTCGAAGAGGTCCAGGAACATCCCCATGCCGATGGAGTTCCGGCGGTGGGTGAGGTAGTCCTCGGGGAGCGGCGTGTGGCCGGCCGCGCGTTCCACGGCCTCGCGCCAGTACGTCCACAGCCAGGCGGTGACGTCCTCGCGGAAGGTCCGGTGCCAGACGGCCGACCGGCCGGTCAGGGTGCGCCGCCACAGGTCTGCCAGGGCGAGGGCGGCCGGGCTGGTCGGACGGCGGGCGCCGTGCAGGATGCCCGTCAGTTCGTCGATCGCCGCCCGGCTGCGGGCGAGGTCCTGGCCGCAGCCGTCGTCGTCGAAGGCGTCGTCGACGACGAACGCCCAGAACGTCCACTGGCAGCGCAGCGCGAGCGGCCCCACCTCGGCGGTGGGGTCGGTGAGGGCACACCACAGTTCGGCCTGGGTGCGCCGCATCCGGCGGCGCACCTCGGGCGCGGAACAGAGGCCGAACTCCTCGGCCCAGGCCCACATCCGTAAGCCCGCCTCCTCCTGGAGCGGGTTGCCGCCGGTCGGCGGGAAGGGCATCCGGAAGGCGGGGAGGGTGATCCGGTCCATGGCGCGCGTGCTCCTGTCTGGTCGGGAAAGGCACTGCGGCCGTCGCACCCTCCGACAGTTCGTCCCCCCTGTCCAGTGGGCACCGGCCCGTGCGCCCGCCCTCCGGCCCCTCGTCCGGGCCACCGCTCCGACGACGCTGTCCGTTCCGTTCCGCGCCCGCCAACTCACCTGGCATGAAGGATCATTGACGGACCAGCGGTTCCGTTGCCACCCGAACGACAGCCGCCGGAGCGGGAGCCGCCCTCCGACCACCTCCACCGACCGGGCTCCGACGTCGAGCCTTCCCCGAGGAACCCTCCACCGGCACGCTGCCGCACCGGGCAGAGGCCGACCGCGGTCGACGACGGGGTGTAGCTTCGCGCCATGACCGAAGGCTGGCGGACGGACCGGATCGGCAGTGCGCTGCGGGGCGCCAATCCCACGGTACTGCGAAGGCTCAGCGCGGGTTTCGCCGTGATCGGGGACGTCCAGTTCCTCCCCGGATACTCGGTGCTCCTGACCGACGAGCCCGACGCACAGCGGCTGTCGGACCTTCCCCGGGCGAAGCGGTCGCGTTTCCTGGCCGACATGGACCGGCTGGGGGAAGCGGTCGAACGAGCCTGCCGTCGGATCGACCCGGCCTTCCGACGGGTGAACCTGGAGATCCTCGGCAACACCGACGGCTTCCTGCACGCGCACGTGTGGCCGCGCTACGAGTGGGAGGCCGCCGACCTGGTCGGCAGGCCGGTCTGGCTGTATCCGCAAGAACGGTGGCGGGACGAGCAGTTCAGCCTCGGCCCTCGGCATGCCACGCTGCGGGAGGCGATCGGCGCGGAACTGGATCGACTGGCGCACGAGAGCACGCACGCCGTGGACTGACGGCTGCAGGACCCGCCGACCGGGGCCGACCGGACCGGGACGCCGTCGCGTCCCGTCGGCACCGGCGCGGGCGTTCACCCGGCGTCGTGGCCCAGGCGGGCGAGGGTGTCGCGGACGAGGGGTTCGTGCTGGTGGGCGGCGAGCCGGCGGTGGTACTGCACGGCCAGCCCCGGGGGGAGGGTGCCGGTGAGGGCGAGGGCGCAGTACGTGGCGCGGGCGGCCTGGGCGGCCTCGCCGAGGGCGAGGTAGGTGTCGACGGCGGACAGGAGCACCCGGCCGGCCAGCGGTGGGGCGGGCGCGGGCTCGGCGCCGTCCAGCCGTTCCAGCAGGGCCGCGAGGTGGGGTTCCGCCCGGCGGGGCCGGGCCGCGTGGAGCCAGGCGTCGGCGTGGGCGACGGCCAGGTGGTGGTCGTCGACGGTGAACGGGAATCCGGGCCGGTGCCCGCCGTCGGCGGACGCCAGGGCGTCGGAGGCGCGGCCGAGCGCCCGCTCCGCGTCGCCGGACCGCCCGAGCCGGGCGAGGGCCAGCGCGTCCCTGGTGTTCAGCACGACGGTGACGGCGGGCGAGGGGTACGGCTCGGCGAGCCGGGCGGCCTGGACGATCGTCCGAGCGTCGGCCGCGTCACCCGCGAGGAGGTGACGGGTGGCCAGCTGCGCCAGGACGGCGGCCACCGCCGTCCGGTGGCCCGCCGCGACGGCGGCGCGCAGCGCGACCAGGTTGTGCCGCTCGGCCCTGGCCTCCTCGCCGACGGCGCTGCTGAGCCAGGTGCAGAGCAGGGCGGTGCGGGCGGCGAGCGGGAACAGGTCCGGCGGCGAGGGGGGTTCACCGCCCGCACCGGCGGCCAGGTGGTCGACGACGAAGCGGTGCTCGGCGTCCGCCGCGGCGTACAGGACCGCAGGAGGCACGAGCGTGCCGGGCTCGTGCAGTTCGAGGGCCGTGGTGCGGGCCTCGATCCACCGGAGGTGTGTCTGCGCCGGGCCGGGCCCGGCAGGTCCGCGGGCGGTCGGTCGGTTGCCGGGCGGTCGGGTGCCGGGCGGTGTCGCCCTGGTCTCGGCGAGCCGCCGGAGCGCCCCGCGCAGCTGGGTGGCGAGCGCCCGCCCCCGTAAGGCGAGTTCCGGCCGGTCCGGCGGTACGGTCGGAACCGTCGGCCGGGTCGGTTCGGGGCGGTGCGCGACGGCGCGCAGGGCGAGCACGGCGCCGTGGTCCGTGTAGGGCCGGTCGAGCAGGGCGGCGTCGCCCTCGGGCAGGTGGAGCCAGTGCGGCCAGCCGAGCCGGTGGACCTCGCGGGCAGGGACGCCGTGGATGTGCGCGATGGCGAGCTGGACGGTGTGCGCGGGGACGGCGCGTCCGGACTCCCAGTGGGCGACCTTCTCCCGGCGGGCGGCCAACTGCCCGAGGGCGAGGGCGGCGTGGGTCCGCGCGATGAGCTTCGCGTACTCGGGTTCGGACAGGCCCTTCCCCGTCCGTAACCGGGTGAGGGGGTGGACGTGCCTCATGTCGCCTCCGAAGGTGGTCGAGGAGGTGGTCCGGTCGGTGATCCGGAAGGCGGCCCGGACAGTGGATCGTCGAGCCGTTCGAGGACCTGCCGGACGGCCGGCTCGTGGGCGTGGCGGGCCAGCCGCTCCCGGTAGCGCAGAGCAAGCCCGGGTGGGAGCGTTCCGGCGACGTCGACGGCCTGGTGGACGGTTCGGACCGCCGGGCCGATCTCGCCGAGCGCCAGGTGGGCGTCCGCGACATAGAGGAGCCATACGCCGGTGTGGGGTGAGGGCACGGCGGCGTGTGGTGCCAGCAGGGAGTCCGTGAGGTTCTCGAACTGCCACCTCGCCTTGTGCGGGGCGTCCAGGAAGAGCGAGACCTGGGCCCGGGCGACGGTGACGGAGCGCTCGTGGGCGTCGGCGTCGTACGGCGGCGCGTCCGGGTCCGTCCCTGTCCCCGTGCCCGTGCCCGTGCAGGAGGCGAGGGCGACGCTCTCGGCGGCGCGGTCCAGCGCCCTCGCCGCGCCGACGGCGTTCCCCGTCCCGGCGAGGGCGAGGGCCTCGACGTTGTGCAGGAGCGTCGCGGCGCCCGGCGCCGACCGGGAGTGGGCGGCGCGGGCGGCCCGGACGAGCGTCAGTCCGTCGGCCGGGTCGCCGGCGATGATGTGCCGCAGCGCGAGTTGCGTCATGGCCACGGCCGCGACCGCGGGTTCTCCCGCCGCGGCGGCCGCCCTGACGGCGGTGAGGTTGTGGCGTTCGGCCCGGGTCTCCTCGCCGAGGGCGCTGCTCAGCCAGGAGCAGAGCAGCGCGGTGCGGGCCGCGAGGCGGAAGAGCCGACGGGAGGCCGGGGCGCCGTGGCCGCCGACGCCGAGCAGGCGGACGACCAGGCGGTGCTCGGCGTGGGCCGCGGGGTACAGCGCCGCCACCGGGACGGTGGTGCCGTACTCGTGCCGCTCGAGGGCCGCGACCCGGACCTCGATCCAGCGCAACTGCTCGGCGATGGAGGCGACGGAAGCGACGGAGGAGCAGCCGTCCGGCCGCGAACGCCGGGTCCGGCCGCCGACCGTCATCTGGCCGATGGCGGAACGGAGTTGGACCGCAAGCGCCGCCCCCTTGAGCAGCAGCGCCGGGGAGCGCGGCGCCTTCGGCAGATGGAGGGCGCTATGCAGGGCGAGTTCGGCGCCCGTAGCGGTGCAGGGCTGATCGAGCAGGATGGTGTCGCTGGTGACCAGGTGCAGCCAGTGCGGCCAGCCGAGCCGGCACACCTCGCGGGCCGGGACGCCGTGCAGGTGGGCCATCGCCAGTTGGGCGCTGTGTTCCGGGACGGTGCGGCCCGATTCCCACCGGGAGACCTTCTCCCGCCGGGCGGCCATCTGACCGAGGCCCAGCTCGGAGTGGGCCTGTGCGACGAGACGGGCGTACTCGGGGTGGGAAAGCCCCTTCGCGGCCCGCAGCAGGGTGAGAGGGTGCGCCATGGATGAGGTTCTCGGGGCTCTCTGGAGATCATCGGGGAGCCGTGGACCCGGCTTCTCCGGCTTCGGCAACCGGAGTTTAGAAAGGTCCCTTCATAATTCGCCAGGCGCGGAGGCACCCCCGGAGGCACGGTCCGGGGTCTTGCGGAAATCGCAGTTCGGGGCATTGCCGCGACGGGGGGTCGGCGCCGTCACCCTGCGTCGGCCGGGCGCTGCGGCCGGTGGCGGCGGGCGTCACCGCCTCCGCGTGGTGCGGTCGGGCAGTGGTACGGCGTGCAGGCAGGGGTGCGGCCCGGTCCCGGCCGGGGCGGCCAGGACGGTGGCCACCTCCCCGGTGATCTCCACTTGGAGGTCGCCTTCGAGGTTCGTCCAGACCGGCCCGCCGCCGGGCCCCAGCACCTCGGTGGCGTGCACCACGACGACGGCCGGCGGGGCGTGTCCGCCGATCGACCCGGGCAGGGTCACCGCGTAACGGCGTTCAAGGCTCTTCATGGCCGGCCTCCTCGTCGGACTCCCTCCCGGTGGCGTCGATTCTCCTCCGAGGCCGGGGCGTCGCACACGAACGGTGGCCGTTTCCCCGGCCCGCTTCGGCCCGGCAGGGTGCCGGGTCCCTGGAATCGGTGGTCATTCGGGCGCCTACCCGGTCACGCCCCGTTGACACCCCGGACGGACAGTCCGGCCCCCGCCGCCCCGGCCGGTTCCGCACGCCCGGCCCCTGGTGCGGGCGCTCCGGAGCGGGCAGGCTGCTGCTGCCCGCTCCGGCCACCCGGACCGAGCCCAGCCGCCCCCGCCGCCGCGCCACCCGAAAGCGAGACCCGTGAGCATGATCGACGCCCCACGAGCCGCCACCGACGACCCCCGAGCGGGCACCGTCGACGCGCTGCTGCGCCGGAGCGCCCGCCGGACCCCCGACCGCGTCGCGCTCACCTTCGCCGACCGCAGCTGGACCTACCGGCAGCTCGACGAGGCGGTCAGCCGGGCCGCCGGGCACCTGCTCGGGCTCGGCCTGCGCCCCGGCGACCGGGTCGCCGCGTACGGGCGCAACTCCGACGCGTACGCGATCGCCTTCCTCGCCTGCGCCCGGGCCGGGCTGGTGCACGTGCCGGTCAACCACGCCCTCACCGGCGAGGAGTTGCGATACCTGCTCGGCCAGTCCGGGAGCCGCGCGGTGCTCAGCGATCCGGCGCTCGCCGCGGAGGTCGAACGGGTGCGGGACGGCCTGGCCGTCGAACACCTGGTTCCGCTGCGGGACGACGAGGCCGGGCTCCTGGCAGCCGCGTCGGCCGGCCCCGTACCCGAACCCGGCACCGGGGTGGCCGACACCGAGCTCGCCCAGCTGCTCTACACCTCCGGCACCACGTCCCAGCCGAAGGGCGCGATGATGACCCACCGCGCCCTGGTGCACACCTACCTGTCCGCCATCCACGCCCTCGACCTGCACGCGGACGACCGGCCGCTGATCTGCATGCCGCTCTACCACTCGGCCGCCCTGCACGTCTTCCTGCTCCCCCACCTCGCCGTCGGTGCCTCCGTCCTGCTGCTGGAGTCGCCCGACATCCCCGAACTGCTCCGGCGGATCGAGGCCGACCGGATCGGCTCGCTCTTCCTGGCGCCGACGGTGTGGGTGCCGCTGGCCAACCACCCGGACCTCGACCGGCACGACCTGTCCTCGCTGCGCAAGGCCCAGTACGGCGCCTCGATCATGCCGGTGACGGTGCTCGACCGGCTGCGCGCCCGCTACCCGCAGGTCGGCTTCTACAACTGCTTCGGCCAGTCCGAGATCGGCCCGCTCGCCACGGTGCTGCGACCCGAGGAGCACCTCGACCGACCGGCCTCCTGCGGCCGCCCGGTGCTGTTCGTGGAGGCCCGGATCCTCGACCGGGACGGTACCGAAGCGCCGCCCGGCACCCCCGGTGAAATCGTCTACCGCTCACCGCAGTTGTGCCTCGGCTACTGGGACTCGCCCGAGCAGACCGCCGAGGCCTTCAAGGGCGGCTGGTTCCACTCCGGGGACCTGGTCGTCGCCGACGAGGAGGGCTACCTGACGGTGGTCGACCGGATCAAGGACGTCATCAACACCGGCGGCGTGCTGGTGGCCTCCCGGGAGGTCGAGGAGGCCGTCTACAGCCACGCCGCCGTGGCGGAGGTCGCGGTGGTCGGCACACCCGACGAGAAGTGGATCGAGGCGGTCACCGCCTTCGTCGTCCTCCGCCCCGACGCCGCCACCCCCACCGAGGCGGAGCTGATCGCCCACGTCCGGAGTCGGCTGGCGCCGTTCAAGGTGCCGAAGAAGGTCCTCTTCGTCCCCGAACTGCCGCGCAACCAGAGCGGCAAACTGCTCAAGCGCGACCTCCGGTCGGGGGCTGGTGGGGGCCGGTAGCCCCGTCGGCCGCCGAGCCTCTGCCCCCGGAGAGCGGCTCACGGAGTGGTCTGGACCGGGAATCCGGTGGGGCGGCCCTGGGCCTTCAGCCAGGTGAGGACCTGGGTGAGGGCCTCGACGGTCTGCTGGCGGTCGCCGCCGCCGTCGTGGAAGAGGATGGTCGGGCCGTTGCCGATCTCCTTCTTGACCGTGTCGACGATGGCGGCCGTGCCGGGCTTGTCGAAGTCCTTCGAGTCGATGTTCCAGCCGAGCGGGCGCATCCCGTTGGCGGCGGCGATGCGCCGGCTGTCGGGGGTGAACGAGCCGCCGGGGGCCCGGTAGTACATCACTTCGGCGCCGCTGCCCGCGGCCTGTTCGATCATCTTCTTCGCGTCCAGGATCTCCTTCTCCTGGTACGCGACGGGCTTCTTGTCCATGGTGGTGTCGTGGTCCACGGTGTGGTCGCAGAGCCGGTGGCCGGCCGCGACGACCTGCTTGACCAGGTCCGGGTGGGCCTTGGCCTGCGGACCGATCATGCAGAACGTCGCCTTCACCCCGTTCCGCTTGAGCACGTCGAGGACCTTCGGGGTCCAGACCGGATCGGGGCCGTCGTCGATGGTGATGTTGACGGCGTTTCCGCCGGCCTCGGAGGCGTGGGCTATGCCCTCCGGTATGCGCCCCTGCTGGGTGCCGCCGCTGCCCTGGGCACCGTCCTGGCCGCTGTGGTCGTCGGCGGTCGTGTCCCGCTCGTGTGCGGCGTTCTGGTGCGAGGCGGGGATCGAGGTGGTCACTGTGGGAACCACCCAGGCACTCGCCGCCACGACGACGACCGCAGCGGCGACCGCCGCCCGCGAACGGTTGCCCATGTTCCCCATGCGCGCCTTGAAATCCATCAACGATCACTCCCCCGACTGCACCCGCACCTGCACGTTCACTGAGGTCGATGACGTCAGCCGGATCGAACGGGGTTCCACGGTTGGACGGCCGTAGCAGTCCGGTGACAATTCGCCGGCGCGGTCTTGGGGCGAGGGTCGGGGGTCGAGGGGCGAGGGGCGAGGGCCGAAACCTGATCGTGCGGCTGTCCAGCCGATCGGGTGAAACCGGCGACGGCTGCAGCCGGCGGGGTCTCCTCGCCCGCGACGGCTCCCGCGGCCGTGGCGGATCCGGCCGGGAGGCCGCACTCGAACAGGCTCTCGCCGCCTGCGCACTGGGCTGCGCGGCTCTCGCCGCACCCGCATGCGACCGACCGGAGGGCGTCCCTAGGCCGCCGGCAGGTGCTCGAAATGTCCACTTTCGCCCCGGGCTCGCCCGGAGGAAATCCGCTTGAACAGCGAAATCGAACAGCACCATCATCGGGCGTCATCCAGCCGTGAGGAATTCCGTCAACTCGGCCTCGGAAAAGGCTACTTGGGCCTTTCCGCAAGCCAGGTCCGCGGTTCCTCGCGCCCCCGTACCGCTCTGCGTCTGGAGGTCCTGTGGCCTGTCCTCCCACCCCGACGACCCACATCCCGCCTGTCCCCCGGATCTCGGTGTCCCGCGCGTCGCACGGGTCCCGTACGTCCCGTACGTCCCGCGCGCCGCGCACGTCGCGCACGTCGCGCACGTCGCGCGAGGAGGCGAGCGCATGAACACCGGGACCGCGTCGGCCACGCCCGCCGACACCGACGAGGAACTGCGGTGGCTCGCCGACGGACGCCGCATCGAGACGATCGAGGCGATCAGCGTCAGCGCGATGGCCCGCCGCCTGCCCGCGCTGGTCGTCCGCGCCTTCCGCCTCGGCTGGCGGATCGACCGCGCCTCCGTCGCGCTGCTCCTGACCTGCCAGGCCGTGTCCGCCGTACTCGGTGCGGCGGGCCTGTTCGCGACCACCGGTACGATCTCGGCGCTGTTCGGTCCGGGCCGGCTCGACGACAAGCTCGCCCACGCGGCCCCGTCGATCCTGGTGATCGCGGCAGCGGCCGGCGCCCGCTCCCTGCTGGGCATCACGATCCGGACCGTCACCATCCACCTGTCACCGCGCATCTCCCGGGAGGCCGAGGCCGCCGTCCTGCGCGCCACCGTGGCGGCCGAGCTGACCGCCTACGACCACGCCGGCTACAACGACGAACTGGAAGCCGCCGACCGCGGCGCCGAGGTCTGCGTGGACATCGTCGGAGAGGCGCAGAACCTGCTCGCCGCCCTCGCCTCGCTCCTCGGCGCGGCCGGCGTGCTGACCGTGCTGCACCCCGCCCTCCTGCCGTTGCTGGTGCTCGCGGCACTGCCCCAGGGAATCGCGTCGGTGCACGCCGCCCGGGTGCAGTTCCTGGCGAACCGGGCCGCGATCGGCGACCGCCGGGTCATGGCGAACCTGCGCTGGTACATCCACCTCAAACGCAACGCCGACCAGGTCCGCTCCGACACCATGGGCGAGTTCCTGCTCACCAAGTACGACCAGGTCGGCCGTCGGCTGGACGCCAGTTCGCGGCGGGCGGCGCGGCAGAGCGCCAGGGTGTCGGTGATCGGGGCCGCCGCCTCCGGCCTGGGCACCGCGGTGGTGTGGGGGGCGATGCTGTGGCTGGTCAGCACCGGCCGGATGAGCCTGCCGCGCGGCGGCGCGGCGGTGTTCGCCCTGACCGCGGTCGGCACCAGCCTGCACGGCATCGTCGGCTACGGCGCGGACCTCTTCCGCACCGGCATGTACCTGGACGACTGGTCGAGCTTCCTCGACACCGCCGGCGGCCACCGGCCCGAGCGCGGCAGCGGAACCCCCGAGCCACCGCGCCGGATCGCCGTCGAGAACCTCGGCTACGCCTACCCCGCGTCCGACCGCAAGGCCCTGGACGGGGTCGACCTGCACGTCGAACGGGGCGAGATCCTCGCCCTGGTCGGTGAGAACGGATCCGGCAAGACCACCCTCTCCAAACTCCTGGCCGGGCTCTACCTGCCCGACACCGGATCGGTGCGGTGGGACGGGCGCGACACCCGCGACCTGGACCAGCACGCCCTGTGGCGCCAGGTCGCCGTCGTCCCGCAGGACTACGCGCGCTGGCCGCTGACCTGCCGCGAGAACATCACCCTGGGCCAACCCACCCCCGAGGGCGACGCCGCGGTGCTGCGCGCCGCCGACGCCTCCGGGGCGGCCGACGTCGTCGCCAAGCTCCGCCGGGGCCTGTCCACCCTGCTGGCGGTGGAGTGGCTGGGCGGCGAGGAACTGTCCGGCGGCCAGTGGCAGCGCCTGGCCATCGCCCGGGCGTTCCACCGCGAAGCCGGACTGCTCGTCCTGGACGAACCGACCGCCGCCCTCGACCCCCGCGCCGAGCACCGGATCTTCCAGAACCTGCGGGCCGTCGCCCGGGAACGCGCGGTCGTCCTGGTCACCCACCGGCTCACCAACGTGGCCGTCGCCGACCGGATCGTGGTCCTGGAGGACGGCAAGGTCCTCCAGGAGGGCACCTTCGCCGAACTCGTCGCCGACGAGACCGGCCGCTTCAGGGAACTCTGGGACCTCCAGAACGAACGCACCGGCCTCCCCCGCCAACGAACCCGCCCGACTCAGCCGGACAACACCTGACTCACCTGCTCGAAACCCCCGTCCGATCAACCCTCTTGGAGACAGCGTCATGGAAACCCTCCGCCAGGCCGTGGCCGTGATCGTCCACGACCGGCCCCGGGGCCGCGTGGTGACGATCCGCTACGCCTCCGACAGCTGGAGCAGGACGCCGGCGTGGACGATCCCCGGTGGCAAGGTCGAGGTCGGCGAGCGCCTGGACGAGGCCGCCGCGCGCGAACTCCGCGAGGAGAGCGGGCTGTTCGCCGACCCCGACAGCCTGCGCCTGGTCCACACGGTCCAGGTCCGTGCCGGCTGGGACGGCCAGGGGCCGTTCCTGCTCTCGGTGTTCCTCGCGACCGCCTGGCACGGCGAGCTGACGAACGCCGAGCCGGACAAGCACCTGGCGGTCACCTGGTCCCCCGCCGAGGCGCTGCCGCTGCCGATGTTCCCGACCTCCTACGCCGCCCTCACCCGCTACCTCTCCGGTGGCCGGGGCTTCTCCACCCACGGCTGGACCGACGACCCCTTCGACCCCCGCGCCCTGGTCGGCGCGTGACGTTCGCCGCCGACCTGATCAACGGCCCGCTCAGCGTGGGGGGCGCCACCCCGAGCGGGAGTTCACCGTGCCGCGCGCCTTGCGGGCGCCCCGTACGCCCTCTGCCGTCCGGTGCCGGGGTGGGCGAGGATGAGTGGCTCACCGTGTCCCGTACCCGACCGAAGGGATGCACCGCATGGGCAAGCACGAGAAGCCGCCGCCGGACCCCGGGACGGGAACGCCTCCGCCCGGCAACAAGGACGGGCAGGTCCCGCCCCCGCCGCCGGGCAGCGGCACACGACGGAGGTAGGGCGCGATGACGGGCGGCGGGGGCCTGGCGGGGCGCCGGAGGTGCCTGGACGCGGTGATGGAGCGGGACGGGGCGTGGCCGGCCGGGGCGCCGTGGGTGCGGGAGGCCTTCGCGGCGGTGCCGCGGGACCGGTTCGCGCCCGAGCGGCTGTGGCGGTGGGACGGCCGCGCCTACGTACCGCTCGACCGTACGGCGGACCAGCGGGCATGGGTCGACGAACTGTTCGGCGGCATCCATGACGCGGCCGTCACCCAGCTGGTCGACGGCCTGCCGTCCTCGTCGCTGTCCGCGCCGTCCGTCGTGGCCGACATGCTGGACAGCCTCCGTCTGGAGCCCGGCCACCGGGTGTGGGACATCGGCACCGGGCGGGGGTGGACCGCGGCGCTGGCCGCCTGGCGAGTCGGTCCCGGACGGGTGGTCTCCAGCGAGGTGGACGGGCACCTGGCCGCGTCCGCCCGGCAGCGCCTCGCCGCCGCCGGCCTCACGGTCGAGGTCGCCACCGGCAACGCGACCGGCGGCGGGGTGCCCGGCGGCGTCCCGGTCGACCGGATCCACGCCACCTACGCGGTCGAGGCCGTGCCGTGGGCCTGGGTGGAGGCGGTACGGCCGGGCGGGCGGATCGTCTACCCCTGGGGTCTGCTCGGGCACGTCGCCCTCACCGTCGCCGAGGACGGCCGGAGCGCGACCGGCTGGGTGCAGGGCCTGGCACAGTTCATGGCCGACCGCACCGCCCCCGCCCCGGCACCCGGCGGCCACGCCGCCTACGGCGCGGTGCGCGGCACCGCCGATCCCGACACGGAGCAGGTGCTGCGACGCGACCTAAGCCCGCTGGAGAACGACTGGGACCTGCGCTTCGCCCTGCGCGTGGCCGTACCGGACGCAATACTGCTCACCGACCGGGACGAGGACGGCGTCAACGCCTGGGTCCACGACGGCGATCGGTCATGGGCCGCGTACACCGCGCGCGGTGACGGCTCCGTGGTGCTGTTCCAGGGCGGGCCGCGCCGCATCGGTGACGAGGTGACGGCCGCCTGGTCCCGCTGGGAGGAGCTCGGCCGCCCGGACCGCTTCGCCTACGGCATCACCGTCACCCCCGACGCCCAATGGGCTTGGCAGGGCGGCCCCGACGGCCCGCACTGGCCGATCGCACGGACCGGGGATTGGTGACTGGGAGTCGGTGATCAGCAGGTGCCCGCCCCGGCTGTTCGAGCGCCGGGGAGTGGGGACCTCCACCCGGCCATGACGCCTCAGCCCCGGCGGAGGGCGCCCTCGCACTCCCGGCAGCGGCGGTCGGCGTAGGCGGGCGGGTACCACGGCTCACCCGGACGGGTGGGGGCGTAGTGGGCGTGCTCCATCGGGGTGGTGTCCCGGCCGCACAGCGTCCACGCCTGGGGGTCCTCCGGTGCCTCCGGGTCGGCCCCGGCGGCATGGACCAGGAAGACGACCGGACCCGCGCCCTCGGCACTGAGGTCCTGGTCGGGCTCCAACTCGAAGAGGACGACGATCGTGGCCATGGTCCCGACGCTGCGCGCCGCGAGCCCCGCCCGCACCCGCTGTACGACCGTCCTGATGGAGTTCCACCGGACCGGGAGGCACGGAGTTGCGGGCGCCGACGGCCCGTCGCAGCCTTGTGGTCGCCCGCTGCGCTCGGGCTGCCCGGGTCGAGGAGCGGCCCCCGGCGGGGCGGGTCGGTGAGCTCCGGTCAGTCGGCGGTGACCAGGGCTGCGGCGGGGCCGCCGATCCTGGTCCAGGCCTCGCCGCTGCCGCTCCACTGCCACACGCTCCCCCGGTCGGAGGCCAAACGATAGAGGGCGTGGTCACCGACCGCGAGGTCCGCGCCCGCCTCGCCGACAGAGGTCCAGGAATCGGGTGTCCCGCCGTAGCGAACGATCCGGCCGGTGACGGGGTCTGTGACGAACAGTCCCGCACCGCCCGCGTAGAGCGCCGTGGCGGGGCCGCCGATCCTGGTCCAGGCCTCGCCGCTGCCGCTCCACTGCCACACGCTCCCCCGGTCGGAGGCCAGGCGGTAGAGGGCGTGACCGCCGACGGCGAACGCCGCGGCGGGGCCGCTGACGTGGGTCCAGGAGTCGTCGGTGGCGTTGTAGTGGAACAGGCCGCCGGTGTCCCCGGGGCCGGTGGCGAAGAGGTCCCCGCCGTTCGCGTACAGGTGGCCGGCGGGGCCGCCGATCCGCCTCCACGGCGTACCGGGGTGCTCGTCCCAGCGCAGCACCGTGCCGGCGTCGGGGGCGAGGGCGTAGACGCAGCCGTCGCCGACGGCGAAGTCCGCGCCGGGGGTGCCGATGTTGGTCCAGGAGCCGGCGGTGCCCTCGTAGCGGAAGACGGCGTGGGTGTCCGGGTCGGTCGCGAGGAGTTCGCCCCGGCCAGTGCGGAGCGTGCCGGCCCGGCCTCCGACGACCGTCCAGGTGGTACCGCCGTTCCAGGTCAGAACGGCGCTGTGGTCGGGGGCCACGGCGTAGAGGCGGTCGGCTGTGCCGACTTGTGTGGGCGGAGTGGCGGTCGCCGAAGGCCGGCCCGGTGGAGCGGGCGCCGGACCGGCTGCGGGGGCGGCCGTGCGGCCGGCCACGTGGACCAGGAACGCGCCGACCGTGGCCACGACCACGACGGTGGCCACGAGGGCCAGCGCCCAGCGCCTGCGGCGCGCGGCTTCGGGGGTAGTGGCGGCGAGGGTAGTGGGGACGGGGGTAGTGGCGGCGGGCTGCTCCGGTGGCTCGGCTTCCAGGGCGGACGCGACCGGTTCGGCCGGTAGGGGGTCCGGGAGTTGAAGTCCCTCCCCGCGCTCGATGCGCCCGTACAGCTCCTCGGCCTGCTCCAGCAGGTGCGCACGGGTGAACGCGTCTCCCACACGGTCCTCGATCAGGTACCGCACCACGTGCCGGGGCGGTACCCGAGTGCCCTTGCGGTACTCCGCCCAGGTCGTCTTTCCGCCCATCTGCTCGTAGCGCTCGGCCAGTTCGCGGACGGTCGCCCCCTTGGTGACGCCGCGCAGCAGCAGCACGAGTTCGTTGATCGCCGCTGACCCCCCGACCGGGTCCTTCTGCGGGCGTCCCGCCACGTCCGATCCCTCCATTGTCCCGCCTGTCCCGTCGGACAACCGCATTGTCCGGTACCGACCTGCGGCTTCGCCCGTCGGCCGTTGATGGACAATCAGACCGGCCCGCAACGTGGTGTTCAAGCGGTTCCGACAACCAGGAGGCACACCGTGTCCCACACCACGAGCACGAGCACCGACACGAGCACCAACGCGTCCAACTCCACGTCCGCGTTCGGCTCCCGGCGACTCGCCGGGTGGCGCGCGGCGGCCCTGCTCCCGCTGGCCCTGGTCGGCGTGGTCACCACCGCCACGGCCGCGAGCGCGGCCCCCGCGCACCACCGGGCCCACCCCGTGGCCGCCGGCGGCCACGGGCACAAGAGCGGGGACTCCGGCTACGGCTTCTTCGACAAGGTCTCCGCCCAGGTGGTCAACGCCGTCCACGGGCGTGAGTACTGCGACTACGGTCAGAGTGCCTACCGCTCGGTAGCGGCAGCGCCCGGAGTGAGCCTGACCTTCACGCAGGCCGTCTCCAGGACGGCCACCTGGTCGACCACCGGCGGAGTCAAGCTCTCCTTCTCCGGGCTCAAGGCCGCGCTCAACCTCGAGGGCAGCGTGACCGACACCAAGACCGACCAGGTCACCGTGCAGCAGAACATCCTCTGGACCGTCCCGGCAGAGAAGATGGGCGTGCTCGACGTGTACGTCCGTTACCAGGACTGGGACTTCCAGACCGTCGGCGGCCTCAGCCACCGCTTCCTCGGTACCGGGCGCGCCAAGGTCCCGGTCGGGCTGTGCGGCAGCACCACGACCTACCCCGTCAAGCCGCAGGACTGCGGCCCCATGCCCATCGGCTGCCTCTTCCAGGGGATCGAGACCATCCGTCCCGAGGCGCACACCACCCACCGCGTCGTCCGCCACGCCGGCGGGGTCGGCCGGCTCCACCGGTAGGCGGGAGCCAGTAGACGGTGGTGGAGCAGGAAGTCGGGCCCGTCGACTTCCTGCTCCACCACCGCCGGAGATCCCGTCCTCGTGTCCGTTGGGGCCCGGATCGCTACGCTGAGGCGGCATCAGGTGGGCGGGCACCGGTCAGGGGCCGCCGGGGAACGAGGCGAAGGGGCGGGTCGGTGGGCATCTGGACGGAGGACCTCCGGGCGCGGGTGGCGGAGCCGCGGATCTGGTTCGTGGCGACCACCGGGGTGGACGGCGCCCCGCACGTCACCCCGATGTGGCTCGGGCTGGAGGGTGACCGGGTGTACTTCAACACCTCCATCGGCCGGGTCAAGGAGCGCAACCTGCGCCACGAGCCCCGCGTCTGCCTCTCCAACTCCGACCTGGCCGATCCGTACGACCGCCTCCAGATCCACGGCCGTGCCGTCGAGTTCGTGACCGGCGAGCAGGCCGACCGTCAGATGGACCGCCTCGCCCACAAGTACCTGGGCGTCGAGGAGTACGGCTGGCGCATTCCCGGCGAGCGGCGGGTCACCGTGTTCATCGAGCCCACCCGCATCCGCCGGATCGTCGGGGTCGAACCACTGCCGGCCGCCGCCCGGCACACCGGTTGACCCCGGAGTTCACCGACGGGCGGGCGACGCCCGTCGGCGGGCCGGGCGTCGAGCAGTCACAGGGCGCGGAGTTGACGGGATCGTTCGTGCTCGGGAGCATGTCTCACCTGTCACCTGTCACCACGCGTGTGCGTGGGGTGCGTGGGTGTACGCAGACCGGTTTCCTGAAGTGTGGAGTCATGACGTTGGTGGTGTCCGAGCAGGGCATGAGGAGGGCCGGTCTCGTCGTCGGGGCGGCGCTGGTGCTGGCGGCCTGTGCGGTCGGCGGGGGCGACCGGGCGGCGGCCGAGGAGCTCGGGTCCGGCCCGGTGGCCGTGGCCGGGCAGGTCGGGCAGGCCGGTCCGCGGGGCCCGGTGCAGCAGGCGGCGGTCGCGACCGGCGTCGTGGTCACTGAGGGCGAGGTCGGCCAGGTGGGTCCGAAGGGGGTCATCACCTACCCGTCGGTGACCAGTTGCCTGGTCGTCACCGTCTATCTGCGGGACGGCGGCAAGGTCGGCGGCCATGCGAGCCTGTTCCAGGTCCCGGGGAAGCTCCGCTCGGACGAGATCCTCCCCGCCATCAAGCGGGCCGTCGGCCACCGGCCGGTGAAGGCCGTCGATGTCAGCGGGGCCGTCGGGGCCTGGAACCCCTCGTACTTCGAGAAGGCCATCGAGCAGTACACCGAGGGGTCGCCGCCCGAACCGACGGGCGACGCGAAGGGGATCGGTGACACGGTGGCCAAGCTCCTGGGGCAGCAGCGCGAGAAGGTCACCGTCCAGGACCTACCGGACGGCGACATCACCAGGTGAACTGCGGCGTCAAGCGGACGTAACTCCTCCAGGAACCGGTCCGGTCGTCGCTCCCCCCAGCCGCCCCGGGTTCAGCCGGGTTCACCCGGCGGCCGTCGAGCCGATGTGGGCGAGGACCGCGGCCGCGCCGTCCTCTGCGGCGAGCCTGCGGGCGAGTTCGGTGGCGCGGCGGCGGTGGGACGGTTCGGTCAGGCAGGCGGTGATCGCGGCGCCGAGGGCTTCGGCGGTGAGGTCCTGGAACGGCACGGGCCGGGGGGCGACTCCCAGCCCGTGCAGCCGGGCCGCCCAGAACGGCTGGTCGGCCATGACGGGGACGGCGACGGCGGGCACCCCGGCCCGCAGTCCGGCCGCCGTGGTGCCGGCTCCGGCGTGGTGGACGACGGCGGCGGTGCGGGGGAACAGCCAGTCGTGCGGGACGTCGCCGACGGTCAGGACGTCGTCGCCGTACCCGCTCAGTTCGGCCCAGCCCGCCTGCAGCACCGCGCGTACGCCGGCCCGCCCGACCGCCGCGGCCACCAGCTCACTGAGCCGTTCCCCCTCCCCCACCGCCATGCTGCCGAACCCGAGGAACACCGGGGGCGGGCCGGCCCGGAGGAAGTCGACCAGCTCGGCCGGGGGCTGCCAGCCGTCCGGCCGCGCGGGCCACCAGTAGCCCGGCACCTCGACCCAGGACGGCCAGTCGGCGGGGCGCGGCACCACCGAGGGGCTGAAGCCGTGGAAGAGACCGGCCGGAGGTGCGCCGGTGTCGTGGGCGGGTCGGCGGGCAGCCCGAGGCGGGTGCGCAGCCGGGTCACGGCGCCCGCGAAGAGCCGGTCCGCACGCCCCAGCACGTCCCGGCCCGCCGCGAGGTTGCCCTCCGGTCCCAGGTCGCCGGCGTTCCGCGCGTTGGGCAGCGGGAACTCCCGGGTGGCGAACGACGGTGCGAGGTAGGTGCCGATGACGGGGACGCCGAGCGCCTCACCGGCCGTCCGAGTGAGCGGCGCCGGGCCGAAAGCGGTGAGCAGCAGGTCGGCTCCGCCGGCCGCCACCTCCGCCACCCCGTCGGCCAGCCCGTCCGTGTAGGCCCGCAGCGCCGCCTGGGCCTCCTCGCGCGACGCCGCCCGGGAGAGCTCCCCGACCAGCCCCTGCGGGTCCCCCGGCACCGGCCGGTGCTCCAGGCCGCAGCCGCCGACGAGTGCGGCGAAGGCCGGATGGGCGGCCACGGCGACTTGGTGGCCCGCGTCCAGCAGTCGCCGCCCCAGCCCGGTGTAGGGCGCGACGTCTCCTCGCGAACCGGCGGTGACGATCAGAATGCGCATGGAGCGATTCTGCCGCCTTCGCCGCAACTCCGTGCGCGGGTGCCCTCGTTGCTCCTGCCCGTCGGCGTGCTCCGTGGTTGTGATGGGATGTGAGGGCAGGACAGGGCCGGTGGTGCGAGGGGAAGGGCGGGGGCCGGTGCAGGAAGGGGCGGTGAGCGAGGCGCGGGTGCGGGGGCTGGTGCTCGGGGCGGCGTTGGGGGACGCGGCGGGGGTGGTCCGGGGCCGGTGGCCGGCCGAGGGGCCGCTGCGGGTCGGTGTCAGCACCCAGCTGGCGGCGTTCACCGTCGAAGGCGCGATCCGTGCCTCGGTGCGGCTGGACCACAAGGGCATCTGCCACCCGCCGTCCGTGATCTGGCACGCGTACTGCCGCTGGGCCTACCTCCAGGGCATCGAGCCGGAACGGGTCTCGGAGCGCTGGACGCACGGCAGCGACAGCGATTGGCCCCGCGGCTGGCTCGCGCGGGTGCCCGCGCTGCGTGAGCGCCGGGGCTCGGCGCCGGCCACCGTCGCGGCGCTGACCGGACTGAGGCAGGGCACCCCGACGAAACCGGTCAACGGCAGTCGCGGGGCGCACGCGCTCACCCGGGGCCTGGCCTTCGGGCTGCTGCACCGCCTCTTCGGTCCGAACGCGTGCGACACGCTGATCCGCGAGACGGCCGCGCTCACCCACGGCGCCCCGGAGGCGCAGGACGCGGCGCTCGGCGGGGCCGGGCTCGTGTCCCACTGCCTCGCCACGGACGATCCCTTCCGGGCGTGGACGGCCTCCGGCCCGGGCGAGGACCACCCGATCGACGCGCTGGTCCGTTCCCTGCCGATGCCGCACTCGGCGGGCCCGGACACGGTCCTCGCGCTGTTGAAGGCACTCGGCGCCGTCCCGGACCACGGGCAGCTCGCCTGGATCGCCCCGGACGCGACCGGCTCCTCGGCGCTGCTCGGCGCCCTCTACGTGGTCTCCCGCTTCCCCGGCCGCGACACCGTGGACGCGGCCCTGCGCTTCGCGGCCGGCGCGCCGGACGGCAACTCGGTGGCCTCTACTGCCGGGGCGCTGCTCGGTGCCGCGCACGGCGTCGACGCGCTGCCGGTCGAGCTGCTGAGCCGGCTCGAACTCGCCTGGGTGCTCGACACCTTGGCCCGCGACCTGCTCCAGCAGTTCACCGACTCCCCCGGCGGCAGCGAGTACGTACCGGCCCGCGATCCGCACTGGTGGGACCGCTACCCCGGCTTGTGACAGTCGAGGTAGCGGCTCGGCCCGAGCGCTAGCAGGCCCCCGCGAGCAGGGCGGTCTGGAAGACGAAGCGGTTCCACGGGGTGCGCGGGTCGCGGCCGGTGAGGGCGGCGAGGCGGCGGAGGCGGTAGCGGACGGTCTGGGGGTGGAGGTGCAGGCGGGCGGCCGCGCCGGCGGCGCCGTCGGCGTAGATCACCGCGTCGAGGGTCCGCCGGGTGTCGTCGTCCTGGGCGAGGTGGCCGAGCACGGCCTCGGCGACCCGGGCGGGGGCGGCGTCCGGGTGTCCGGTCACCAGGGCGACCACCTCCAGGTCCCCGCGGTCGAGCATCCGGCGTTCGGTCCACACCAGGGGCGAGGCGTGCCGGACGCCGTGGACGGCCAGGCGGTAGTCGCGCGGGGCGGTGGTGGCAGTGACGCCGGTGAGCAGGGCGCCGGTGAGGCCGTGCCCGGCGGCCAGGCGGTCGAGTGCGGCCGGATCGACCGCCTTGACCAGGGCGACGCCGACGCCGTCCATGACGGTGTGCAGTGCGGTGAGTTCGAGGTCGGTGGCCTCGCCCGCGGCCCGGGCGTCCAGGGCGGCGGTCACCATCGCGGCGGCTTGCTCCGCCGTGGCGGCCCGCTCCACCGTGGCGGGCGCGCCGGCCGCCGGGGAGACCACCAACAGGTCGAAGGCGGTGGGCAGTTCGGCGTCGAGTTCGCGCAGCCGCGCGCGCAGGGTGCCCGCGTGGCTCTGCCGGCCGAGCAGCAGGTCGGTGAGGAGACCGCGCAGGGAGCGTTCGCGGTCCTCGCTGAGGATGCGGCCGGTGGACTCGTAACCGTCGAAGATCGCCTCCGAGGACTGGTCGAGCACGGTCAGCCAGACCCGGGCCAGTGCGCTGAGGTCGCGCACCGAGACGGCGTCGGCGAAGCGTTCGCCGATCCGGTCGAAGAAGGCCAGCGCGGCCACCCGGTAGGCGCGCAGCACGGCCGCCAGCGGGCGGGCGTCGCGGGCCCGGACCGCGCCGACACCACGGAACATCCGGATGTCCTCGGCGCTCAACGCGCCGTCCACCGCCCAGAGTTCGAGCACTCGGCGAAGGCTCCAGACGATCAGGGAGCGGACCTCTTCGAGCTGGCGGGCGTCGAGGTTCGCGTAGGCGGGGATTTCCCGGGCGATGGCGGTCATGAAGGCGTCGACCATGCCGGGCTCGTCCGCCAGGATCCGCGCCACGGTAGCGGGGCGGCCGGTGGCCGGACGGTCGGCGGGATGCTCGGGAGCACCTGCCGTCGACGCGCCCTCTACCGGTTCGCCTTGTGCCGGTGGCACAGTCTTCTTCATCACCACCTGACAAGCCTAGTGCCGGTCCCCACGGCCCGCCCGTGACCATGGAACCGCGCAGCCGTCGCGCCCGGGCGACGGCGGATTCCCCCGAGGGAGAGCTGCATGCCGTTCCAGCCTGAGGTGATCGTGGTCGGGGCCGGCCTGGCCGGACTGGTGGCGACGCACGAGCTGGCGAAGGCCGGCCGGCGGGTGCTGGTCGTCGAGCAGGAGAACCGGCGGAACATCGGCGGCCAGGCGTTCTGGTCGCTCGGCGGCCTGTTCTTCGTCGACAGTCCGGAGCAGCGGCGGGTCGGGATCAAGGACTCCCTGGAGCTGGCCCGGCAGGACTGGTTCGGTTCGGCGGGCTTCGACCGGCCGGACGACGAGGACGTCTGGGGGCGGCGCTGGGCCGAGGCGTACCTGGCCTGGGCGGCCGGCGGCAAGCGCGCTTACCTGCGCGAGCTGGGCCACCGGGTGGTGCCGCTGGTGGGGTGGGCGGAGCGGGGTGCCGGTTCGGCCACCGGCCACGGCAACTCGGTGCCGCGCTTCCACATCACCTGGGGCACCGGGCCCGGCGTGGTGGAGGCGTTCCTGCGCCCGGTGCTGCGGGCGGAGCGCGCCGGGCTGGTGCGGTTCGCCTTCCGGCACCAGGTGGACGAGCTGCTGACCGAGGACGGTGCGGTGGTCGGCGTCCGGGGCTCGGTGCTGGCGCCGGACGACTCCGCGCGCGGGGTCAAGTCCTCGCGCGAGGTGGTCGGCCCGTTCGAGGAGCGGGCGGCGGCGGTCGTGGTGACCTCCGGCGGCATCGGGCACAACCATGCGCTGATGCGCGCCAACTGGCCCACCGAGCGGGTCGGCCCGGCCCCCGAGCACCTGATCTCCGGTGTGCCCGCCCACGTCGACGGCCGGATGCTGGCCATCACCGAGCGGGCCGGCGGCCGGGTGGTCAACCGGGACCGGATGTGGGCCTACACCGAGGGCGTGCACAACTGGGACCCGGTCTGGCCGGACCACGCCATCCGGATCCTGCCCGGCCCCTCCTCGATGTGGTTCGACGCCGAGGGGCACCGGCTGACCGGCATGTCGGGGGTGCCGGGGGCCGATTCGATCGGCGCGATGAAGCAGATCCTGGCCACCGGCCACGACTACTCGTGGTTCATCCTGACCCAGTCCATCATCGAGAAGGAGTTCGCCCTCTCCGGCTCGGAACAGAACCCCGATCTGACCGGCCGCGACCTCGGGTTCGCGCTCAGGAGCCGGCTGGCGAAGGGCGCGCCCGGCCCGGTGGAGCGGTTCAAGCAGCACGGCGAGGACTTCGTCGTCGCCCGGACCCTCCCGGAACTGGTCGCGGCCATGAACGGGATCGCCCGCGGCCCGAAACTGGACCTGGACGGGATCGAGCGGCAGATCGTCGCCCGGGACCGGGAGTTGGGCAACGAGTTCAGCAAGGACGTGCAGGTGATGGCGATCTACAACGCCCGCCGGTCGCTGACCGACCGGATCGCCCGGGTCGCCAGGCCGCACCGGATCCTCGACCCGGCACACGGCCCGCTGATCGGGGTGCGCCTCAACATCCTGTCCCGCAAGACCCTCGGCGGCCTGCAGACCGACCTGGACTCCCGGGTGGTCGGTGCCGACGGCGCGCCCGTCCCCGGCCTGTACGCCGCCGGGGAGGTGGCCGGCTTCGGCGGCGGGGGCGTGCACGGGTACAACGCCCTTGAAGGCACCTTCCTGGGCGGCTGCATCTTCTCGGGGCGAGCGGCTGGCATGGCCATCAGCCATTACTGACACGACTTTTGACGATTCGTCAGCCAGTGAGCCAGGGCGCCTCGGGGAGCTTGGCGTCGGCGTTGCGGCCGGAGAAGTCCACGGTGGTCGGCGTGCCCAGGCCGGCCATCCGCATGGTGACCCGGCGCAGCGAGCCGTCGCCGTCGACCCAGTAGGTGAGCGGCGAGCGGTTGCCGTCCGGCGCGGCGCCCTGGGCGCGCGGGCCGGAGAAGCGGTCGTAGCCGCGGCCGTCGATCCGGTCCTGGCCGAGCCAGCGGGCGCCGGACTGGGCGAGCAGCACCGGGTTGTCGGGGCGGTCGGCGCCGACCTGGGTGAGCAGTTGGAGCCCGGCGTCCAGTGGGTCGGCGGTGTAGGAGCGCGGCGACCAGCCGGAGCGGGGGACGTGTTCGGCCTGCTGCCAGGGCGGGCTCTGGTCGCCCTCCGGTTCGGGGGCGAGGCCGAGGCCGCCGGTGTCCCAGATCACCAGCCCGTGGTCGAGCGGCCCGCTCGCGCCGGTGGACCGGTAGCGGCCGACGCCCCGGTGGGTGCGGTAGTCCACGACCCCCTCGACCCGGATCCGCACTCCCCCGCCCTCGTCCGCGGTGAGCACCACCCCCACCGGGCTGGCCTGGTAGAGGTTCAGCCGGGACAGCGCCAGCCGGGCGGCCTCGTCGCTGGTGACCGGCCGCTCCGTGGGCTGGTCGGAGACGGTCTCGTACGCGACGACACCGCCCGCGACGGCGGCGCACACGGCGGTCGCGACCAGCGCCGTCAGCCAGCGGGGCCGGCGGCGCCGGGGCGGCGGGGCGGCGGCCTTCGTCTTCCGGGCCATGCGGTGGTCTTCTCCGATCCGTCGTTCACGTGGGGCGGGTCGTGCAGGTCAGGCAGGTGGTGCGGCTGGGGTACGGGAACCGGGCGGGGGTGGGGGGGGGGCCGGGGGCGGGGGGGATGGGGGGGGTTCGGGGGGGGGGCGTGGCTGGTGGGGCGGGGTGCGGGGCGGTGGCGACGGGCGGAGGTGCTGCGG
>NZ_JBHVUS010000001.1:676191-872032 GCF_042884005.1 Kitasatospora sp. NPDC058162
GTGGGGGCGGGGGCGGCCTTCCGCCTCCGTGTGCGGGGCGGGTGCCCCCCCCCCGGGGGCGCCGGGGTCCCCCCCGCCCCCCCCCCCCCCCCGGCCGGGGCGTCACCCCGTCAGGACGGGATGACCGTCAGGACGGGATGACCGACGGTACGGCTATCGGTGCTGGCCCCGGCGTCGGCGCACCACCAGGAACAGTCCCGCACCGAGGGCGATCAGCACCGCGGCGCCGGTCGCGATCAGCGGCAGCCCGCTGCTGGCACCGGTGTGCGGGAGTTCGCCGCCGGGAGCGGGCGCCGGCGGGGCCGGCGTGCTCGGCGGGGTCGTCGGCGTCGACGTCGGGGTCGGCGTGGACGACATGGTGGGCGTCGGGGTGGGGATCAGCTTGTTGACGGCGGTGACGCTGACCCCGTCCTCCAGGTTGTCGGCGGTGAGCACCAGCGGCCCGAAGACCGTGTTGTCGGGCGCCGAGTAGCCGTCGGGCGGGCTCAACTCCTGCCAGTAGTACGTCCCGGGCACGCCGGTGCCCTGGCAGATGCCGTCGTTGCCGGTGGTGCAGGGGTCACCGACGGGCGTGTCCGGCTTGGTGCCGGTGGTCTGCAGGCCGTCGGTGCCGTTGGTCTCGTGCCAGAGCTGGAACTTGGCACCGGCCAGCAGCTTTCCGTCCTGGTCGTTCTTGACCAGCTTCAGCGCGCCTTCCTGCTGGCGGTAGCCGAAGTCGAAGGTGTGGTCGTTCTCGCCCGGTCCGCCGGTGGTCAGCGCCCGTTCGGGGAACTTGGCGCCGGCGGGGACGATGCCCTTCGAGTCGATGAAGTGGTTGTCGCCGACGTCGTGGTCGGTGGGCACCCAGTGGTACAGCGGGCCGCCCTTGGCGTAGTCGGCGGGGTTGTCGATCCGGATGGTGTACTTGGTGTGCGGCTTGAGGCCTCCGGGGACGTCGCTGTTGTCGAAGTAGTACTCGCCGCGCGCCGTCGTCTTCGTGGTGCCGACGACCTTGCCCGACTCGTCGTAGAGGTTGACGGTGGCGCCCTTGACCGGGGTCTGGCCCGGGTTCTGGATGCCCTTGCGCTCGGGGTCGTACCAGACCCGGTTGCCGATCTGCAGCGGCGCCTGGTCGCAGAGCACTTCCAGGTCACCCATGGCCGCGCCCTTGCCGAACGGCGAGCCGGTGCCCGCCGGGGTCAGCCGCAGGCCGAACTTCGGGTCGTGGCTGCCGTTGGAGCGCTCCATGAAGGAGGTGCCGTAGCCGACCGCGGTGTGGTCCGGGTCGAAGGCGGAGCCCGCGACGGTGCTCTCGACCTTGGAGAGCGCGATGCCGGCGAACACCGTGTTGTGGTGCCCCACCTCGTCCCAGCCGGTGGAGAAGAACCGGGCGCCGCGGACGGTCTTGCCGCAGCCGAGGTTGACGTCCATCACGTACGTGCCGTTCGACGGGCAGGCCTTGTTGAGGTCGCCGCCGGACATGACGGTCGCCGAGTTGGGCGCCGGGGCGCCCGGTCCGCGGTCGGCGAAGCGGTCCTTGAAGGCCAGCAGCATCGAGCCGTCGGTCTCGAACAGGATCTCGCCGAGCTCGGGCTCGGGGAACGCGATGGTGGAGTTGCCGCAGACCTTGCCGTTCTGCGAGGCCGGGAAGGTGCTGGTCCACGCGAACCAGCCCGCACCGTCGCACGGGCCCGAGCCGACGGTGGACTGGCGCGGGTAGTCCAGCGGCTGGTCCAGCACCGCCTTGCCGAACGCCCCGGTGCCGAGGTCGAACGGCAGGACCAGGGCGCGCACGTCCGTGAGCTTGCCGGTGGACTCGCCGGAGCAGACCCCGCCGAGGAAGCCGGTGCCGTCCTGCAGACCGAGACCGTACGGCCGCCAGTCCGCAGCCGACGGGCAGCCCGGGTCGGGGATCGGGTAGACGGCCTTCGGGGCCGAGGCCGTCGGCGCGGTGGCGTCGTAGCGGTAGAGCTTGCGGTCGTTCAGGTTGACGACGAACAGGTCCTTGCCGTCGTCGGTGATCTTGACGCCGCCCAGGCTCTCCTTTCCGGGCACGTCGAGGAAGGCGTCGTCCGTCCCCGGCCCGTGCGCGGTACTGCCCGCGTTCGGGACGGTGGTGAAGACGGTCGTCTTCCCCGGCTTGGTGGGGTCGCTCATGTCGGTGACGTAGATCCCGCCGGAGCCGGCCGGGCCGTAGTCGGTGGTGCGCTTGGCCGTCGCCGCGGAGAACACCCGCTTGTCGGCCTTGTTCCAGGCGATGCCGAAGATCGTGCCGGTGTCGGCGTCGGTGGCGACGTTCGTCGCGACGACGTCCTTGCCCGGGCCCTCCTGACCACGCGAGTTGTACGGGTAGGAGACCAGCGTGCGCTGGGACTTGCCCTGGTAGGTCGGCGTCTGGCAGGCGGTCACCAGCGGCGCGTTCTTCTGGCAGTAGTCCGCCGGGTTCCAGAGCCCCGTGGTGTAGGAGACGTTCTTGCCCCCGCTGAGGTCGACGAACTCCTCGTTGGAGCTGAGCTGGTTCGGCGCGCCGTCCAGGCCCTGCCGCGAGGCGAAGGCCGGGAAGAGCACGCCCGGCTTCGGATTCACCACCTGGACGCGGTACTTGCCGCCGGTGGCCTTGCCGGTCGCGGGCGCCAGGGTGACCGTGCCGTCCGCCGCGGTGGTGCCGTCGATCGAGACACCGGCGTCGTCGGTGAGCGTCACCTTGACGCCCGCCATGTTCGGCTCCAGCGCCGGCGTCCACGTGCCGGAGTCGTCCACGGCCCGGATCACCCGGACCGTGACCGTCCCGTCGCCGGTCTGCGAGACCGCCGCCGGGACCGCCGCCAGCGAGCTGCTGCCGACGACGACGGCGAGTGCCGCGAGGCGGCCCACGATGCGACGGCCGGGCCGGCCCGGCCGCGACCGGTCCGGGCCGCGCGCGGCGCCGTCCTTCAGTTGATTCGTTGTGTTCATCCCTGCTCTCATCATCCAAAGAGCCCAAACGGCCCGACTTCGTGAGGGAGCCCACAGCGTGGCCTGAAACCGCTGTGATTAACGTGAGCTTAAAGGGAATTCACCCAACCGGGTGGCCGATCGTGGAACTTTGATGACCTGTCAGACGTATCCATCACAACTTGCCTGATGAACAGTCATCTCTCGACCGCTCCCACCAGCGGGGATGCAGACCTCCACGCGCCCTCGGCACAGAACAAGCACCATATCGACAAAGTCGCTCGACCACGGAGGGTGACCGACCCTCGAACAGCACTACGAATGCCCCGGGAATTCGGCACGGCTTGCACAGAACTGCCCACGATTCATTCCGACTCAGCAGTCCCAGGAGCAACGTTCGCCCGCAGCCCTGTTCTACGTCAACGTCGCTGACATAACCTGCGGGGCATGAGCGAACGCGTGGTCCCCGAGCCCCAGCGCCGTCGGCGGCGGCCCACCCGACAGGGCGTCGTGCTCTCCCGGGAGCTGATCATCGACACGGCGCTGCGCCTGATCGAGCAGCACGGCGCCGAGGCGCTCACCGTGCGACGGCTCGGCGCCGCGCTCGGCGCCGACCCCAGCGCCGTCTACCGCTACTTCCACAGCACCGACGACCTGCTGCTGGCCATCGCCGACGAGCTCATCGGCCGCGCCCAGGCCGGCTGGCGGCCCACCGGCGACTGGCGCGCCGACCTGCGGGCCATCGGCCTGCGGATCCACACCGCCTACCTCGCCCACCCCCAGGCCGCCCTGCTCGCCGCCCACCGCACCACCGGCCGCACCCACGAGGCGGCCGCCGTCGAGGCGATCCTCGGCGTGCTGCGCACCGCCGGCTTCCCCGACCCGGAGGCCGTCGCGATCTACCACTCCTTCGTCGACCAGAGCCTCGGCTTCGCCGCCCTGGACGCCGCCGCGCTCGCCCTCCCCGCCGCGGCGGCGACGGCCGACCTCCAGGTCTGGCAGGCCTCCTACGGCCGTCTCGACGCCGCCACCCACCCCCACATCGCCGCCACCGCCCACCTGCTCTCCACCGACATGCGGCGCAGCGGCTATCCGTACGCGCTCGACCTGCTGCTCGACGCGGCCGCGGCCCGGCTGGCTGCTGCTGAGAAAGGCTGAACCGGGCCGCCGGGCGGCGGGCCCGACGGTGGCAACGGGCTCGGGACGGGTCCGACCCGCCCCGAGCCCGGCCGCCCGCGATCAGTCCGCCGCGTGGACGAGTTCACCCCCCACGTAGGTGCGCAGCACCCGGGCGTCGGCGATCTCCTCCGGGGGGCCGGTGAGGATGTCGCGGTCGAGCACGACCAGGTCGGCGAGGTGCCCGGCCGCGAGGGTGCTGGCGTCGTCGTGGCCGTTCACGTGGGCGGATCCGGCGGTGTAGGCGGCGAGCGCGGAGGAGAGGTCGAGGCGCTGCTCGGGCAGGAAGACCCGGCCGTCGGTGGCTCCGGGCTCCATCCGGTTGACGGCGACGTGCAGGCCGGCCAGCGGATCCGGGCTGCTCACCGGCCAGTCGCTGCCCGCCGCCAGGGTGGCGCCCGCACGCTGGAGTCCGCCGAAGGGGTACTGCCAGGCGGCGCGTTCGGGGCCGAGGAAGGGGATGGTGAGTTCGTCCATCTGCGGTTCGTGGGCGGCCCACAGCGGCTGGATGTTGGCGACGGCGCCGAGCCGGGCGAAGCGGGGCAGGTCGTCCGGGTGGACCACCTGGAGGTGGGCCAGGTGGTGCCGGGTGGCGCGCCGGCCGTTCTTCGTCCGGGCGGCCTCGACGGCGTCCAGCGCCTCGCGGACCGCCCGGTCGCCGAGGGCGTGGAAGTGCACCTGGAAGTCGAGCGCGTCGAGTTCGGTGACGTATCCGCACAGGGCGGCCGGATCGACGAAGCTGAGGCCCGAGTTGGCGGTGGCGCAGCCGCAGCCGTCCAGGTAGGGGCTGGTCATCGCGGCGGTGAAGTTCTCCGCGATGCCGTCCTGCATGATCTTCACCGACCCGGCCCGGAACCGGCCGTAGCTCAACTCGGCCCGTCGCCGGACGAGTTCGGGGATCTGCTCGGTGCCGCGCGCACGGTCCCACCAGAGCGCGCCGGTGACCCGGGCGGTCAGCGCGCCGGAGCGGGCGGCGGCCAGGTAGGCGTCGGACGGGTCCGGCTGGCCGTTGAAGACCCCGAGCAGGGCGTCCTGCCAGCCGGTGATGCCGAGCGAGTGCAGCAGCCGTTGGGCCCGGAGCAGGCCGGTCAGCCGCTGGGCGGCGGTGGCCGCCGGCACCAGGTGGGCGACCAGGCCGGTGGCGCCCTCCTGGAGGGTCCCGGCCGGGGTGCCGTCGGCTTCGCGTTCGATCCGGCCGTCGGCCGGGTCGGGGGTGTCGCGGGTGAGGCCGGCCAGTTCCAGCGCGCGGGTGTTGGCCCAGGCGCCGTGGTGGTCGCGGTTGGTCAGGTAGACCGGGCGGTCGGGCACGACGGAGTCGAGCAACTGCCGGGTGGGCAGGCCGCCTTCGAAGCTCTCCAGGGACCAGCCGCTGCCGGTGATCCACTCCTGGTCGGGGTTGGCCTCGGCGTAGCCGCGGATCCGTTCCAGGTACTCGGGCACGCCGACCGTGCCGGTGAGGTCGCAGGCGGCCAACTCGACTCCGCCGTACACCGCGTGGACGTGGGCGTCCTGGAACCCGGGCAGCAGCAGCTTGCCGGTGAGGTCCACGACCTCGGTGCGCGGCCCGATCAGTGCGCGGACCTCGTCGTGCCCGACGGCGGTGATCCGCTCGCCGGTCACGGCCAGGCTGCTCACCCGGGTGCGGGCGGCGTCGCCGGTGTGGACGGGGCCGTGGGTGAAGACCAGATCGGCCTCGGTCATGGGTGGTGCTCCGTTCGTGCGGTACGGCGGGGGGTCAAGCGCCGGGTCAGGCGGTCGGGTCGAGGAAGTAGGGTGCGCGCCGCCGCCAGCGGGCCCAGGCCGCCGACGGGAGTCCGGTGACGATCATCAGTACCACCACGGTCAGCTCGAACCAGCCGTTGTCGGCGGAGAGTTCGAAGTGGTCGGTGGAGTCGTAGAAGGTCCAGGCCAGGTAGCCGCCGACGGCGAGCAGGGCCGCCGCGCCGAGCAGCGGGCCGACCACGGCGCGCAGGCCCTGCAGCGGGTCGGTGCGCAGCAGGCCGCGGAAGCGGACGGCGGAGGCGACGGCGGTGAGGGCGTAGTAGAGGGCGACGATGATGCCGATCGCGTTCACGGCGGCGGATATCAGGTCGTTGACGGTGGGGATGGCGATCGAGGCGAGGGCGAGCAGGACGGCGAACCCGGTGACCAGCAGGGTGCCGACGGCGGGCGTGGCGTGCCGGGGGTGCAGCCTGGTCCACACCGGGCCGAGCACGCCGTCGCGCCCCATCGCGTACATCCCGCGCGCGGTCGGGATCACCGAGGACTGCAGGGAGGCCACGGCGGAGAAGGTCAGCGCGATCAACGGCAGGGCGGCGAGCGGCTGGTGGGCGAGCCTGGTGCCGAAGTAGGTCAGTCCGTGGGCGCCGTTGTCGGCCAACTCGTCGAGCGGGAGCACCCGTTGGAAGGCCGTCCCGGCGAGCAGGAAGAGCAGCATCATCACCACCAGGGCGAGGAAGCCGCCCCGGGAGGCGTCGCGCGGGTCGCGGACCTCCTCGCCGACGCTGAACACGGACTCGAACCCCCAGTAGCAGAACACCGCGAGCACCATGCCCTGGGCCACCGCGCCGAAGGAGGGCAGGTCGAAGGGGTTGTACCACTGGAGGGAGAACGGCTGGTCCCCGGCGAACAGCCCGTAGCCGCAGAAGCCGAGCAGCACCGCGTACTCGAAGACCAGCAGCGCCTTCTGCAGCCGGGCGGCGAGGTCGAGGCCGCGGACGGCGACCAGGGCGGCGCCGATCAGAACGACCAGGCCGAGCAGGGTGCACTGGACGGTCGAGTCGGCGTCCAGGCGCAGCCCGGCGATGCTGCGCAGGTGCGCCTGGTCGAGGAGTTGGATGACCGCCGAGCCGGTGACGGTGGTGGTGTAGGCCATGAAGACCACCGTGCCGACGGTGTTGACCCAGCCGGTGAGGAAGCCCAGCCAGGGGTTGAGCGTGCGGCCGACCCAGCGGTAGCTGCTGCCGGCGTCCGGTTCGACCGCGTTCAGCCGCCCGTAGCCGCCCGCGATGGCGAGCACCGGCAGGAAGGCCAGCAGCATGATCGCCGGCAGGTGCAGGCCGACGACGCCCGCCATCAGGCCGAGGCCGATGCCGATGCTGCTGGTGGCGGCCGTGCTGGAGGCGGCGATGACCGCGCCGTCCAGCAGGCCGATGGACTTGTGCATGGCGCCGTGGGCCGCGCCCGCTCTCGGGCCGCTGCCCGTTTCGTCCTTCACCGTCGATGCCAACGGATCACCGCCTAGCTCGTGGGGGGTGTGGGGGTGGGGGAAGTGCGAGCCATGAAACCGGCGGCGTGGTTACACGTCAATGCTGTTGTCATAAGCGTCCCGCAGGCGCTGTTCACCCCTTCCGCCGGTCGAGGCCGCCGGTATTCCCCCCCAGCCCGGCCATCTCGCCGGGTTCAGTCCTTGACGACCTGGTAGATGCCGTAGACGACGCCGGGTACGTGACCGCACAGCTGCAGGAGGAACGCCCAGAGCACCTTGATGCTCGGGCCGTCCTTGATGAGCACCGCGAGACCCGGCAGGACCAGGCACAGCAGTATCAGCAGAACCTTCACCATGATCGTCCCTCGATTCACGCCTGTGGGCCCAACTCCGTTCAGGAGTCGGGCCCGGAGGGGATCCGCGGGCGCCTCCCCCGGCTCCGTACAGGGCCGGGCGGGCTCAGCGTCCCGGGGATCCGTGGGAGGCCGCGAGGCCGGGCGGTCAGTGCTTCAACGCATCCTTGATCTTCTCGCCGGCCTGCTTGAGGTTGCCCTTGGCCTGGTCACCGCGGCCCGCTGCCTCCAGGCTGCGGTCGCCCGTGGCGCGACCGACGGTCTTCTTCACACTGCCCTTGACCGCTTCGGCCTTGTGGGCGGCCTTCTTGCCGATACCCATGACTGGTTCCTTTCGTGATCGCGACCGGTGGAGTGGACGCGGCAGCCTCCGCCGACGGACCCCGGTCGGTCCTGGTGAGCGGCGGGAGAGCGGACGGCCCGCGCCTACCAGTAGTGCCGGCGGCCGCCGACCTCGTGGCCGACCGCGCCCATGACCATCAGGACGAGGCCGATGAGGAGCAGGATGATGCCGACGGTCCACAGGATGGAAATCCCGGTGACGAATCCGATGACGAGGAGGATGACTCCGAGGAAGATCACGACGAACTCCGTTCTTCCGCCCTTGCGATGTGATCCTTCGCCGGCGCGGAGGGGACTGCGCCTTCCCCGTTTTCGGCCGTCGATTCGGGAATCCCGGAATTCCTTCATTTCTCGTTCGGCCTCACGGGGTGTCCTCGTGCCCGTTGCGCAGGGGGCCGGAGGCGCTTCCGGCAGCGCTCGACCCGGTTACCGGCCGCGATGACCGCCAGGGTCCGGTCGGCGCGGTGCGCGGTGTTGCGCTTCTCCTGCCGGGGGGCACGGGACGACACCTCCAGCGTCTGCCGAATCCCTTCTCACGTCAACCGATACGTGAACGGTGATTCGTCAATCGCGAGACGTGCATCCGGCCTCCTGCGATGGACACGTGGTCCGCGGAATCCGAGGAGTGCGGGAACGAACCGGACGATCGCCGCCCCGCGGGGAGGACGCGGTCAGCGCAGCAGGACGGCCAGCAGTTCGGCCAGCGTCGGGCCGCTGTCCGCGGGGTGACGCAGCTGTTTGCCGTCGATGACGTGGTAGACGTTGGAGCGTCCGACGCGCTGGTGGCTGAGGTAGCCCTCCGCCTCCAGGTCGGCGATGATCCGCTGGACCGCTCGCTCGGTCAGCAGGCAGCGTGTCGCGATGTCCCGCACCCTGATGCCCGGGTCGCGGGCGATCTGCACCAGGACGCGCGCGTGGTTGGTCAGGAACGTCCACCGGTGTACGGCCGCCGGGTGTGCTTCCACCTCCTCAGGATAGGACGATCGCGTCACCCGGGACATGGAGCCGAATTCGCGCGCACCCTCCGGATGGCATGACGGCCGGATGCGGCCCCGGCCCGGCCGGTACTACGGCCCACGGCGGGCCCGGACCACGCCTCGCCCGGCCAGCGCACCGCCGTAGACGGTGTAGCCGACGCCGATGAGCCAGGACTGGACGACCAGCACCGTGCCGACCGTCCCGTACGAGACCGCGTTGGACACCAACAGGGGCGAGAAGACCAGCCGGGAGAAGAGACGCAGGCCCGTCAGCGCCGCCACGGTCGCAACCGCTCCCGGGAGCAGGTCCCGGGGAGGGACGCGCCCGGCGAGGAGCAGGTGCTGGAGCCACCAGAACAGCAGGACGCCGCCGATGGTCGTCGCGGCGATGCGGGCGGTGGGCTGGAAGGTCGAATGACGCCACGGCGTGCTGCTCCATGCCGCCAGCACGATGTAGCCGATCAGCCCGGCCAGGCCGAGGGTCTGGCGCCAGACCGCGTGCCACGGGCCGCGGTCGAGCCGCCAGATGCGCTCGTAGACGCCCTGGACGGCGGCCATCAGGGAGACCCCGAAGACGGCCAGCGCGGCCAGGCCGAAACCGGTGGTGGTGCTGAGCACCTGGCCGCGGGAGACGAAGAGCCGGGTGACGGCGGTGGCGCCCTTCCCGGTGAGGCCCAGGCCGTCGGTGATCCACTCGGCGATCCCGCTGCCGCGCGAGGGGAAGGCGGCCGCGATGACGATCAGCAGAGGAACGAGCGTCACGAAGAACAGCGCGGCGAACGCCATCGACCGTTGGAGGAGTTCGATGGTCCGGCCCTGTTCCCACACGTCGTGGGCCACCGCCCGCAGGACCTGCCACCAGGTACGGGCGGGCGGTGCGGCCCGGTTCCGGCGGGACACGTCACCCCCGGGGGGCGCCGCGCGGCGCCGGTCGGTTCACGGTCACGGGATCGTCGCCGTGCTCGGCGCCCGTCGGCTTGTGCATCCCGTCAGGATGCCACCCGGCGGGGCACATTCGGCGCTCACCGTCACGGCCGGGTCGGGCCTGACCGTCACGGGGCCCACGCACGGTCGCCTGTCCCCTTTCACCACCGGCGAGTGGTCGTGCGGCCCCCACGGGCAACCGGTCCAGGGTCTCGTCCTGAACAGTTGTTCTGACGTACCGTCGACAAGCCCTGCCCCCTCGCCACCCCGTCCTGGAGACATCCCGTGACACCCATCCGCCCGGCCCGCCGAGCCGTGCTCGTGGTGGCGGCCCTGCTGGCCGCCCTCGCAAGCGCCGTCCCCTCACCCGCACAAGCCGCCCCGGCCGCCCCGAGCACCCCGACCGCCGCGCCCGTGCTGACCGGCGCCCGGCTCGCCGCCTCCTGGAGCGGCCCGCTGAGCACCCGGGGGCGGTACGTGGTCGACGCGAACGGCGACCGCTTCAAGCTCAAGGCGGGCAACTGGGCGGGCGCCCAAGGCACTTGGGAGGGCAGCGGCTCGACCACCGACCCGTCCCACAACCAGGCCGGCCAGGTCTCGTACAACATCCCGCTCGGCCTGGACCGGGCGCCGCTCGGCCAGATCCTGACGGGCTTCCACGGCCTGGGCCTGAACGCCGTCCGGCTGCCGTTCGCCAACGCGCTGATCCACGACAGCGGCACCGTCCCGGACTCCGCCGTGGCCGCCAATCCGCAGCTCAGGGGCAAGACCCCGCTCCAGGTCTACGACGCCGTCGTGGCCGCGCTGACCGCCGACGGGTTCGCCGTCATCCTCAACAACCACACCACCAGCTACCGCTTCTGCTGCGGCCTGGACGGCAACGAGCGCTGGAACAGCGGCCAGAGCACCCAGCAGTGGGAGGACGACTGGGTGTTCATGGCGAACCGCTACAAGTCCGACAAGCGGGTGGTCGGCGCGGACCTGCGCAACGAGGTGCGCCGCGACACCTGGGACAACCCCAACTGGGGCCTGGGCGACGCCCACGACGAGTACGCCGCCTTCGAGGAGGCCGGAAACCGGATCCTCCAGGCCGACCCCGACCTGCTGGTCATCATGGAGGGCATCAACTGGTACGGCATCCCCGCCGCCGGGTTCTCCCACGGCCGGCCGATGCTCACCCCGGTGGCGACCCTGTCCAACACCCTGACCCGGTCCGACAAGCTGGTCTACGCCGCCCACTTCTACGCCTACACCGGCCCGGCCAACACCGGCGCGGGCAGCGGCCCGGGTTCGACCTCCGACCCGCGCTACGAGGACTTCACCCCCGAGCAGCTCGCCCAAGTGGTGAACCAGGAGGCCCTGTTCGTCACCCAGGACGGCCAGCACTTCACCGCCCCGGTCTGGGTCAGCGAGTTCGGCGCCGCCGGCCGCGGCTCGACCGACGCCAAGGAGCAGGCCTGGTTCGACCGCTTCACCGACGTCCTCGCCGCGAACGACACCGACTTCGCCGTCTGGCCGCTGGTCGGCTGGCAGCACGACGGCGTCCCGAACGACAGCTGGGCGCTGCTCTCCTACGACACCGCCGGCCGGCAGCTGGGCCTGAACGACCCCGGCGACTGGCGCGCCGCCGACTGGAACAAGCTGGTGAACGCCCCTTCGTACACCGGACAGGTCGCACCGGTCGCCCGCTGGAACATGCTCGACCTCGACCACGGCGACCAGAACGTCTCCGCCCGGATGCTGGGCCTGCCCGACTGGAGCCCCGGCAACCGCAAGGGCGACTGCCCGGACGGCCAGCGCCTGGCCGGCCTCGGCCGCGGCAGCAGCCGGGGCCTGTGCACCGACACCGGCCAACCCGCCCTCGGCACCGGCGACTGGGTGAGCGTCACCGACCAGCGTTACGTCACCGGCGGCGACTGGGCCTCCGGCTACGACAAGCTCCAGTGCCCGGACAACACCTTCGCCGTCGGCTACGGCGTCCACAACAACGCGATGTCCGCGCTGCTCTGCGCCCCGGCCGCCACCGCGCTGCCCACCACCGGCCGCACGGTCTGGTTCGACCACGGCGACAACCGGCCCGCGAACGGCGGCTCGGTGGCCAGTGACTGGGCGCCCGGCTCCTACAAGGGCCAGTGCACCGACGGCGAGTACGTCGCCGGGGTCGCCGACACCTGGCGGTGGCTCCAGTACGGCGCCCCGGACGCGCTGCTCTGCCGCCCGCTGGGCTGACCTGCGGGAGCCGACCCCCGGGAGCCGACCCGTACCCGGCGGATGCGCCATCCGCCGGGCACGTGCAAGGTGGTGGAGTACGAACCGCCCGGCCGGCGACCGTCCGTGGCCCCGCGGACACCGTCCGCCGGGCGACCGGCCCCCAGCCGCCCCTCGACCGAAGGAGGCGCCATGCCGACCAGGACGATCCCCCGTCGGGCTCTGGTGCTGACCGCCGCCGCCCTCGCCGTCCTGCCCGCCACGGCGCTCACGGCGCCCGCGCGGGCGGCCGCCGCGCCCCCGGCCGCCGCTGCCACCGCTGCCACCGTGTCCGGTCCGGCCGCCGCCGTGCCGGTGCGATTCGTGGAGCTGCCCGACTCCGCGCTGCCGACCGACCGGGCGCCGCACCGGATCACCTTCAGTTACAGCAACGACACCCCGACGGATCAGACCATCGCCCCGCAGATCCTGGTCGAGTCGCCCCAGCGGGGCCCGTTCCTCAGCACCTCCGACGTCCGGCTGGAGCTGCGGGGGACGGACGGCCGCTGGCACACCGTGCCGCTGGCCAGCCAGACCGGCACGCTGTACACCGCGCTGATCCCGGCGAAGATCGTCCTGCACTCCGGCCACACCCTCACCGAGAGCTACCGGCTCACCGTCCTGCACGGACCCGCCCGGGGGACGGTCGAGCCCCGGATCGCGGTCTACGCCTGAGCCGACGGCCCCCGCGCGCAGCGGCGGCAGGCGCTGCCCCCGCACGACGGCGGCAGCAGCCACCTGCCCCCCAGCCGGTCCGGCCGGGGTGCCCCCGCCGTGCGCCCCAACCCGCCCCCCGTGCTTCCAAGCCGTGCTTGGGGAAGCATCGGCACCCGTTATAGAAAGCTCACCCGTTCGAGTGAGTTTGGCGGCCTTGAGTCACCCATTCGCGCAGCGGCTGTCCGCTATCCGGTGCCTTCAAACGTGCTCACGACAAACAGTTCCAGCGGCAAGAATCGGCGAGGCGCTCCGACGCCCCGTCGGATCCCGTCTCCCACACCTGCCGCAGAGGGGACCAGCCGTGACCACCCAGGCCGTTCCGCAGAACCAGCCCAGCCAGCAGAGCCTCAGTACCTCCGCCGCCCGCAACCTCGCCACCACCACCAAGACCGTCCCGCAGATGCTCGGGATCACCCCGCGCTACCTGCTGCGGGTGCTGCCCTGGGTGGACCTGGAGGCGGGCGTCTTCCGGGTCAACCGCCGCCGGGGCTTCATCCTCGGCGACGGCCTGGTCAGCACCTACGTCGACGGCTCCGGCGCGACCCGGGTCATCGCCGAGGACCTGCGCGAACTGGCCTTCCTCAGCCAGGTCGACAGCCCGGTGCTCACCGCGCTCGCGGCCGGGTTCACCGAGCGCGAGGTCGCACCCGGCGAGCTGATCGTCGACGCCGACGGCCCGGCGGAGCAGCTGCACGTCCTCGCCTCCGGCCGGGCCGAGAAGCGCGCCGACGGCGCCTACGGCCAGGACGCCCTGCTGGCGGTGCTCGGCGACGGTGACTTCTTCGACGCCGCCGCCTGGGCCGCCGGCTCCGCCATGCCGTACCGGGTGAAGGCCGTCAGCACCTGTACCGTGCTCACCCTGGACCGCCGGCTGCTCACCGAACTCGCCGACCGGGAGCCCTCGTTGCGCGCCCAGCTGGACGAGTTCGCGGCCGCCCAGGCCCCGACCGACGCCGAGCACCCGATCGCCCTCAGCTCCGGCCACTCCGGCGAGCCGTACCTCCCGGAGACCTTCGTCGACTACGACGAGGCCCCGCGCGAGTACGAGCTGAGCATCGCCCAGACCGTGCTCAAGGTGCACACCCGGGTCGCCGACATCTACAACTCCGACATGGACCAGGTCCAGGCCCAACTCCGGCTGACCGTCGAGGCGTTGCGCGAGCGCCAGGAGTGGGAGATGCTCAACCACCCCGAGTACGGCCTGCTCAACAACGTGGTGCCGACCCAGCGGGTGCGCACCCGCGGCGGCGCGCCCACCCCGGACGACCTGGACGAACTGCTCGCCCGGGTCTGGAAGCAGCCCGCGTTCTTCCTGGCCCACCCGCGGGCGATCGCCGCGTTCGGCCGCGAGTGCACCCGGCGCGGGGTGCCGCCGCAGATCGTCGAGCTGTTCGGCAGCCCGTTCCTGACCTGGCGCGGCGTGCCGCTGCTGCCCTCCGACAAGCTGGACCTCAAGGGCTCGGCGAACTCGGCGCCCGGCACCACCAACATCCTGCTGATGCGGGTCGGCGAGGAGCGCCAGGGCGTGGTGGGCCTGCGGCCGGCCAAGGTCCCGGACGAGGTCGAGCCCGGCCTGGCGGTGCGCGCGATGGGCGTCGACCGGCAGGCCATCACCTCCTACCTGGTGACCAGTTACTTCTCGACCGCCGCGCTCGTGGACGACGCCGTCGCCGTGCTGCAGAACGTCGAGGTGTCCAACTACCATGACTACTCCTGACGGATTCGGGCGCGGCACCGGCGTCAACGGGGCACCGGGCGCGTCGGGCACCCCGGGAGCGACGGGACCTACAAGCGCCCCGGGAGCGACGGGCACACCGGGCGGGCTCGCCGCCTCCCCGACCGCCGCAGCTCCGACCGCCGGAGCCCCGACCGCCGTGCCCCCGTTCCCGCTCCCCGAGGCCCTCGCCCACGCCGCCGGCGGCCCCCGGTACTGGCTGCCCACCCGGGCCGACCGGACGTCACCGCCCGCCGCGCCCGCGGCCGGCTTCGACGTCGAGGCCGTCCGCCGCGACTTCCCCCAGCTGCACCGCGAGGTCAACGGCCGTCCGCTGGTCTGGCTGGACAACGGCGCCACCACCCTCAAGCCCCGCCAGGTGGTCGAGGCCGTCGGCGAGCACTACTCGGCGGGCACCTCCAACGTCCACCGCGGGGCGCACACCCTCGCCAAGCAGGCCACCCAGATCTACGAGGAGGGCCGCGCCGAGGCCGCCAAGCTGCTCGGCGCCCCCGACCCGGACGAGATCGTCTTCGTCCGCGGCACCACCGAGGCCGTCAACCTGGTGGCCCAGACCTGGGGCCGGGCCAACCTCGGCGTCGGCGACGAGATCCTGGTCTCCGCCGCCGAGCACCACTCCAACCTGGTGCCCTGGCAGCTGATCGCCAAGGAGCGCCGGGCCCGGGTCGTCCCGATCCCGCTGCTCCCGGACGGGCAGTTGGACCAGGACGCCTACCGGGACCTGCTCGGCTTCCGGACCAAGCTGGTGGCCCTCACCCACGCCTCCAACGTGCTGGGGACGGTACCGCCGGTGGCCGAGATGACGGCGCTCGCCCACCGGTACGGCGCCAAGGTGCTGGTCGACGGCGCCCAGGCGGTGGCCCACTTCCCGGTGGACGTCACCGCCCTGGACGCCGACTTCTACGCCTTCTCGGGGCACAAGATCTTCGCCCCGACCGGGATCGGCGCGCTCTACGGCAAGCGGGAGCTGCTGGAGTCCATGCCCCCGTGGCAGGGCGGCGGCAACATGATCGACTCGGTGAGCTTCGAGGAGACCAGCTACGCCCCCGTCCCGCACCGCCTGGAGGCCGGCACCGGCCACATCGGCGGGGTCGCCGGGCTGCGGGCCGCCCTGCGGTACGTCTCCGGGCTGGACCGCGCGGCCGCCACCGCGCACGAGGAACAGCTCACCGCGTACGCCACCGCGGCACTGCGGACGGTGCCCGGGCTGCGGCTGATCGGCGAGGCCCCGGGCAAGATCGGGGTGCTCACCTTCCTGCTCGCCGGGACGGACCCGATCGCCCTCGCCGGGGCGCTCGACCAGCAGGGCATCGCGATCCGGGCCGGCCACCACTGCGCCCAACCCGCCCTCGCCGCCTACGGGTTGCAGACGGCGGCCCGGGCCTCGCTGGCCCTGTACAACACCGTGCAGGACGTCGACTCCCTGGTGTCCGCGCTCCAGGGCGTCCAGGCGGAGTCCACCGCCGGCTGACCGGCGCCGGGGGACCGGGGGCGGCCACCCCGACCGCCCGCCCCCGGTCCCCCGGCGCCCTGCGCTACCCCCAGCCCCGTCCCCGGCCCCGCTCGCGCAGCGGGGCCGGGGGCGTTCCGTGAGATCGACCACGATTTCGCGCCGGGTCCGTCGGCGGCCCCGGCCGGGATGGAAGCGACATTTCTGGCCGGAAACCGTCGGAAGACGTCCCGTATTCGTCGGATTCGGGGGGCATTCAACGGACTTGTCTTCCCGGTGGCAGCCCTGGCGAAGAGTTCCGTACCTCGGCGATTTACCTCGTGTTCACATGGACCCGTCAACCGTGTTCACCGCTACGCTCTAGCGTCTAGCCGCCGCGCCCGCTCGTGCTACGCGCGTCACGGCCCCAACTTCTGACACACATGACGATGACGTCCGAGGAACCGACCATGCACGCAGTTCCCTCCCGCAACAGGTTGCTCCGCTACGGCGCCGGCCTGATCGGTGCGGCCTCGCTGGCCGCCTTCGCCGGTGCACCCGCGGCCTTCGCCGCCGAGGGCCCGCAGACCGCCACCCCGATCAAGCACCTGGTGGTGATATTCCAGGAGAACGTCTCCTTCGACCACTACTTCGGCACCTACCCGAACGCGGCCAACACCGCCGACGACAAGGTGAAGTTCACCGCCAAGCCCGACACCCCCAAGGTGGACGGCCTGAGCGACGACCTGCTGCACAAGAACCCGAACCGGAACAACCCGGTCCGGCTGACCCCGTCCCAGGCGGTCACCTGCGACCAGGACCACACCTACAAGGACGAGCAGCTCGCCTTCGACGGCGGCAAGATGGACAAGTTCGTCGAGCACACCGACATCGAGAGCTGTAAGGCCCCGATGTACACCGCGCCCGGCCTGGTGATGGACTACTACGACGGCAACACCGTCACCGGCTACTGGAACTACGCCCAGCACTTCGCGATGAGCGACAACTCCTTCGGTACCAACTACGGGCCCTCCACCCCCGGCGCGATCAACCTGGTCACCGGCAACACCCACGGCGGCTACCCGGTCGACCCGAAGACCGGCCAGCAGACCACCGACGCCTACGTGGTGGCCTCCCCCGACGCCAAGGGCATCGGCACCGTCATCAACGACCCCGACCCGGGCCTCGACGAGTGCTCCAACCCCGCGCACAACCAGCTGGTGATGACCGGCAAGAACGTCGGCGACCTGCTCAACGACAAGGGCGTCAGCTGGGGCTGGTTCCAGGGCGGCTTCAAGCCGACCGGCACCAAGGACGGCAAGGCCGCCTGCGACTCCGCGCACAAGAACATCGTGGGCGCCTCGCAGACCGACTACAACCCGCACCACGAGCCGTTCCAGTACTACAAGTCCACGGCAAACCCGAAGCACCTGGCGCCCAAGGACGTCGCCGAGATCGGCCACGACGGCCAGGCCAACCACCAGTACGACCTGACCGACTTCGACGCCGCGCTCCAGGGCGGCAACCTGCCGGCCGTCAGCTACCTCAAGGCCGCCAACTACCAGGACGGCCACGCCGGCTACTCCGACCCGCTGGACGAGCAGCACTTCGTCGTCGACACCATCAACAAGCTGCAGAAGTCCAAGGACTGGGCCTCCACCGCCGTCGTCATCGCCTACGACGACTCGGACGGCTGGTACGACCACAAGTTCGCCGAGCCCGTCAACGGGTCCAAGGACGCCGCCAACGACAGCCTGAGCGGCGCCGGCCAGTGCGGCAAGGACGCCGGCTGGGGCGGCTACGCCGACCGCTGCGGCTTCGGCCCGCGCCTGCCGCTGCTGGTCGTCTCGCCGTACGCCAAGGCCAACTTCGTCGACCACACCCAGACCGACCAGACCTCCGTCCTGCGCTTCGTCGAGGACAACTGGAAGACCGGCCGGATCGGCGACTCCTCCTTCGACGAGCACGCCGGCTCCATCGAGGGCATGTTCGACTTCAAGAACCCGCAGTCGGCCACCCTGATCCTGGACCCGACCACCGGCGCCCCGGTCGGCGGCGACACCCCGAGCGGCCAGCCCACCGGCAGCTCGTCCGCCACCACCCCGGCCGGCTCGGCCACCTCGACCGACGGCTCCACCGCCGTCGCCGGGGCCACCAGCACCGTCTCCGGCCCGCCGCTGGCCGAGACCGGCGCCGACTCCAACACCGGGCCGATCGCGGCCTCGGCCGTCGCCCTGCTGGCGGTCGGCGGCGGCGCGGTCTACCTCGCCCGCCGCAAGCGCGGCCGCCGCGCCTGACGCCCGGCCCGCGCCCGGCACCACCCCGCAACACCCCCGGCACCGCCGGGTCCTGCAGTCCGGGACCCGGCGGTGCCCGCGTTCCCGGCCCCGGCGCCCGCCGCGCTACCCTTCCGGCCATGACCGCCACGGCCGCCACGGCCGCCACCGCCCCGCGCCGCCGCACGCTGCTGGGCGCAGCCCTCGCGGCGGCCCTCACCGCGGGCTGCGCGACCGGCTGCTCCGCCGAGGAGGCTCCGACGCGCTCGCTGCGACTGGCCACCGGGCCCGAGGGCGGACCGTACAACGCGTTCGGGCGCTCCTTCACCGAGGCCGTGAACGCGAGCGGGCACCTCACCCTCACCCCGGTGAGCAGCGCGGCGAGCGTCGACAACCTCCAGCAGCTCGCCGACGGCTCGGTGGACCTGGCGCTGACCACCGCCGACGTCGCCGAGGACGCCGTCCTGGGCCGCGACTCCTTCGACCGTCCGCTCGGCCTGACGGCGCTGGCCCGGGTGTACGTCAACTACCTGCACCTGCTGGCCCCCGCCGACGGTCCGGTCCGCGACCTGGCCGACCTGGCGGGCCGCCGGGTGGCGACCGGCGCGGTGGGCTCCGGCAACCAGGTGACCGCCGGGCGGCTGCTGCGCCGGGCGGGGGTCGGCGTACGACAGCAGTCCCTCGGGCTGGCCGAATCCCTGGACGGGCTGCGCGCCGGCGAGCTGGACGCGGTGTTCTGGTCCGGCGGCGTACCGACCCCCGCGGTGGCCGCGCTCGCCCGCGAACTGCCGCTGCGCTTCGTGCCCTTGGACACCGTCGCCGCCCAACTGCGCGAGCACTACGGCCCGGTGTACACGGCCGTCACCCTGCCCGCCGGCGCCTACGGCCTGGCCGACCCCGTCCCCACCCTCGGCGTCGGCAACTACCTCACCGCCCGCCCGGGCGTCCCCGAGGACGCCGTCCGGCACCTGCTCGGCATCCTCTTCGACCAATGGGCCACCCTGCTGCGCTCGGTAACGGCCGGCGCCCGACTGGAGCCCCGCTTCGCCGTCTCCACCGGCGCCGTCCCCCTGCACCCGGGGGCCGCGGCCTACTACCGTTCGGTGTACGGGTAGCAGCACTTCGTCGGGCCTGAGGTGGCCTGCCCGGTAAGCGGACCCGGCTGACGGCCTGTCGGGTGGGGTCCTGTTCAATGCCCGTCATGAACGTTCACGAATTGGTGTCCGGGTTGGCCGAGCCGGACGTCCTGCGGGCCCGCTTCCGGGCGCTGGCGCTGCTCGACTTCATGCTCGCCGAGATCTCTCCAAGATATGACTACCAGCCGAACTGGCGCCCAGGCGTGGACCTGGCCACGATGGAGGACGAATCCGGCGATCGGTACGGGATCGTCTTCGATCCGGCCGGGGTCCTCCTCTACGGCTTCAGCTACGAGAGCGATGCCGCGCGGGAGCGGCCCCGGGCCCACTGGCCCGGGTTGCTGGACGGCCTTCCGGCAGGGTTGGCGCACTACCCGGCAGCCCCGGAGCTGCAGTCCGACGGGTTCTTCGAAGCGACGGTGTGCGCCTGGCGCGAGGCCGGCGCCTCCACGTGGCTGTGCGGGCCGGTGGTGTTCGCCGAGGGCCAGTCCGACGGAGCGGGTTGGCTGTTCGGGGTGCTCGCGGACGGCAGTGCGGAGGCTGTCAGCACGGATGCCGAGGGCTACCACGAACGACCCGTCAATCGCGATGCCGTAGCCGCGATCCTGGCGGGCAGCCCGCTGACGCGCTGGGCGGTCGCGGCGCTCGAGCCTGCGCTGGACTGGGAGACGAGTGCTGCCCACGCCCGCGAGATCGGGCACTCGGTGGCGGACATCTGACCACCGGTTGCCCGTTGCTCCAGGTCCGGCCGGTCGGCTCAGGAGGTCAGGACCACCAGGCTGGTACCGGCACCACACATGGCGGACAACGCGGAGAGGACGAAGCGGGCGATCGTCCATCGACGGGTCAGGGGCAGCGGCCAGGCGGCCACGGCGAGCAGGAGCTGGCCTCGGCCGAGGACGAGCACCACGCGCCGGTAGGTGTCCCGGCTGCCGCTGGCACATCCGCTGTTCAGGGCGCAGTCGCTCGCCAGGTCGTCGCCGATCATGACGGTCTGCAGGGCGATCCAGCAGACCGGGATCAGGAGGGTGCCGGCCAGCGGATAGTGCCACCACTTCGGGTCCCGGGTGACCAGGGTGTTCGTCGCTGTGTTCACGGGTGCCATGACGCCGACGCGGGCGGCCTCCCCGCATGAGTACCGGTACTCAACCGGGCCCGGCCGCCGTGGAGGTCCTCGGACTCCACGGCGGCCGGGCCTGGCGGGCGTTCAGCTCCGTTCGCGGCGATCGCCCGACGTCTCGGGGGCCGGTCGCGTTGCGGCAGCGCCCGGGTTCACGGGGTGGCGACGAGGAGGACACAGCCGCTCACGCCGGCCGTCCCGTCCACGCCGTTCTGCCCGGAGGCCTGTACTCCCCGGCCGCCGTTGCCACCGGACCCGCCGCTTCCGCAGGATCGGCCAGTCGGGCTCTGCCGGCTCCGCGACTGCGCAGGAGCATGGCGACATCGTTCGGACCGACGTCAGCGGCCGGCTTCGCGGAGCGCGGTGAGCGCGCGCCCGGCTATCTGCTCGTGCGTGCCGACGGCATCGATCGTGACGACGAGGTCCTGACCGGCGTAGTACTGGATGAGCGGCTCCGCCAACGCGTCATAGGACCTGAACCAGCCCCGGATGCGCTCCTCCCTGTCGTCCTCACGTTGGTACAGCTCACCGCCGCAGACTTCGCACGTGTCGTTGCCCGGTAGGTCGGCCTCCTCCGGTTCATAGCAGTGGAGCGAGCTCTCGCGGCACAGGCGGCGGGCTGCCTGGTGCCGCACGCGGCGCTCGATCTCGTGCTCGGAGAGGTGCAGATGCAGCACGCGGTCGAGGGGCGTGCCGAGTTCGTGGAGCAGTTCGTCCAACGCGCGCGCCTGGGCGGTGTTCTGCGGGTGCCCTTCGAGGAGGAAGGCCGTGGGGGCCGCCTGGCGCAGGTGGTCGTGCGCGATGGCACTGATGAGCTGGTCCGGCACCGGCCCGCCGGACCGGAAGACGTCGGCGCATCGAATCCCGAGTTCGGTTCCCTCGCGGAGGTGAGCACGGACGAGGTTGCCGAACGCGATCCGCAGCGCTCCCAGGACGTCGGCGATCGTGCCGGCCGGATGTTCCAGCCGCCACGCCGGTGGCTGCAGGAGAACAACGCGCATTTCCCATCACCCTTCAGGTGCACACTGATTCGGGACAACTGGGCCCCTCCTCGGAGCGGGCACACACCATCGGCACCTACCGCTTCGGGGCTCCCCACCAGGTGCCGTCCCGGTAGTGGACGCTGTTCCAGTCCTCGTCGGAGGCGCCAGCGGGGACCGGTACGAGCATCGAGCGCGTCGCCGCGTACACCTGGTCGACCTGAGCCGAGGTCAGCAGACGGCAGTTCCACAGCAGCTCCGCCATCTCGACGGCCAACGGGTCATCGGGCCAGCGTGGTTCGGGGAGTTCGACACCCACGACGGCGGCCAGGTCGCCCTCGGGGATGCCGAGGGTGCGGGCGAAGCCGGCGACCATGTCCGGGGTCAGGGGAACGTCACCCCGGGCCAGGCCGGCGATCGTGGTCGCGGCCAGGCACAGGTGGCCGTTGGTCAGCATGAACAGCAGCTTGGCCGAGGCGCTCAGGGACCTCAGGTTCCGATTGCCGAACAGCAGGTTGACCAGTGCGGCTCCGAATCCCGCCTCCTGCTGGTCCGCCGTCCGTGGCGGCTGGAGCGGGCCTTCGTGGGGCTCCCGGCGCAGTCGGTCGACCAGGCGATGCACCCGGTCCCGCTGATCCGGCGGCAACGCGAGCGCGTAGTGGACGATGTCCGCGAGCCGAGGGCCCGGGGCCGGCTCCCGAGGAGTCAGGGCCCGCGGCACCGGGAGGGCCGCGATCACGTAGAGGTCGGCCGCGTGGAACCCGAGCACGGGCGCGAGCGCCTCCAGGTGTGCGGGAAGCGGTGCCGTGCCCGCAAGCACCTCACGGAGTTCTGGCGCCGGAACGCCGGACTCCGCGGACAGCCATCCGACGTCCACCCCACGGTGGCTCAGCAGCCGGGCCAAAGTCGTGCCGAAATCCGGATAGCCCGTCATGGCTGGTCCCTCTCCCCCTCAGGAATTTGCTCGGATCGACAGGAAGCAGTAATCCTCCTACCGATGCTACGAGTCCCTTCGTGAGTGGGACATCGGGGTCGAGGTCCGCTCGATGGCGCCCGACTCCGGGGGGTGCTGTGCGATCGGTAGGGCGTGACGAGGCGGTGACACGGAGGGCTCCATTCCGTCGCGTGGGCGGGCTAACTTCGATCGTGCACGCCGCTCCGCTCGCCGTCCGGGGCGGTGCGGGCAACGAGTGTGCCCTCACCCGTACTCCGCGCAGGAGGACCAGATGTCCCGTTCGACCACCCGCCGCGCGACCCGCGTCCGCACGCTGGCCGGCACGGTGCTGACCGCCGCTCTGCTGGTGCCGACGGCCGCTGCGTGCAGCAGCTCCTCGGGCTCGACCACCGCTGCCGCGCCGACCGCCACCCTCAGCGTCACCACCGCAGCCGCCGCACCGACCGACACCATCACGCCCACGGCCACGGCGAGTGCGCACGGCGGCGGCGCCTCGACCACTCCGACCGGCGCGCACCGCAGCACGCCACCGGCGGGCGCGGGCAAGGGGACGCCCCCGGCAACCGGTCAGACCCTGCCGGACGGCAGCACGGTGGAGATCAAGAAGCTCGGCGAGCTGCACTACGTCGCGAAGATCGTCCACAACGGCCAGGTCTACGGCACGGTGGAGGCGAACGGCCACGACGCCGGGGTCGACGCCAACGACATGTTCGTGGTGCTCGCGATGGACGGCACGGTGCACGGCTGGATGGGCGGCGGGCACCAGGGGCCGGGCACCTTCAAGCTGGCGGGCGGCTGGACGGCGAAGGTCACCAAGGTCGGTGAACTCCACTACCGCGCGGACGTCATCGGCAACGAGAACGCGGTGATGGGCACTCTGGAGTCCGACCGGCACGACGTCGGGCTCGATGCCAACGGTGTGTACATCGTGCTCGGTGCCGGCGGGGAGATCAGCGCTCATGAGTGAACCCGGCGAGGCCGGTTTGTAGCAGGCGATACGGCTGGCTACGCTGCGGGGCATGCGGTTGAACGTCCGGCTCGGCGACCAGGTCCGACTCCACGGGGCACCCGAACAGCACACCCGTCCGCGGCGCGGGCCCGCCCTGGACGCGGCGTGATCCTGCACATCGACCGGGCCTGGCTGCTCGACATCGCCCACCGCTTCCTGCCGACCGACCCCGACATCACGGACTACGGCACCCTCACCGCCGCCGTGGCCCGGCACGCCGACGAGGTGATGGACGTGCCCGTGTACGAGGGCCCGCACCAGCGCGCGGCCGCGCTCATGCACCAGCTCATCCGGGTCCCGGCGCTGGAGACCGGCAACGAGCACTTCGCGGCCGTCGTCGCCGCCGCCTACCTCAGCGCCTCGGGCGTCACCGTCACCGCCGGTCCGAGGGCCGCCGCCGAGCTCGCGGCCCGCATCCGCGACGGGCGCGCCGACGTCCGGGCGGCCGCCGCCGCCATCCGCACCTGGTACCGCTGAACCGGTCAGGGCGACTTACGGCGCGGGGAGCCGGAACTCGACGGTCAGCCCGTGCGGCAGCGAGGGCGCGACGGTCAGCGATCCGCCGCAGGCGCGGGCGAGTTCGTCGGCGATGGCCAGGCCGAGGCCGGTGCCGGGGACGTTCTGGTGTTCCGGTGAGCGGGCGAAGCGCCGGAGCAGCAGCGGGAGTTGATCGGGCGGGACGCCGGGGCCGGTGTCCCGGACCCGGACGGTCGCGGCGCCGTCGGGGGCGGCCGCGACCGTCACCCGGACGTCGGCCCCGGGCGGGACGAACTTGCCGGCGTTGTCCAGCAGGGCGTCCAGGATCCGCCCGGCCGCGTCGGGCAGGGTGCGGGCGCGCAGGCCCGGGGTGACGTCCGCGGTCAGCTCCAGGCCGCCCGCCTCGAACACCGGCGCCCAGGCGGCCAGCCGCTCGGCCACCGCCGCGGAGACGTCGTGCTCCTCGACCGGCGCGGCGGCCGCCTCCAGCCGGGCCAGGGCGAGCAGGCCGTCGAGCAGTTCGGCCAGCCGGTCCGCCTCGTCCAGGGCCAGGGCGTGCGCCTGTCGGCCGGGGCCCGGCTCGACGTGCGGTTCGGTGTTCTCCAGTTGCAGCACCAGGGTGGCCAGCGGGTTGCGCAGCTGGTGCGAGGCGTCGGCGACGAAGTCCCGCTGGCGGCGCAGCGATTCGCCGACCGCCGCGGCCATGCCGTCGAAGTGCCGTCGCAGCCGCCGCAGTTCGGGCGGGCCGGTGTCGGCGGCGGTGTGCGGTTCGAAGCGTCCGCCGGCCATGGTGGCCACCGCGCGGTCGAGTTCGTGGACGGGCCGCAGCAGCCAGCGGGCGATGCCGGCCGCGACCAGTGCGGCGGCGCCGAAGGCGGTGACGGCGCCGGCGGCGATCAGCGTCCAGCGGACCAGGACGTCGTGCCGGGCCGCACCGGTGGGGACGGTCAACAGGACTGCGCCGCCGACCCGTTCGTCCTGGCCGACCGGTTCGGCCAGCACCACGGTGTCCGGCCCCCAGGGCAGCACGGTGGGCAGGGCCTCGGTGGAGCGGCCGGTGAGGGCCCGGTCCTCGGCCTGCCGGGCGGCCGCGCCGCCGGGGGCGGGGCCGGCCCGGCCGACGGTGTGTCCGGCGGTGTCGACCACGGTCACGGCGGCGCCGTAGAGCTGGACGTAGCGGGTGAGTTCGGCGTCGAGTTCGCGGCGGTCGGCGTCGGTGCGGATCCGGTCGGCGAGTTCGGCGAAGCGGACGCCGTCGGCCCGGCGCTGGAGCAGCAGGTGTTCGGTGCGGCCGCGGGCGTAGGAGTCGGCCAGCGGCAGGGCGAGCAGCAGTACGGCCGTGCCGATGAGCGCGGTGAGCACGGCCAGCAGCCGGCGCCTCACCGGCCGTCCAGGGCGCCGAGCTGGTAGCCGTAGCCGCGGATGGTGCGGACCAGGGCGGCCCGGCCGGTCTTGGCCCGGATGCCGGCCACGTGCACGTCCAGCGAGCGGGAGGAGGCGAGGAAGGCGTCGCCCCAGATCCGGTCGAGGATCTCCTCCCGGGAGCGGACGTCGCCGGGCTGGGCGGCGAGCAGCGCGAGCACGTCGAACTCGCGGCGGGTGAGCCGGACTTCGGCGCCGTCCACGGTCACCGTGCGGGCGGCCAGGTCGATCGCGACGTCGCCGGTGCGCAACTGCCGCTGCCCGCCGGGCGGTTCGGTGGCGGCGGCGCCGCCGGTGCGGCGGCGCACGGTGTCGATCCGGGCGATGAGTTCGGCCATCCGGAACGGCTTGACCACGTAGTCGTCGGCGCCGGCCCGAAGCGCCTGGAGGACGTCCCGCTCCTCGCTGCGCGCGGTGACCACGATGAGCGGAAGGGCGCACACCGTACGGAGCTTGCGCAGCAGGTCGAGGCCGTCCAGGTCGGGCAGGCCGAGGTCGAGCAGGACGAACTCGGCCTCCCGGGCGTGCCGCAGCGCCTCGGCGGCGCGGACCACCCGGCGCACCGTGTGGCCGCGCCGGGCGAGCGCGGTGGCGAGGGCCTGCGCCATCCGGTCGTCGTCCTCGACCAGCAGCATGTGCACGGAACCCTCCCCACCTGTGAGGTGACTACCGTACGGTCTCCGTCACGGCGGGCGCCGCCGGGGCCTCCTCGGGGCTGAGCACGGCGTGCCGGGTGTCCGGCATCAGCACGTAGGTGACCAGGGAGACCAGCGCGCAGCCGGAGACGTACCAGAAGAAGCCGGATTCGTGGCCGCTGTTCTTGAACCAGAGCGCGATGTACTCGGCGGTGCCGCCGAACAGCGCGTTGGCGAGGGCGTACGGGAGCGCCACGCCGAGGGCGCGGATCCGGGTGGGGAAGAGCTCGGCCTTCACGGCCGCGTTGATCGAGGTGTAGCCGGTGACGATGAGCAGTGCGACCAGCGAGAGGCCGAGCGCCGACCAGTAGCCGCGGGCCGAGCCGAGCGCGGTCATCAGCGGGTAGGTGCCGACGGTGCAGCCGAGCGCGAAGGTGATCAGCAGCGGGCGGCGGCCGATCCGGTCGGAGAGCAGCCCGGCCAGCGGCTGGACGGCGGCGAACACGGCGAGCGCGGTGAAGCTGACCAGGGTGGCGGTGTCCTTGCTGAGCCCGGCGCTGCCGATCAGGTACTTGGTCAGGTAGGTGGTGTACGTGTAGTAGGCGACGGTGCCTCCGAGGGTCAGGGCCATCACCAGCACCGCCTGACGCCGATGCTCCCAGAGGGCGCGCAGGGTGCCGCGGGCGTCGTCCCGCTCCCGGCCGCCGGACGCGGCGGACTCGGCGGACGCGGCGGACGCGGCGGACGCGGCGGCGAACGCCTCGGTCTCCGGCAGCCGGCGGCGCAGCCAGAACACCACGCCGGCCAGCACGGCGCCGAGCAGGAACGGCAACCGCCAGCCCCAGGAGTGCAGTTGGGCGCTGCTGAGGGTGTGCTGCAGGACGATCAGGATGCCCAGGCCGAGGAGCTGGCCGCAGGTCATCGACACGTACTGGAAGGAGGAGCCGAGGCCGCGCCGGTTCGGGGCGGAGGCCTCGGTCAGGTAGGTGGCGCTGGCCGCGTACTCGCCGCCGATGCTCATGCCCTGGAGCAGCCGGGCGAGCAGCAGCACGACGGCGCCGAGGTAGCCGGCCCGGGCGTAGGTCGGGGCGACGGCGATCAGCACGGCCGCCGCGGACATCATGGTGACGGTCAGGGTGAGGGCGCTCTTGCGGCCGTGCCGGTCGGCGGCCCGGCCGAGCAGCCAGCCGCCGACGGGGCGCATCAGGAAGCCGACCGCGAAGATCCCGGCGGTGTTCATCAGCTTCGCGGTGGAGTCGCTGCCGGGGAAGAAGTCGTCGGCGAAGTAGACGGCGAAGCTGGCGTAGACGAACCAGTCGTACCACTCCACCAGGTTGCCCAACGACCCGCCGATCAGGGCGAGCCGCCGCCGGGAGCGCTCCCCGCCGGGCGGCTGTGGGCGGGGAGCGGGGACGGCTGGGACGGCGGCGGACGGGGACATGGCGGCTCCCGGGATCTGGTGCGGCGGGTGGGTGCCCCAGAGCGTCCCGCCGCCCGGTGGACGGCGGCAAGGACCGCCGGGCAGATCTAACGTTCCGCTAAGGAAGCCGCCCTCCCGGCCGCCCCCGGCCGCCCTCCGGCCTCCGCCCGCCGATGCCCGCCGATGCCCGCTGATGCCCGGCCCCCGAGAACCGCCCGCCGGGCGGGGGCGGGGACAAGCGTTACATTGGGGCGGGAAGAGGGTGAAAGCAGACCGATCACCGACGGGGTGCGGCGCATGCACGCGATCACCGACTGGCTGCGCAGCCTGTCCGGCCCGGTCGTGTACGCGGTCGTCGGCGGCATGGTCTGCGCCGAGGACGCCCTGTTCTTCAGCTTCTTCATCCCCGGCGAGACCGCCGCCGTCCTCGGCGGCTTCCTCGCCCACCAGGGCAGTGTCTCGCTGGGTTGGATGGTCCTGGTGGTGGTCTGCGCGGCCGTCCTCGGGGACTCCGCCGGCTACGAGATCGGCCGCCACCTCGGCCCGGCGATCCTGCGCACCCGCCCGCTGCGGCGCCATGCACAGCGGGTCCGCACGGCGCAGGAGCTGATCCGCCGGCGCGGGCCGGCCGCCGTCTTCGTCGGCCGCTTCATCGCCTTCTTCCGCCCGCTGGTGCCCTCGCTGGCCGGGATGTCCCGGATGCCGTACCGCCGGTTCCTGCTCTACAACGCCCTCGGCGGGCTCGCCTGGGGCATCGGCTTCACCCTCCTGGGCTACTTCGCCGGAGCCGCCTACACCAGGGTGGAGGGCACCGTCGGCCGGGTCACCGCCATCGCGATCGGCGGGCTCGTCGCCGTCGCCCTGCTGGTCTGGTTCCTGCGGCGGCACCACGCCCGGGGCGGTGAGGCGTCGGACGACGACAGCGGCGAGGGAGAGGGCGACGGCGACGGCCGGGGGCCCTGAACCGGGCGGCCCCGGCCGGCGGTGGGGCTGCTACTGGAACGGCGGCCGGTCCGGCGCGCAGACCTGGCCGCGCGGCGGCAGCGCGCCGTCCACCAGGTAGCGCTCCTCGTAGCCCGCGGCGCAGCCGCTCGGGTTGCCGAGCACGCTGTGGCCCGGGCCGTCGACGGTCAGCAGCCGGCCCCGGGCCAGGGTGTCGGCCAGTGCGCGGGAGCCCTCGTACGGCCAGGCCGGGTCGCCGGTGTTGGCGACGACCAGGACGGGCGCGGCGGTGTAGCGGTCCCAGGGCCCGGTGTAGCGGTCCCGGGCGGCCTCGGCCGGCCAGGCGGCGCAGCGCTGGGTCTGCCAGACCCAGTAGGGGCCGAGGGCGCCGGAGCGCTCCCGGGCGAGGTCGGCGAGCGCCGGGTAGTCCGCGTCGGCGGGCGGGTTGACGGTGTCGGCGCACAGCACGCCGAGGACCTGCGTCTGGCCCGGCTGCGCGCCGGTCGGCAGTGGTGCCGCCGGGGTGTCGGCGGCGGTCCACAGGCTCTGCAACTGCGCGCCCAGGGCGGCCCAGCCGGGGCTCCCGAGGGCGGGCAGCGGCTGGGCCGAGTACAGCAGCAGGGCGACGGCGGAGACGGCGCTCGCCTCGTCGTAGGTGACGGCCTGCACCCCGGTACCGACGGTGACCGGCCCGCGCGCCAGCCGGTCCATCAGCCCGGCGTACTTGGCCCGGGTCGCCTCCGGGCTGCCCGCGGAGAAGGCGCAGTCCGTCGGGGCGGCGGCGCCGCAGCGATCGAGGAAGTCGTCCAGGGTGCGGGCCGAGCCGAGGTCGCTGCCGGTGCGCAGGAACGGCGGCAGCGCGCGGTCCCGCGGGGTGCGGCCGGTGGACCAGGCGACCGGGTCGGCGGCGGTGTCCAGGACCATGGCGCGCACCCGGCCGGGGAAGAGGTTGGCGTAGGTCGCGCCCAGGTACGTCCCGTACGAGGTGCCCAGGTAGCTGAGCCGCCGGTCGCCGACGGCCTGGCGCAGCAGGTCGAGGTCGCGGGCGACGTCCGCGGTGGAGAGGTGGGCGAGCAGGCCGGTGCGGTCGTTCCCGGCGCACTGGCGGCCCAGTTGCGCGTAGGTGGCGGCCCAGCGCGACTGCTGCTCCGCGCCGACCGGGTAGCCGGCCGGGAGTCCGCCGAGCAGGGCCTGTTCGCCGGCCGGGTCGGGGAAGCACTGGAGGGTGGTGGAGGCGCCGACGCCGCGCGGGTCGAAGCTGACGATGTCGAAGCGCTGGCGCACGTCCTCGGGGAACAGCGGGGTCGCGGCGGGCAGCGCCGCGGTGCCGGGGATCGCCGGGCCGCCCGGGTTGTAGAACAGGGTGCCGATCCGGTGCGCCGGGTCGTCGGCGGGGCGGCGGATGAGCGCCAGGTCGATGGAACGGCCGTGCGGGGCGCGGTAGTCCAGCGGCACCTGGGCGGTGTCGCACTGGAAGCCGGGTGTGCAGGGCTTCGTCCAGGTCAGGGCGGGGACCGGCGGGGTGGGCGCGGCGGCCGAGGCGGCGGCCGGGGTGAGGGCGGCCAGCAGCAGACCGGCGGCCGTGGCCGCGGCGGTGCGGAGGGTCGCGGTGCGAAGGGCGGTGGTGCGGAGGGCGGTGGTGATGCGGGGTCGGGGCACGGGCGGCTCCCTCGATCGATCGGCTGAGTGGGCGTCACGGAGTCTTCCGTTCCGCACTGTCAGGGCACTGACAGATCGCTCTCCGGCCGCTGTCATCCGGCCGGCGCGCACCGCCGGAGCGTTGTTGACGAAAAGTCAGCAAGTTCGCCGCCGCTCCTTGACGGCCCACCGACACGGCCCTACAACGGAATCAGCTCCCCGTCCCCGCTCCCCCGTTTCCCGGGAGCCTCCCGGGAGGGAGCAGCGAAAGTTCGCCTTCTCGCCCCTCACCGAGGAAGAGGCTTTCCCATGCGCGCACTCCCCCACCGCACCGCCCCACTGGCCCTCGCCGCGCTCACCGCACTCGCCCTGGCCGTAGCGGCCCCCGCCTCCGCCGCCCCGGCCGACGGCGCCGGCCCCGTACTCACCACCGGCAGCACGGGCGGCGCCGCCGTCACCGCGGGCGACACCCTCGCCGCGCCGCTCGTGGGCAACGGCTCCGCCACCTTCTACTCCACCGCGACCAGCACCACCGGCGTCACCTGCGCCACCTCCCAGCTCTCCGCCACCGTGCTGACCAACCCGGCCGCCCCCGGCACCGCGACCGCGTCCATGACCGGCCTCACCTTCGACTCCTGCACCGCCAACGTCACCGGCGTCACCTCGGTCCAGAGCCTCACGGTCGACACCCTCCCGTACAACCTCTCGATCGACGACGGCACCGGCCTGCCGGTCACCCTGACCGGCGGCAGCGCCGGCCAGATCCAGGCCACCGCCGTCCTGAACAGCTGGTTCGGCACCATCACCTGCACCTACCAGCTCAGCGGCGCCTTCACCGGCACCGCCGACAACGGCGGCCAGAGCCTGACCTTCACCAACGAGCACTTCGCCAAGAGCGGCGGCTCCGGCCTCTGCCCCGGCGACGGCTACTTCTCGGCGAGCTACGGCCCGGTCACCGACACCAGCCAGTCCGGCGCACCGGCGGTCTACGTGAACTGACCCGGCACCCCGTACCCCGTCCCGGGTTGTCTCGCAGCGGTACGACCCGGGGCGGCTCGACAGCAGCAGCACGAAACAATCAGACCGGGGCAGATTCGGACCCATCCGGGCGGGATGGGACGATACCTGCCATGTCTAGCAAGTCTCCGCCGGTCCGGGGCAACGAGGCCCCCGCCGATCCGCTCCGCCGCCTGCTGCTCGAACTGGGCGACGCCCTGCTGGGCGGGGGCCTGCCCGTCCATGACGTCGAGGAGGAACTCCGCGGGCTCGGGCGGGCACTGGGGGCTCCCGAGGTGCGGGTCGCCGCGCTCACCAACGGGCTGTTCGTCTCTCTCGACGCGGCCGACGCGACCAGGTTCCAGCCGGTCGGCGCCGCGCTGCGGTTCGAGCAGACCGCGGACGTCCTGCACCTGGTGCACCGGCTGCGCTCCGGCGAGCTGGACGGCCCCGGGGCCCTGGCCGAGCTGGACGGCATCCGCCGGGCGCCGGCCCGCTGGCCCGCCTGGGTCGCGGACCTGGGGGCGCTGCCGGTCGGCGTGGGCGTGTGCCTGTTCCTCCAGCCGGTGACGGCGAACGTGCTGGCCGCCGGGGCCGGTTCGGTGATCGTGGCGGGCCTGACCATGCTGGCGCGCCGGCTGCCCCGGCTGCGCCCGCTGCTGCCCGTCACCGCCGGGTTCCTGGTGGCGCTGCTCGTCCTGTCGCTGACCCGGGCGGGCCTGCTGGACGGGCCGCTGCGCACCATCGTGGCCACCCTGGCGATCCTGCTGCCGGGCGGGCTGCTGGTCACCGGGCTGTCGGAGATCGCGGCGGGCGCGGCCAGCGCCGGGACGGCCCGGCTGGTGTCCGGCGCGGTGCAGCTGGCGCTGTTCCTGGCCGGGGTGGCGGCGGCCACCACGGCGATCGGCGTACCGGCCAGTGCGCTGGCCAACATCCAGGTGGCCAAGCCGAGTTGGTGGGTGATCGGGCTGGGCCTGGCGATCGCCGTGGCGGGCGTCGTGGTCAATGTGAACACCCCTCCGCCGGCCATCCCGTGGATCGTCGCGGTGATCGCGGTCAGCGTCACCGTCCAGGTGGTGGTGGGCTCGGTCCACGGCGCGGCGATCGGCGGTCTGGCGGGCGCCGTCAGCGCCGCGGTCGCGGCCACGGTGGTGCACTGGCTGCCGGGCGGCCCGCTCTGGCAGGTGCTCTACCTCCCGGCGTTCTGGATCGTGGTGCCGGGCTCCTTCGGCCTGCTGAACACCGCCCAGATCGAGGTGGGCAACGGCGCCCAGTCGGTGCTGGCCGCCGTGTCGGCGGTGTTCGGGGTGTCGATCGGCACCCTGATCGGCTCGGTGATCAGCCGGATCCCGCGCCCCTCCTTCGCCGTTCCCCAGCCGCGGGCCTGAGCCGGCCCCACCCCCGCCACCGCCCGGCGCGGCCCCCGGATCAGCCGGCGGCCGCGCCGCTGCCGTTGCGGACCGCGAGCAGCGCGGTGTCGTCCGTCAGGCGCCCGCCGGTGTGCCGGAACACGGCGGCCACCACCGCCCCCACCAGTCGCTCGGGCTCCCCGGCGCCGGGCAGGCCGGCCAGGCTCTCCAGGTGGGCGCGCAGGTCGAAGAAGGCGCCCTGGCGGTCCCGGGCCTCGGTCACCCCGTCCGTGACGATCAGGACGGTCTCGTCCGCGCCCAGCCGGAGCCGCTGCACCTCCGGGAGCCGGCCGGCCAGCGGGGCGAGACCCAGCGGGGCGCCGTCGCCCGGCGGCAGCTGCCGGACCCCGCCCGGGCCCAGGACGTGCGGGCAGTCGTGGCCGAAGTTGACCAGCTGGATCCGCTCCGACCCGTCCTCGGGGAACCAGACCACGACCGCGGTGGCGAACCGCTCCTCGTCCTCGCCCAGTCGGGAGGAGAGCAGGTTCTGCCGGTGCACCCGCTCCTCCAGCCGGGAGGCGACGGTCGCCAGGTCCGCCTCGCGGAAGGCCGCCTCCCGGAAGCAGCCGACCAGGGCGGCGGCGATGGAGACGGCCGGCAGTCCCTTCCCCTGGACGTCGCCGAGGATGACCCGGGCGCCGTACGGGGTGGCCACCACGTCGTAGAAGTCGCCGCCGACCCTGGCCTCGACGTCGGCGGCCAGGTAGCGGGCCGCCGAGTCCACCCCGCCCCAGCCCGGTGGCAGCGGGCGCAGCACCACCTGCCGGGTGGTCTCGGCGGCGCCCTGGAGGTGGTGGACGTAGGCGGCGGCCCGGGCGCGGAAGACGCTGAGCGGCAGCGCGAGGACGCAGCCGGCGATCACCAGCAGGAAGTCCTCGATCCCGTGGGCCTTGCCCCAGAGGCCGTTCAGCCCGGGGTAGGCGGCGATCGCGAGCCCGGCGAACGCCACGGTGACCGCCGGGCCGCACAGCCCCGCCGCGACGACGGGGACCAGGGCCAGCCAGCTGAGCGACTCGAAGGACCGGGGAGTGAGGGCGTCCACGAGCACCACCGCCACCAGCAGGGCGGTGGGGATCAGCCAGGACCGGTGACCGTACCGGACCAGCACCGGCAGCTGGGCGTCCGGGGCCGACGGCGCCGACGGCTGCCATGACTGCCAGGACTGCCGCGACTGCCACGGCCGGTTCGCCTTCGCGGCACGCATCCGCAACGACCCCTCCGCTCCTCCGGTGTCGCGCCCACGCTAGGGCGCCGGGCGCCCCGGCGCCCCTCGGCCCGCGCCCGTCCGGCCGAGCCGGCTCAGTCGGTTCAATCGGCTCAGTCGGCTCAGTCAGCTGAACCGGCTGGCCCGTCGAGCAGCGGGATGGCGAGCGCTCGCAGCGCGTCGGCGAGGCGCTGCCCCTCGCCCTGCTCCAGCAGCCGCAGCACCGGGTCGCTGTGCAGCGCGCCGAGCAGGACGTGGGCGAGCAGTTCGGCGTCCAGGTCGGGGCGCTGTTCGGCGATCAGCCCACCGAGGTGGGCGTGCCAGGCCCGGTAGACCGGGTGCGCGCCGCGCGGCGCCTGGTCGGGCGGCTGGGGGGTGGTGGTGACGGCGTGGCCGAGCGCGGCCAGCAGGCTCTTGTTGCGGGCGACCACGGCGACCACGGCGTCCAGGAAGGCGAGCAGCCGCTCCCGGGGCGGGGCGCCGGGGCCGAGCGGCGGCGGTCCGGTGCGGACGGCTTCGTCGAGGTCGAGCGCCCGCTCCTGCATCAGCGCGAGCATCAGCCCCATCCGGTTGCCGAAGCGGTGGAAGACCGTCCCCTTGCCGACCCCGGCGGCGGCGGCGACCTGCTCCATGGAGATCTGCTCGGGCCGGTGGCCGGCCAGGAGTTCCTCGGTGGCGCGCAGGATCGCGCGCCGGTTCCGGGCCGCGTCGGCGCGTTCGCGTCGGACTTCCGCCATGGGCTCCGCCTTCTCAGTCGGTCTCGTACGCGTGCCCCGTCGGTGTCGTACGCGTGCCCGTACGGTAACCCGTGGACAACTGGACCGGCGGTCCAGTACGGTCCCGAGGAGAAGTTGACCGCCGGTCCAGTTCACTTCCGGGCCGGCCCGTCGAGGGAGGGCACCATGCGACGCATCCGGTACTACGAGTACGGCGGCCCCGAGGTCCTGACGCCGGAGGAGGCCGAGATCCCGACGCCGGGGCCGGGGCAGGTCCTGCTGCGCGCCGAGGCGATCGGGGCGAACTTCGTGGACACCCGGTTCCGGCGCGGGGCGCCGGCCGGATCGGTGTTCCACCGCCCGCTGCCGGGCGTGCTGACCGGCGACGTCGTCGGGACGGTCGAGGCCGTCGGCCCCGAGGTGGACGAGGGCCTGCTCGGGCGGCGGGTCGCCGCACTGGTCCTGGACGCCTTCGCCGAGTACTCGCTCGCCGACGCCGCCTGGCTCGCCGCCGTGCCCGACGGCCTCGACCCCGGCGACGCCAGCATGCTGCCGCTCGCCGCGCCGGTGGCCCTGGGGGTGCTGCGGGCCGGCCGACTCGCCCCGGGCGAGACCGTCCTGGTGCATGCGGCCGCGGGCGGGATCGGCCACCTGACCGTCCAGCTGGCGAAGCTGCTCGGCGCGGGCACCGTGATCGCCACCGCCGGCTCGGCCGCGAAGCTCGGCTTCCTCGAGGCGCTCGGGGCGGACGTCGCCGTCGACTACAGCGCGCCCGACTGGACCGAGCAGGTGCGGGCCGCAGCGCCCCGCGGCGTGGACGTCGTACTTGACTCGGTCGGCGGCGAAGTCCTGCAGCGCAGCCTGGAGTTGACCGCCCCGCTCGGCCGGGTCGTGCTGTACGGCGCCGCCGACGGCGAGCCCGGCAGCGTGCCGGTGACCAAGCTGTTCGGGCTGCGCACCGTGGTCGGCTACTCCCTGAACGCCTGGCGCGCGGCCCGCCCCGACCTCGCCCGCCGGGACGTCGACGAGGCCGTCGGGCACTTCGCGGCCGGCCGGCTGCGGACCGCCGTCCACGCCCGCCTCCCGCTCGCCGAGGCCGCCTCCGCCCACCGGATCATGGCGGACCGCTCCCAGCTGGGCCGCATCCTGCTGCTGCCCTGATCCGCCCGGGGGCAGCGACCGGGCGGAGCGGTTCCAGCGCGGAGCCGGTTCAGCGCGGAGCCGGTTCGGCCGTGAGCGCGCCGAGGAGGCACAGCGCCTCCTCGGCCGGGCTCCCGGGCGCGGCCGAGTACACCACCAGCAGGTGGTGCGCCGCGCCGGGGACGCGGAAGGTCTCGTAGTCGAGGGCGACCTCCCCGACGGCGGGGTGGTGGAAGCGTTTGGGGCCGTGGCCCTTCTCGTGCACGTGGTGCCCGGCCCAGAGGGTGCGGAACTCCGCACTGCCGAGGGACAGTTCGCCGATCAGGCGGATGAGCTCGGGATCGTGCGGCCGGCGCCCGGCGGCCATCCGCAGGATGCCGACGGTGGCGCGGGCGGCATCGTCCCAGTCGAGGTGCACGGCCCGCGCGTTCGGGTCGAGGAAGATCCGGCGGGCCATGTTCCGCTCCCGCGGCGGGAGTTGCGGGAAGTCCGCAATCAGCGCGGCCGCCAGCCGGTTCCAGGCCAGTACGTCGTTGCGATCGTTCATCACCACGGCGGGGGTGGCCGGCATCGCCTCCACCACCCGCCGCAGGGTCGGGCGCAGCACCTCCTGCCGTCCCGCCGCAGCCCGGCGCGGCCGGCGGGCGAGGTCACGCAGGTGGGCGCGCTCGGCGGGGCCGAGCCGCAGCGCCCGGCCGAGCGCGTCGAGCACCTCCTCGGACGGCCGCTCCGCGCGGCCCTGTTCCAGCCGCACGTAGTAGTCGGTGCTGAGGCCGACCAGTTCCGCGACCTCCTCGCGCCGCAGGCCCGGCACCCGGCGGCGCGCGGTCGACGGCAGCCCGGCCTCCTCGGGGGTGAGCAGGGCCCGGCGGGTGCGCAGGTACGCGCCGAGGCTGCCGGCGAGCGGGTTCGGATCGGCCATGCGATCCAGTATGGCGGCGCGGTACCCGGAGGCGGGGGCCGGAGGGTGGCCCTGTCGGTCCCAGGGAACGGCACGTCCTTCATCCGCCGTCGGCAGCCGCGAACGATCGGCGGGTGACTACTTCTCCACCCACTTCCGCTTCTCCACCCACCTCCGCCCCACTCCGAGCCGTCCCGGGCGCCGACCCGGACCGCTACTGGCCGACGGTCGCCGCGGTCGGCTGCGCGAGCATGATGCTGCCGTTCTCGGTGACCGGCGCCGCGGTGGCGCTCCCCGACATGGCCGCGCGGCTCGGCGCCTCGACCGGCTCGGCCCAGTGGATGCTGAACGCCTTCAACATCACCTTCGCCGCCCTGCCGTTGGCGGCGGGCGGCCTCGCCGACCGGGTCGGCCGACGCCGCGTGCTGCTGGCCGGGATCGCGCTGGTCGGGGCGCTGTCCCTGTTGATCGCGCTCGCGCCCTCGATGGCGGTGGTGGACGCGGCTCGCGCGGTGCAGGGCTGCGGCGCCGCGGCCGTCCTCGCGGCGGGCGCGGCGGTGCTGGCCGACTCGACGTCCGGACGGCGTCGGCAGCTGGCCTTCGGGGTGCTGGGCACCTCCTTCGGCACCGGCCTGGCCGTCGGACCGCCCGCGGCCGGGGCGCTGGTGCAGGCGGGCGGCTGGCGGGCGGTGTTCCTGCTGGTCGCGGCGATGTCCCTGCCCGCGTACCTGTGCGCGGTCCGGGCGCCGGAGTCCCGCCGCCCGGATCGCACCGCGATCGACCTGGCCGGGCCGGCCTGCTTCACCGCCGGACTGGCCGCGCTGTCGTTCGCGCTGGTCCAGGCCACGGGTGCCGGCTGGACCGCACCGGGCACGCTCCTGCCGCTGGGCGGCGCGCTGCTGCTGGTGGTCGCCTTCGCGGTGGTGGAGCTGCGCCGGGCGGAGCGGGCGATGTTCGACGTCCGGCTGTTCCGGCGGGCCGAGTTCCTCGCGGTGGTCTGCCAGCCCTTCACGGTGACCCTCGGGTTCGTCGTGCTGCTGGTGTACCTGCCGGCCTACCTCCAGGGGGTGGGCGGCCGGAGCGTGCTGACCAGCGGTCTGCTCCTGCTGCCGATGACCGCACCCGTCCTGCTGCTGCCGCTCGCGGCGGGCCGGCTGGCCGCCGTCCTCTCGGTCCGCACGGTGCTGACCGCAGCGTCGGGGCTGATCGTGCTGGGCGCCGTGCTGCTGCTCACGGTGCGCGGCGACGCCTCGTGGGCGGCGCTGGCGGTACCGCTGCTGCCCTTCGGGGCCGGGGTGGGGCTGGCCTTCGGCGTGATCGACAACGCGGCGGTGAGCACCGTGCCGGTCGAGCGCGCCGGGGCCGCGGCGGGCATCTTCAACACGATGCGGATCACCGGGGAGTCGGTGGCGGTCTCGGGGGCGGCGGCACTGCTCAGCACCCTGACCGCCGCACGGCTGCCCGGCCTCCCCGACGGCGAGGCGGCGAGGCTCGCCGCGCGGGCCGTCCAGGGGCAGGTGGATCCGGCCCACCGGAGTGCCCTGGCGGCGGGCTTCACGGGGGCCCTGCACGTCACCGGGGTCGTCCTGGCCGTACTGTCCGCGACCGGAGCCGTGCTGACCCATCGGGCGCTGCGCGAACGGAAGCGATGAGCACTAGCGGGCCTGAGGACGGGCCCTTGGCACAAAGAAGACGCTGCGGCCCCGCCGGGCGGGGTCGCAGCGTCCTGACGTCCGGTCCGTCACATGTTGATCATGTGACCGGCGAGGCCGTGGATGGCCTCCTTGACCGCCTCGCCCAGGGTCGGGTGGGCGTGCACGTTGCGGGCGACCTCGTGGACGGTGAGGTCCCACTGCTGGGCCAGCGTCAGCTCGGGCAGCAGCTCGGTGACCTCGGGGCCGATCAGGTGGGCGCCGAGCAGCTCGCCGTGGGTGTTGTCGCAGATCACCTTGACGAAGCCGATCGGGTGGCCGAGGCCGTGCGCCTTGCCGTTCGCGGTGAACGGGAACTTGGCGACCTTCACGTCGTAGCCGAGGTCGCGGGCCTGGGCCTCGGTGTAGCCGAAGGAGGCGATCTGCGGCTGGCAGTAGGTGGCGCGCGGGATCATGGCGAAGTCGACCTCCATGGTCTCCGCCCCGCCGATGGTCTCGGCGGCGATCACGGCCATCGTCTCGGCGGCGTGCGCGAGCATCAGCTTGGCGGTGACGTCGCCGATCGCGAAGATGTGGTCGACGCTGGTACGGCCGCGGCCGTCCACCGCGATGGCGTTGCGGTCGGTGAGCTTGACGCCGGTGTTCTCCAGGCCGTAGCCGTTGACCCGCGGCGCGAAGCCGATCGCCTGGAGCACCTTGTCGGCCTCCAGCACCTGCTGCGCACCGTCCTTGGTGACGGTCACCCGCACCTTGGCGTTCGGGTCGCTGTCGTCGATCGACTCGACCCGGGTCGAGGTGAGCACCTCGATGCCCAGCTTGCGGTACTGCTTGGCGAGTTCGGTGGAGACCTCGACGTCCTCCAGCGGCACCACGCGGTCCAGGAACTCGACGATGGTGACCTTCACGCCGTAGTTGTGCAGCACGTAGGCGAACTCGACGCCGATCGCGCCGGCGCCCGCGATGATGATGCTCTCCGGCAGCTGCTCGGTGAGGATCTGCTCCTCGTAGGTCACCACGCGCTCGCTCAGGCTGGTACCGGGCAGCAGGCGGGTGGTGGCACCGGCGGCGATGACGCAGTGGTCGAAGGTGACCACGTCGAAGCCGCCGCCGCTGAGCGCGACCTGGAGGGTGTGGTCGTCGACGAAGGTGCCCCAGCCGTCGTACTCGGTGATGCCGTTCTTCTTCATCAGGTAGTGGACGCCCTTGACCCGGCCGTCGGCCACCGAGCGGCTGCGCTTGAACGCCTCGCTGAAGTCGAAGGTCACCTGGCCCTCGACCTTGATGCCGAAGGTCTTGGCCTCCTTGGTGAAGATGTGGGCGAGCTCGGCGTTGCGCAGCAGGGCCTTGGAGGGGATGCAGCCGACGTTGAGGCAGACGCCGCCCCAGTACTTGGCCTCGATGACGGCGACCTTCAGGCCCAGCTGGGCCGAGCGGACGGCGGCGGTGTAGCCGCCGGGGCCCGCGCCGAGGACGACGACGTCGTAGTGCGTGCTCATGTTGCTGACTCCTCCGAGGGTGTCACGGTGTCGTGATCTCGTGATCTCGGTCCCATGGTGTCAGGACCGGGCTCGACGCACCCACCGGGTCTCGGCGGATGCGCTCCGCGCGGCACCGTACCCGGTCCGGACCGGATTGTCAGTGGTGCCCGCTACGGTGGCCCGTACCTAGACCCACCAGGGGTGATGGCGGAGCGGAGGTGCCGGATGGACGGCGCGCGCACGGCGGGCGGGTGGGCCCGCCGCCCGAGGACGGCAGCGGGCCCACCCGGGCGTCAGGCGGTCACTTCGTGGGCGTCGGCTCCGGCACCGGAGGCGCCGCCCGGGGTGTTCATACCCGTTCCGGCCGCGGTCGGAGCGGCCGGACGCCGAGCGGGTGCGGGCCGCTGCAGCGAGGAGAGGTCCCAGGCGTAGGTGCCGACGGCGTGGGCGATCACGTCGATGTTGACGTCGAAGGCCGCCATGTCGATGTTGTCCAGGTCGTCACAGGCCTTGTGGTAGCAGGCGTCGAAGGCGGTGCCCGCCGCGCCGCCGTAACGGGCCTGCTGCTCGGGGGACTTGATCACCTCGGCGCCGGTGTCGGTGCCGCCGGCCGGGATGCCCGCGTCGATGAACGGGCCGTAGTCGGAGCGGCCGTTGAAGGCGGACGGGTCGTGCGGCAGCTCGCGGCCGTCCAGGTAGTCGGTGAGGAAGCGCTCGATCTGGGCCGAGCCCTCCGGGCCGGCGCCGCCGCCCGCGCTGCCGGAGCCGTTGTAGACGAACTGCGCGTAGTTGGGGGATGCGATCATGTCGAAGTTGAGGTAGAGCCGGATCTTCTTCCGGTCCGCTTCGGAGAGCGACTTCACGTACGCCTCCGAGCCCTTGAGGCCGAACTCCTCGGCGGACCACCAGGCGAACCGGACCTTGTTCTTCACCGGGCGGGTGCCGAGGTGCTTCGCGACCTCCAGGATGCCGGCCGTGCCGGAGCCGTTGTCGTTGATGCCGGGCCCGGCCGGGACGGAGTCCAGGTGGGCGCCGATCATCACGGTGTTCGCCGGATCCCCGCCGCGGGTCTCGGCGATGACGTTCCAGGTCTTGCGGGGCTCCATGAAGGTGCGGAGGTCCAGGCTCACCCGGACCGGCCCGGCGGCGGCCTTGGCGGCCAGCGCCTCGCCGGCCGCCCGGCTGATCCCACCGGTCGGGACCTTGCCCGCGGTGGGCTCGCCGAGGGTCCCGTTCAGCTCGCCGTCGGTGTTGTTGTAGATCAGCGCCCCGAGGGCGCCGGCGGTGGCCGCGGCCGCCTGCTTCTCGGCGAAGCTGCACCCGCCGCGCCGGATCAGCGCGATCCGGCCGGTGACGGAGCCCGCCGGGTAGTCGGCGGGGGTGCAGCCGGTGGTGGCGGTTGCCGGGGCGACGCCCAACTCGGCGGTCAGGCCAGCCTCCGGGCCGCTCACCGAGTACGTCATGGCGAGCACCGGCACCGACTCCGCCTGGGGCGACAGCACGTCCAGGCGCTGGGCGCGGGCCTCGAAGAAGGTGTACTCGAACTCCTGCCGGGACACCTTGAGCCCGGCCCGCCGCGCCTGCTCGTAGACGTAGCGGGCGGATTCGTCGTGGCCCTTCGAACCGGCCGCCCTGGTACCGGCGTTGCGGTCGGCGAACCGTTGCAGCGCGGCCAGGGTGTCCTGGGCGTCCTCGGCGCTGCTGGCCTCGACCAGCCGCTCGGCCAGCCTGGCGCCCCGGCGGGCCGGGTCCGGGTCGGCGTTGGCACTTCCGGCACCGGTGCCGACCAGCACTAACGGGGTGACCAGGGCGACGACGGTGAGGGCGGCGAGCGGGGAGGTCCGGCGTTGGGGGCGGGGCTTCAAGACGACTCCTTCCGACGGTCGGTGAGTTCACGATTTGACATGACCGGAACCGCCTTGCCAAGGGCGCCGCGCCACCGCGACGTGCGGAGGACGCCGCGGGCGGTGATCCTGGAGGGGTGGGGGCGTCTCATCCAGGAGGGTGAACACATGTCCATGCTGGATAAGCTCAAGGGCCTGCTGAAGGGCCACGAGGACCAGGCCACGAAGGGCGTCGACAAGGCGGGCGACGCCTTCGACGAGCGCACCGAGGGCAAGTACAGCAGCCAGGTCGACACCGCCCAGGACAAGCTGAAGGACCAGTTCCGCGACCAGCCGCCGCAGTAGCGCGGCCCCGGTACTGCCCGGCCGGGCCGGTGGCGGCGACGCTCAGTCGTCGCCCCGGCCCGGCCCCTGGTCTGACTGGTCCGCCTCCCCGCCCGCGCCGCCGTCCCCGCCCGCGCCGCAGTTCTCGCACGGCCCCGGGCCGGGGCGTTCACGCAACCGCCCGCACTCCGGGCACACCCGGTCCAGCCAGCAGGCCGACTCGCCGCCTTCGTCCATGCCCGCGATTCTGCCCGGCCGACACGCCCGGCAGTGAGTAGACACTGTCTACGAAGATCCGGTAGACAGTGTCCATGACCGAACAGGACCGCGACCTGCGCGCCCGCCTGGTGGCCGCCGGCATCGAGCTGGTGACCGAGGAGGGCGTCCACGCCCTCGGCCTGCGGGAGATCGCCCGCCGCGCCGGGGTCTCCCACGGGGCGCCGCGCCGCTACTTCCCCACCCACCGCGAACTGCTCGCCGCCGTCGCCCGGCACGGCTTCGGCCGGCTCACCGACTCCATGGCCGGCGCCGACGCCCTCGCCGCCACCACCGGGGCCGACCCACGCAGCCGGATCGAGGCGCTCGCCCGCGCGTACCTCGGGTTCGCGGCGGCCAACCCCGGCATGTTCGAGCTGATGTTCCGGCACGACCTGCTGGAGGGCAGCGGCAGCGACCTGCGCCGCTCCACGCTGCCGCTCTTCCTGACCTTCGTCGGCCTGGTCGCCGAGGTCCACCCGCAGTCGGACGACCCGACCGCCGCCACCGCCGCCCTCTGGGCCAACCTGCACGGCCTGGCCCAGCTGCGCACCTGGGGCAGCCTCCAGCTGGCCACCGGCGACGACGGCCTCGAACCACTGCTGCGCGCCGCCCTGGACGCCCACCTCGGCCCGGCCGCCCGGTGACGCCCCGCCACCGCCGGGCGCTCGCCCTCGCCGCGAGCACCACCGGCGCCGTCCTGGTCGCCGTGGACGGCACCGTGCTCACCGTCGCCCAGCCCACCCTCCAGCGCGACCTGCACGCCTCCCTGGCAGCCGTCCAGTGGACCAGCACCGGCTACCTGGTCACCGTCGCCGCCCTGCTGGTCTTCGCCGGGCGCCTCGGCGACCGGTACGGCCACCGGCGGCTCTTCCTCGTCGGGGTGGTCTGCTTCGCCGCCACCTCCACCGCGATCGCCCTCGCGCCCGGCATCGGCTGGGTGATCGCACTGCGCGTCGCCCAGGGCGTCGCGGGCGCCCTGCTCCAGCCCGCGACCATCGGCATGCTGCGGGCCGTCTGGCCCGCCGACCAGCTGCCCCGCGCGATCGCGGTGCGCACCGCCGCCGTCGGTCTCGCGGCCGCCGCCGGACCGCTGATCGGCGGCGCGCTCACCACCCACTTCGGCTGGCGGGCCGTCTTCCTGCTCGGCCTGCTGCCCGCCGCGGCGGCCCTGGTCGCGGCCCTCGCCGTGCCCGAGGCCCGCACCGAGTCGGCGGCCGGGGGCCTCGACCTGCCCGGCGCGGGCCTGCTGGCGATCGCCCTGGTCTGCCTGGTGCACACCCTGGTCGCCCTGCCGACCGACGGGTGGTCGACCGGTACGGCGCTCGGCCTCGCGGCGGCCGGACTCGCCGCCCTCGCCCTCGCCCGGCACGAGCGCCGCACCGCCTGGCCGCTGCTGCCGCCCGCGCTGCTCCGCTCACGGGCCGTGGGCCCGGCGCTCGGCGTCCTGCTCGCGGCCTCGGCGGCGGTGCTCGGCACGGTCTTCCCCGCGACCTACTACCTCCAGGAGGTGCTCGGGCTCGACCCGCTGCACAACGCCCTGCGGGGGTTGCCGCTCGCGGCGGCGATGATCGTGGGCGCGCCCGCCTCGGCCTGGCTGGCGAGGCGTCACGGGGTGCGCGCCACCGTGCTCGCGGGCATGGCGCTGATCGCCGCGGGCACCCTGCTCACCGGCCGGCTGGGCCCGGACTCGGGCAGCGCCGCCACCGGCTGCTGCTTCCTGCTGCTCGGCGGCGGCCTCGGCGCGGTGATGGCGACCGCGACCTCGGCCGTCGTCCGAGGGGTGTCCGGCGCCGAGTCCGGTGTCGCCGGGGGCCTCCAGCAGACCGTGATGAACATCGGACCGGCCCTGGGCGTCGCGCTCGCCACCACCGTCGCCGGCCGTACCGCACCCGGCGCGGCGCTCGCCCCGGTCGCCCTGGCGACGACCGCGGTCGCGGTGGCGGGCGCGCTGCTGGCCCTGCGACTCCCCCGGCCGACCGCTCGGCCGGCGCCGGTGCCCGTCAGACGCCCGTGACGCCGTCGATACTCTCCCTCAACAGGTCGGCGTGTCCGTTGTGGCGGGCGTACTCCTCGATCAGGTGCACCAGCACCCAGCGCAGCGAGACGGTGTCCGAGCCGACGATCCCGGCGACCCGCTCCGACAGCGCGCCCGCCGTCTCCAGCGGCGCCCCCGCGGTCAGCTCGCGGCCGCGCTCGGTCTCGGCCCGCCAGGTGGCCAGCGCCTCGGCCATCCCCCGGGCCGGGTCCAGCCGGTAGCCGTCCGGGTTCTCCGGGCCGTACACCGGCGGCACCGTCCGACCGGCGAACACCCGCTGGTACCAGGTGCGTTCGACCTCGGTGAGGTGCTGCACCAGGCCGAGCAGCGTCAGCGTGGACGGCGACACGGAGGCCAGCCGCACCTGCCGGTCGTCGAGCCCGGAGACCTTCTGCACCAGCGTCGCCCGCTGGAACTCCAGCCAACTCTCCAGCGTGGTGCGTTCGTCGGCGTGCGGCGGCGGGAACGGCCGCCCGTCAGGGATGAGTGCCATGCCCGCCACCCTGCCACACGGCACCGACAACGGGCGCCGGAGCACCGGAGCCCAGGAGCACCGGCGCGTCGCGACCCTTGTCAGGGCTGACGCGTGCGCGCCATCATGAGAACTATCTGATTGCTCGTCACACCATAGGCGGGACAATGAAGTTGAGGATCAAGTCCACCCTGGTCGCCATCGCCCTCGCGGCCGGCTCCACCGTCGGCCTGGCGGCGGCGCCCGCCGCGCAGGCGGGCACCTGCACCGAGACCGTCGGCCACGTGATGGAGGTCGTCACCAACGCCGGGTACGACCTCGGGACCTTCTACCAGGGGTTCGACTTCTGCCAGAAGCGGGCCTACGCGGAATTCCACTTCAAGGACCTGTGGGTCTCACAGGTCGCGTCCGCCAGCAGTCAGACCTGGATCGTCAGCGCCGCGTCGAACGACCCCGGGATGCACCACTACAACCCGGCCGGCGTCGAGTGGTGGGACGCCGGCAGCCAGAGCATCTACAGCACCGGCAGCGAGACCTACGAGGCCGGCTTCTACCTGACCTGGAACGGCTACACCTGCCAGGGGTACAGCGACTGGTACTACGGCAGCGGGACTCCTCTCGGCTACGGCGTCGGCGGCCCCGACTGCCGGAAGATCGGCACCGGCGCCACTCCGTGACCGACCGAGCCCCCGCGGCCCCCGGCGCGCAGGTCCGCGCCGGGGGCCGCTCGGCGCGTCAGCGCGCGTCGGCCGTGGAGAGCACCACCACCTTCGCCACCGTGCCGTCCTCGTCGACCGAGTCGCGCAGGTGGCGGAAGCCCAGCTTCTCGCAGAGCGCCAGGCTCGGGGTGTTCCCGGCGCCCACCAGGCCGTAGACCTCCTTGAGGCCCAGGTCGTCGGCGGCGTAGCGGACCAGGCCGCGGACCACCTCGGTACCCAGGCCGCGGCCCCAGAACTCGGGGACGAGGGCGGCGACCAGCTCGTGGCCGTCGACGTTGCCGGTCCGCTTCACCTCCGCGTGGCCCGCGTAGGCGCCGTCCGCCCACAGGCCCCAGACGTCGAAGAGGCTCTGCGGGTACACATCGCTCAGGATCGCGCGGAACAGCGTGCGGATCTGCGGTTCGGGCACCAGGTCCTGGCCCATCCAGCGGCAGACCTCCGCGTTGCGGAGCAGGGCGACGAAGGCGTCCTCGTCCTCGGGCCGGTAGGGGATGAACTCCAGGCGTTCGGTGCGCAGCACGGGGGTCACGGTGGGCTCCTTCGGGTAGTCGTGGGGCGGTGGCTCAGGATCCGGCGTTCTCCATGCGCTCGCGCAGGCTGCGCGGCCGCATGTCGGTCCACACCTCGTCGACGTAGGCGGAGCACTCCGCCTCGGTGCCCTCCTTGCCGACGGGCTGCCAGCCGGCCGGGACGTCGAGGTCGACCGGCCAGAGGGAGTACTGCTCCTCGTCGTTGCGCAGCACCTGGAAGCGGGTGTTCTCGTCCATGTCGTTCCTGCCTCTCTCTCGCGGGTTGTTGCGGGTCAGTGGGTCAGCGGGTCAGCGGGTCAGCGGCCCTACCGGTCCCGCCGCCCCTGCCGGGCGTGCCGGGCGATCTGGCGCAGCGCCTCGGCGAACTCCTCGGCCGCCCGGCGCACTTCGGCCGGGTCGTGGACGGCGGGTCGGTGGTGCCACGTGAAGGCGAGCCGGCCCCGCTGGGCGGCGCCGACCACCTCCAGCGGGTGGGAGCCGGGGTCGCGGGGGTCGTGGTCCTGGCCGCAGGAGCCCAGTTCGGCACGGACCAGGCCGTCGCCGCCGGCCTCGGGCCGGGCGTCCCACTGGCCGAGGTAGTTGAAGACGACCTGGCCGTGGGCGGCGGCGGCGAGTCGTTCGCGGACCTCGGGCGGGCCGAAGGTGCGCAGGGCGCCGAAGCCGAGCCCGTTGCCGGGCACCGCGCGCAGTTGGCGGCGGATCGCCTTGACCAGGGCGCGCCAGTCCCGGTCGGGGCCGAGCTGTTCGGGCGCGGGGACGTCGAGGCCGACCGGGTGGACGGTGGTGAACCAGCCGACCGTACGGGACAGGTCGACGCCCTCCAGCAGGTCCTCGCGGCCGTGGCCCTCCAGGTCGAGCCGGATCCGCGGCTGTCCGGTCCAGCGGGCCAGCGCCAGGGCGAGGGCGGCGAGCAGCACGTCGTTGACCCGGGTGCGGTAGGCGGCCGGGGCGGCCCGCAGCAGGGCCTCGGTGTCCGCCTCGTCGAGTTCCACGGTGACTGCGGCGGTCTCGCCGCCGGCCCCCTCGGCGGGGCGTGCGGGGGGTTCGGCGCGGGCGGTCACCGCCTCCTCCCAGTAGGGGAGTTCGTGGTCGAGGCCGCCCCCGGCGACGTGGGCGGCGAGCCGCTGCGCCCAGTCCCGGAAGGAGGTGCCGCGCTCCCCCAGGTCGATCGGGGCGCCCTCGCGGGCCTGCCGGTAGGCGCTCTCCAGGTCGTCGCGCAGCACCCGCCAGGAGACGGCGTCGACCACCAGGTGGTGGGCGACCAGCAGGAGCAGCGGCGGGCGGTCCGGTTCGCCGGTGAACAGGGCGGCGCGCAGCAGCGGGCCGCGGGCCAGGCCGAAGCCGCCGTGCAGCTCGTCGGCGGCCTTGGCGAGGGCGGCGTCGGCGGATTCGGCGGACTGGCCGGTGAGGTCGTGGTGGACGAGGAGGTCCTCGGTGCGGGCCGGCGGCGGGTTGAACTGCCGCCAGCCGGAGGCGTCCCGGGTGAAGCGCATCCGCAGCGCGTCGTGGTGCTCCAGCAGGGCGTCCAGGGCGGCGCGCAGGGCCGCGCGGTCCGGGTCGGGGCCGAGTTCGAGCAGCGCCGACTGGTTGAAGTGGTGGTGGGCGGCGCGCGGGGTGGTGAGGAACCACTCCTGGATGGGGGTGAGCGGTACGGCGCCGGTGACCGGGCCGTCGTCGGCGCGCTCGGCGGCGGCGCGCACCACGGTGGCGAGTTCGGCGACGGTCTGGTGGGTGAAGAGGTCGCGGGTGGCCAGGTGGAGGCCGTCGCGGCGCAGCCGGGACACCACCTGCATGCTGAGGATGGAGTCGCCGCCGAGCAGGAAGAAGTTGTCGTCGGCGCCGACCTGTTCGACGCCGAGCACGTCGGCCCAGATCCGGGCGATCCGGCGTTCGGTGTCGGTCCCCGGCGGGCGGTGCGGGCCGGCCGCGGCGCGGACCGGGCCGGGGTCGGGCAGGGCCCGGCGGTCGGTCTTGCCGTTGGGGGTGAGCGGCAGCCGCTCCAGCGGGACGAAGACGGCGGGGACGAGGTGCGGCGGCAGCGTCTCGGCGAGCCGGGCGCGCAGGTCGAGGGCGGTGCCGGCCGGGTCGAGGTCGGCTGCGGCCGGGTCGGTGTGGACGACGTAGGCGACCAGCCGGCCGCCGCCGGGGGCGTCGGTGCGGACGGTGACGACGGCGTCGCGCACCAGCGGGCTGCGGCGCAGCGCGCTCTCGATCTCGCCCGGTTCGATCCGGAAGCCGCGCAGCTTGACCTGGTCGTCGGCGCGGCCGCAGTAGCGGAGTTGGCCGTCGGCGTCGCGGCGGGCGAGGTCCCCGGTGCGGTACATCCGCTCGCCGGGGGCGCCGTACGGGCCGGGCAGGAAGCGGGCGGCGGTCAGGCCGGGGCGGCCGAGGTAGCCGCGGGCCAGGCCGGGGCCGGCCAGGTGGAGTTCGCCGGTCACCCCGGGCGGGACGGGGCGCAGGGCGGCGTCGAGCAGGTAGGCCCGGGTGGCGCCGCTGGGGTGGCCGATGGCGGGGGCGGTGCCGGTGCCGGGGGTGAGCGGGCCGGTCCAGGTGGCGACCACGGTGGCCTCGGTGGGGCCGTAGGAGTTGACCATCCGGCGGCCGGGGGCCCAGGTGTCGACCAGGTCGGCGGGGCAGGCCTCGGCGCCGACCACCAGGGTGCGCAGTCCGGGCAGTGCGGCGGCGCTCCCGGGTTCGAGGGTGGCCAGGGCCGCCGGGGGGATCAGGGCGTGGCTGATCCGGCGGCCGGCCAGGGCCTCGGCGAGGCGTTCACCGACCAGCGGGCCGTCCTCGCCGGTGACCAGCGCGGCGCCGCTGAGCAGGGAGATGCACAGTTCCAGCACGGAGGCGTCGAAGCTGGGCGAGGCGAACTGGAGCACCCGGTCGCCGGGGCCGACGGCGTACTGCTCGGCGGCGGCGGCCGCGAAGGCGGCGAGTCCGGCGTGGGTGACCAGCACGCCCTTGGGGGTGCCGGTGGAGCCGGAGGTGTAGACGACGTACGCCGGGTGCGCGGGGGTGAGGGCTTCGGTGCGGTCGGCGTCGGTGGGGGCGGTGTCCGGGCCGTCGGCGGCCCACACCCGGGCGGGGTCGTCGAGCACGACGGCGGCGCCCGCGTCGCGGACCATGAACTCCCGCCGGGCGGCCGGGTAGTCGGGGTCGACCGGGAGGAAGGCGCCGCCGGCCTTGGCGACGGCGAGCTGGGCGACCACCGCGGCGGCCGAGCGGGGCAGGGCGAGGGCGACCAGCCGCTCCGGTCCGACGCCGTCCCGGATCAGCCGGTGGGCCAGCCGGTTGGCCGCCCGGTCCAGTTCGGCGTAGCCGATCACCCGGTCGCCGTCGAGCAGGGCGGGCGCGTCCGGGGTGCGGGCCGCCTGCCGTTCGAACAGCTCGGGCAGGGTCGCGGCCGGCACCGGGCGGAACTCGCTGCGGGCCAGGGCCAGTTCGGCGGCCAGGCGGTCGGCGCCGGCCAGCGGCAGGGAGCCGAGCGGGCACCGCGGGTCCTCGGCGACGGCGGTCAGCAGGGTGGTGAGCTGTTCGGCCATCCGCTCGGCGGTGGCGGGCTCGAAGAGGTCGGTGTTGTAGGTGAGCAGGCCGTGCAGTGCGCCGGACCCGGCCCGGGCGAACTCCAGCACCAGGTCGAAGGCCGTCCCGGTGCTGTCGGTCTCGACGTCCGTCACCTCCAGCCCTGGCAGGTCGGGTTCGGCCGACGGGGTGTTCTGCAGGACGACCAGGACCTGGAAGAGCGGGCTGCGGCTGGTGTCGCGCACCGGCTGCACCTCGTCGACCACCCGCTCGAAGGGCACGTCCTGGTGGGCGAAGGCGTCCCGTACGGTCTGCCGGACGTCGGCGAGGAAGGCGGCGAAGGGCTGCCGGGGTTCGACCCGGGAGCGCAGCACCAGGGTGTTGACGAAGAAGCCGATCAGCCGCTGGATCTCGGGGCGTTCGCGGCCGGCCGTGACGGTGCCGACGGCGACGTCCTGGTCGCCGCTGAGCCGGGCCAGGTAGGCCTGGGCGGCGGCGACCAGGGTGGTGAACAGGGTGGTGTCGCCGTCCCGGCCGATCCGGGCGAGCCGCCGGGCGGTGTCCGCGGGCAGGTCGAGCCGGACGGTGCCCCCGGTGCTGGTGCGGACCGTCGGGCGGGGCCGGTCGAGCGGCAGCCGGAGTGCTTCGAGGTTCGCCAGCTGTCGCTTCCAGTAGGCGAGTTGGTCGGTGGCGTCGATGCCGCGCTGCCAGTGGGCGTGGTCGGCGTACTGCACCGGCAGCGGGGCGAGCGGCGGCTGGGCGGGGTCGAGTGCGGCGCGGTAGAGGTGGGCCAGGTCGGTGAGCAGGACGGCGTTGGACCAGCCGTCGGTGACGATGTGGTGCAGGGTGAGGGCCAGCACGTGGTCGTGGTCGGCGAGCCGGATGAGTGCGGGGCGCAGCAGCGGGCCGCGGCGCAGGTCGAAGGGGCGGGCGCGTTCGGCGGCGAGCAGGGCGCGCAGCGCCTCCTCCCGCTCCCCGGGCGGGAGTTGGGCGAGGTCGTGGCGGGGCAGCGGGACGGGCTGCGGCGGGTGGACGCGTTGGACGCCGTGGCCGTCGACGGCGTCGAAGGTGGTGCGCAGCGACTCGTGCCGGGCGGCCAGGGCGGTCAGTGCCGCGCCGAGGGCGTCCTGGTCCAGCGGGCCGCGCAGCCGCAGCGCGAGCGCGGTCACGTACTCGGCTCCGCCGGGCGCGAACTCCTCCAGGAACCAGAGGCGTTGCTGGGCGTAGGACATCGGCGCCGCGCCGTCGCGGGCGACCGGGACGACGGGGGCGACCGGGGCGACCGGGGCGACCGGCGGGCGGGCCGGGCCGGACCGCCGGGTGAGCTGTTCGGCCAGTTCGGCCAGTGCCGCCGGGGTCGGGTGGTCGAACACCGCGCGGGGCGTGAGCTCGGCGCCGAGGGCTTCGGACAGCCGGCCGGCGAGCCGGATGCTGAGGATGGAGTCGCCGCCGAGCGCGAAGAAGCCCTCGGTCACCCCGGGCGGCCGGATGCCCAGCACCTCGCCGAAGACCTCGGCGGCGCGGCGTTCGGCCGCGGTGCGCGGCTCGACCCGCTCGGCGCGTCCGGCGGCGTGCCGCTGCTCCGGCGCGGGGAGCGCGGCGCGGTCGACCTTGCCGTTGCGGCTCAGCGGGAGGGCGTCGAGCGGGACGAAGGCGGCCGGGAGGAGGTAGTCGGGCAGGGTGCGGGCGGCGAAGTCCCGCAGTTCCCCGGGGTCGACGGCGCCGACGGTGTAGGCGACCAGCCGGCGGGTGCCGGGCCGGTCGGTGCGGGCGACGACGGCGACGTCGGTCACCCCCGGGTGGGCGGCGAGTGCGGCCTCCACCTCGGCGGGCTCGACCCGGAAGCCGCGGATCTTCAGCTGGTCGTCGGCCCGGCCGAGGAACTCGACGGTGCCGTCGGGGCGGCGGCGGGCCAGGTCCCCGGTGCGGTACATCCGGGCGCCGGGCGGGCCGGACGGGTCGGCGAGGAAGCGGGCGGCGGTCGCGCCGGGGCGGCCGAGGTAGCCGCGGGCCACGCCCTCGCCGGCCAGGTACAGCTCGCCCGCGCAGCCGGGCGGGACGGGCCGCAGCCGGTGGTCCAGGACGTGGACGCGCCGGTCGTCCAGCGGGCGGCCGATGGGCACCGGGTCGGGCACCGCGGCCGGGTCGGCGAGTTCGTGGGCGGTGGCGAAGGTGGTGGTCTCGGTCGGCCCGTAGCCGTCCACCACGGTCAGCCCGGGGCAGGCGGCCAGCACCCGGCGGACGGCGGCGGCGGGCACCACGTCGCCGCCGGTCCACAGCGTCCGCAGCCCGGCGAAGCAGTCCGGGGCGTCCTGGGCGAGCAGCCGGAAGAGCCCGGCGGTGAGCCACAGCGCGGTCGGCCCGGCCCGCCCGGCCAGCCGGCGCAGCAGCGCCGCGTCCACCGGCCCGGCGGGGGCGACGAGCACGCAGCCGCCGGTCAGCAGCGGGGCCCACACCTCGAAGGTGGCGGCGTCGAAGGCCACCGGGGAGTGCAGCAGCACCCGGGCGCAGCGGCCGTCGGCGAAGCGGCTGTCGGTGGCGAGCGAGGCCACGTCGCGGTGCCGGACGGCCACCGCCTTGGGCTCACCGGTGGAGCCGGAGGTGTACATCACGTACGCCAGTTGCTCGGGGTCGGCGGGCGGCAGCTGGCCGGGCGCCGGGTCGGTGCGGGCGGCGGCGACCAGCTCGGCGGTGAGCCGCCGGGTGGCGCCGGCCCGGGCGAGCAGGGTGCGGCGGCGCTCCTCGGGGGCCCGGAGGTCGACGGGCAGATAGGCGCCGCCCGCCTTGAGGACGGCCAGTTGGGCGACCACCAGCTCGGTCGAGCGCTCCAGCTCCAGCGCGATCCGCTCCTCGGCGGCCGGGCCCGCGGCGAGCAGCCGGGCGGCGAGGCGGTCGGACCACTGGTCGAGCTGGCGGTACGTCAGGAGCCGCTCGCCCTCGCGCACGGCGGGGGCGTCGGGGGTGCGCCGGACGTGTCCGGCGAGGACGGTCAGCGGGCTGCGGGGTTCTACCGGGCGGGCGGTGGGGTGCCAGGCGGCCAGTTGCGCGCGGTCGGCGGGGGTGAGCAGTTCCAGCGCGTCGAGGTCGCCGTCCTGGCCGTCGGCGAGTGCCGCGGTGAGGCCGGTGAGCAGCAGGAGCAGCCGGTCGGCGGCGTCCCGGGCCGTCCGGTGGTCGAACAGCGCGGGGTCGTAGGCCAGGTCGAAGCCGAGCCGCTCGCCCAGGTGGGCGCGCAGGCACCAGGGGAAGGTGGTGGCGTCGTCGGCGCGCACCTCGACCACCCGGACCCCGGTGCGGGCCTCGGCGGATTCGTCGACGGGGTAGTTCTCGAAGACCAGCATGCTGTCGAACAGCGGCTCCCCGGCGGGCAGTTCGCTCAGGGCCTGGATCCGGGACAGGGCCAGGTGGTCGAAGGCGCGGGCCTCGCTCTGGCGGTCCTGGAGCCCGCGCAGCCAGGGCCGCACGCCGCCCGTCGGGATCGTGACCCGGGTGGGCACGGTGTTGATGAACAGGCCGATCATCGACTCCACGCCGGGCAGGTCGGCCGGTCGCCCGGACACGGTGGTGCCGAAGACCACGTCCTCGCCGCCGCCGTGGCGGGCCAGCAGCAGCGCCCAGGCGCCCTCCACCACGGTGTTGACGGTCAGTCCGGCGGCGGCGGCCCGCTCGCGCAGCCGGGCGGACAGCGGCCCGTCCAGGGCGCGGTGGACGGCGGCGCCGGAGCGGGCCCGGTGGGCCCCGGTCGGGCGGCGGTCGTACGGGAGCGGGGTGCGGGCGGTGAAGCCGTCCAGGGCGGCGCTCCAGTGCGCCTCGGCGGCGGGCAGGTCGCGCTCGCGCAGCCAGCCCAGGAAGTCCGCGAACGGGCGGCGGACCGGCCGGGGCGCCTGGGGGCCGCCGGTGAGCGCGGCGTACTCCTCGCAGACCTCGGTGAGCAGGTGGCCGGTGCTCCAGCCGTCCAGGATCAGGTGGTGGGTGGACCACAGCAGCAGCACCTCCTCGCCGGGCAGGGCGGCCAGGGTGAGGCGGGTGAGGGGCGCGGTGGTCAGCTCCATCGGGGTGGCCCGCTCCTCGGCCAGCAGCCGTTCGGTCTCGGCCTCCCGCTGTTGCGGGCCCAGGTCGCGGAGGTCGAGCTGGCGTACGGGCAACTCGGCGTGCGCGGCGACCAGTTGGACGGGGTGCGGCAGGCCGCGCCAGTGCACGGCGGAGCGCAGCGCCGGGGTGCGGTCGGCGACCTGCTGCCAGGCGGCGGCGAAGGCCCGCGGGTCGGCGACCCCGGCGAGGCGCACCGCGATCCGGTCGACGTAGGCGCCGTCGGCGTCCACCAGCCCGTGGAAGAGCATGCCGGACTGCAGCGGGGTCAGCGGCAGCACGTCCTCGACCGCGCGACCGTCGCCCACCAGCCGGTCCAGCTGCGGCTGGTCGAGGCCGGCCAGCGGGAAGTCCGAGGGGGTGTGCCCGCCGGCACCGGGCCGGGCGCAGTGCTCGGCCAGTTCGCGCAGGGCGGTGCGCAGCTCCTCGGCGAGGCCGCGGACGGTAGCCCCGTCGTAGATCTCCGCGGGGTAGGTCCAGCCCACTTCGAGGCGGCCGTCCTGGACCGCGCCGGTGACCTCCAGCAGGTAGGGGCGCGGCTCGTCCGGGTCGGTGTCGCGCCCGGCCGGGGGCAGCGTGCCGCGGACCAGGCCCTCGGCGCCTGCGCTGGCGCCTGCGTCGAAGCGGCCGTGGTAGTTGAAGCCGACCTGCGGGGCCGCGCCGCCGGCCAGCGGGCCGTCCGGGTGCAGGTGGCGCAGGGCGCCGTGGCTGAGGCCGCGCAGCGGGACGGCGCGCAGCTGCTCCTTGACGGCGCGCAGGGTGTCGTGCCAGCCCGCCGCCGGGTCGACGCGCAGGGCGAGCGGGAACTCGGCGGTGAACCAGCCGACCGTCCGGGAGAGGTCCACTCCGTCGAAGAGGTCCTCGCGGCCGTGCCCCTCGACGCCGATCAGCACCTCGTCCCGGCCGCACCAGCGGGCCAGGGTGCGGCCCAGGGCGCTGAGCAGCACGTCGTTGACCTGGGTGCGGTAGGCGGCGGGCGCCCCGCGCAGCAGGGCCTGGGTGGTCGCGCGGTCCAGGGTGACGGTGAGGGTGGCGGCGGTGGCGTGGGTGTTGGCGCCGGGGCGGCCCGCGGGCAGCCCGGCCGGGGCCGCGCCGGTGCGGGTCCAATACCCGGTGTGGCCGTCCAGGGCGCCCGCGCGGGTGTGCCGCTCCAGTCGGGCGGCCCACCGGCCGTGGGTGGTGCCCTCCGGCGGGAGCTCGACCGGGGCGCCGGTGCGGGCCGCGCGGTAGGCGGTTTCGAGGTCGGCCAGCAGGATCCGCCAGGAGACCCCGTCGACGGCCAAGTGGTGCACAGTGAGGACGAGTTGGCCGGGCCGCCGCTCGCCGCGGTCGAAGAACAGGGCGCGGACGGTGCGGCCCCCGACCGGGTCGAGCGAGCGCTGGGCGGCCTCGGTGGTGCGCTGCACCTCGGCCTCCAGCGCGGCGGCGTCGAGGCCGGCCGCCGGGTGGTGGGTGAACAGGCCGTCCGGCGGCTGCCCGTCCACCTGCTGGCGCCAGCCGGCCGCGCCGGGCCGGAAGCGGGTGCGCAGCGCCGGGTGGTGCTCCACCAGGGCGTGGACGGCGGCGCGCAGGGCCGCCGGGTCGGTGCCGGGGGCCAGTTCCAGGCGCTGGGTCATGGTGAAGCGCAGCGGCTCGCCGGGGCGGCGGGCGTCCAGGTACCAGTGCTGGATCGGGGTGAGCGGCGCCTCGGCGGGCGCGGGCTCCGCCGTTTCCGCTGCGGCCGTCATCTCCCGGGCGTGCAGGGCGAGTTCGGCGACGCTCTGGTGCCGGAAGACGTCCTTGGTGGTCAGCGCCAGCCCGGCGGTCCGGGCCCGGGAGACGATCTGGATGCTCAGGATGGAGTCGCCGCCGAGCGCGAAGAAGTTGTCCCGGGCGCCGACCCGTTCGACGCCGAGCACCTCGGCCCAGATCGCGGCGAGCCGCTCCTCGGTGCCGGGCGCCGGGGCGACGTACGGGGTGGACCGGTCGGGCTGGGCGGGCGGTGCGGGCAGGGCGCGCCGGTCGGTCTTGCCACTGGTGGTGCGCGGGATCCGGGCCAGCGGGACGAAGGCGGCGGGCACCAGGTGGTCGGGCAGGGTGCGCCGCAGCCAGGCCCGCAGTTCGTCGGCGGGCGGCACCCGGTCGGCGGCCGGCACGGGGTAGCCGACCAGCAGGGTGCGCCCGGCGTGCTCGCGCGCGGCCACCGCGCAGTCGGCGAGGTCCGGGTGGGTCAGCAGGGCGGCCTCCACCTCGCCGGGTTCGATCCGGAAGCCGCGGATCTTGACCTGTTCGTCGGCCCGGCCGAGGAACTCCAGCTGCCCGTGGGCGTCCCGGCGGGCGAGGTCGCCGGTGCGGTACATCCGGGCGCCGGGCGGGCCGTACGGGTCGGCGAGGAAGCGGGCGGCGGTCAGCCCGGGCCGGTTCAGGTAGCCGCGGGCGACCTGGGCGCCCGTCAGGTACAGCTCCCCCGGCATGCCGGGCGGCACCGGGCGCAGCGCGCCGTCCAGCAGGTGGGCGCCGAGGCCCCGGCCGGGGCGGCCGATGACGGGGCGCTCGGGGTGGTCGGCGCAGCGGGCCCAGGTGGCGTCGACGGTGCACTCGGTGGGCCCGTACACGTTGTAGGCGGTGACGCCCAGTTCGGCGCGGGCGGCGGCGAGCTGCCGCCAGGTGGCGGCGGGCACGGCCTCGCCGCCGACCAGCAGCAGCCGGGGGTGGCGGCGGCCGGGGTCGAGCAGTCCGGCGGCGGTGAGTTCGCGCAGGAAGGACGGGGTGACGTTGACCAGGTCGAGGCGGCGGTCGGCGACCTGGGCGCAGAAGGCCCGCGGGTCCAGCCGGACGTCCTCGTCGATCAGGTGGAGTTCCTGGCCGAGGGCGAGCAGCAGCGGGCCCTCCCAGCTGGTGTCGAAGGAGAAGGAGGCGCTGAGCGCGACCCGCAGCCGCCCGCCGTCGCCGGTGTGCGGCTCGACCAGGCCGAGCCGGTGGTCGCGGCAGAGGTTGGCCAGCTGGCGGTGTTCGACGGCGACGCCCTTGGGGCGGCCGGTGGAGCCGGAGGTGAAGACCACGTAGGCGGTGTTGGACGGGTCCAGCGGGGCGGTCCGCTCGGCGTCGGTCAGGTCGTGGTCGGGCAGGGCCTGCCAGAGCGCCCCGCGCAGGGTCCGCTCGGTCAGCACGGCCTGCGGGCGGGCGTCGTCGAGCAGCCGGGCGGCCCGTTCCGCGGGCAGCTCCGGGTCGACGAAGAGCAGCGCGGCGCCCGCCTTGAGCACCGCGAACAGCGCCACCACCAGCTCCGAGGTGCGCGGCAGCCGGACCGCGACCAGCCGTTCGGGACCGGCGCCGAGGGCGACCAGGTGGCGGGCCAGCCGGTTGGCGCGGGCGTTGAGGGCGGCGAAGTCGAGGGTGGCGTCCCGGGCGACCAGGGCGGTGGTGTGCGGGGTGCGGGCCGCCTGGGCCTCGAACAGGGCGGGCAGGGTGGTGGCGGGATCCTCGGGCAGCGGTTCGCCGCGGCCCTGGCGCAGGGTGCGTTCGCGCTCCTCGGCGGTCATCAGCGGCAGGGCGCCGACCGGCGTGTCCGGGTGGTCGGCGACGGCCTCCAGCAGGACGGTCAGCCGCGCGGCCAGTTGCCCGGCGGTGCGGGCGTCGAACAGTCCGGTGCTGTACTCCAGGTGGCCGGTGAGGCCGCCGTCGTGTTCGACGAAGTCGAAGGAGAGGTCGAAGGTGGCGCCGCGCACCGGCGGGGTCACCGGCTCCACCGTCAGTCCGGGCAGCCGGGGCGCCTCGGCGCCGAGGTTGTGCAGGGCCACCATGACCTGGAACAGCGGGGTGCGGCTGGTGTCCCGCTCGGGCTGGAGGGCGTCCACCAGCCGTTCGAAGGGCACCTCCTGGTGGGCGAGGGCGTCGAGCAGGGTGCTGCGGGCCCGGGCCAGCAGGGCGCGGAACGGCTCCTCGGGGCGGACCGTACCGCGCAGCACCAGGGTGTTGACGAACATCCCGACCACGTCGTGGAGTTCGCCCTGCTCGCGGCCGGAGGTGACGGTGCCGACGGCGAAGTCCCGCTGTCCGGACCAGCGGGCCAGCAGCACCTGGCAGGCCGCCAGCAGCACGGTGTAGAGGGTGCCGTCGCCCTCCCGGCCGCGCTCGCGCAGCCGGGAGGTCAGCCCGGCGGGCAGGGTGAAGGTGACCAGCGCGCCGTCCGTGCCGCGGACGGCCGGGCGGGGCCGGTCGGTGGGCAGCTCCAGCGGCGGCAGCCCGGCCAGCACCTGGCGCCAGTGGTCGAGTTCGGCCTCGGCGCGGTCGCCGCGGCTCCGCTGCCAGGCGGCGAAGTCGGTGTAGCGGACGGGCAGTTCGGGCAGTCGGGGGCGGCGGCCGGTGAGCGCGGCGGCGTACAGCTCGGCGAGGTCCCGGCCGAGCACGCCGATCGACCAGCCGTCGGTGACGATGTGGTGCACCGCCAGGACGAGCAGGTGCTCGCGCTCGGCGGTCCGGGCCAGCCGGGCGCGCAGCAGCGGGCCGGCGGCCAGGTCGAAGGGGGTGGCGGCGATCCGCTCCAGCAGGGCGTCCACCGCGGCCGGGTCGAGGTCCTCGCAGGGCAGTTCGACGGGGTGCGGCGGGTGCACCGACTGCCGTGCCAGGCCGTCCCGTTCGGCGAAGGTGGTGCGCAGCGCCGGGTGCCGCTCGACCAGGCCGTCCAGGGCCGTGACAAGCGCGCCGCGGTCGAGCGTCCCGCGCAGCCGCAGCACGGACAGCGTGGTGTACGCGGTGCCGCCCGGCTCGAACCGGTCGAGGAACCAGAGCCGCTGCTGGGCGTACGACAGCGGCGCCCCGGCGTCGCCGTCCGGCAGCACCGGGATGACGGCCGGGCCGGAGGCCCCGGCGGGCTCCCCTGCCCCGGCGGCGGCGAGGGCCTCGGCCAGCCGGGCCAGCACGGGGTGGTCGAAGAGCAGCCGGGGCGAGAGGTCGGCGCGCCCGAAGGCCTCGCGCAGCCGGGCGGTGGCCCGGACGGCGAGGATGGAGTCGCCGCCGAGGGCGAAGAAGTCGTCCTCGGCGCCGATCTCGCCGGTGTCCAGCACCGCCGCCCAGGCCCGCGCGACCAGCCGCTCGGCCGGGGTGCCCGGCGCGGTGCGCGCCCGGCCGGCCGTGCCCGGGTAGCCCTGCGGGCCGGGGGCGGGCAGCGCGCGCCGGTCGAGCTTGCCGTTGGGGGTGAGCGGCAGCGCCGCCATCGGCAGGTAGGCGGCGGGCACCAGGTAGGCGGGCAGTCGCCGCTCCAGGTGGGCGCGCAGCTCGGCGGCGGACGGCGGCTCGGCCGCGCCCTGCCCGGCGACGACGTGGGCCACCAGCCGGCGGGTGCCGGCGGCGTCCTGGTGCACGCCCACGGCGGCCTCGCCGACGCCGGGGTGGGCGAGCAGGGCGGCCTCGATCTCGCCGGGTTCGATCCGGTAGCCGCGGATCTTGACCTGCTGGTCGGCCCGGCCCAGGTAGTGCAGGGTGCTGCCGTCGGACGAGCGGCGGGCCCGGTCGCCGGTGCGGTACATCCGGGTGCCGGGGGCGCCGAAGGGGTCGGCGAGGAAGCGGGTGGCGGTCAGCCCGGGCCGGTCGAGGTAGCCGCGGGCCAGGCCCTCCCCCGCCACGTACAGCTCGCCCACCGCGCCCGGGGGGACGGGCGCGAGGTCGGCGTCCAGCAGGTACAGCCGCAGGTCGGCCAGGCCCTCGCCGATCGGGGCCGGGCCGCCGGCCGCGGCGGTGGCCTCGTCCAGCGGGGCGTGGGTGACGTGCACGGTGGTCTCGGTGATGCCGTACATGTTGACCAGGCGCGGCGCGTCCTGGGGGTGGCGGGCGTACCAGTCGGTGAGCCGGGTGGCGTCCAGCGCCTCGCCGCCGAAGACCACCGTGCGCAGGGCCAACCGCCGTGACAGCTCGGGGTGTTCGGCGTCGGCGCGGACCAGCGGGTGGAACGCGGACGGGGTCTGGCTGAGCACGGTGACGCCCTCGTCGGCGAGCAGCCCGAGGAACTCCTCCGGGGAGCGGGCGGTGCCCTCGGGCACCACGACGAGTCGGCCGCCGTGCAGCAGCGGGCCCCACAGCTCCCAGACCGAGAAGTCGAAGGTGTAGGAGTGGAACAGCGTCCAGACGTCCCGCGGGCCGAAGTCGAGGAGTTCCCGGGTGTGCTGGAACAGCCGGACCACGTTGGCGTGCGGCACCACGACGCCCTTGGGGCGGCCGGTGGAGCCGGAGGTGTAGATGGCGTAGGCGGGGCTGTCGGGCAGCGGGCGGTGGCGGGGGCCGAGCGGGGCGGCCGGGCGGCGGTCCAGGTCGGCGCGCACGGCCGGGTCGGCCAGCGGGAGGACGGGGACGGCCGCGCGGACGTCGGTGAGCGTCACCAGGGCCACCGGGGCGGCGTCGCCGAGCAGTTCGGCGCGGCGCTCATCGGGCAGTCCCGGGTCGAGCGGCAGGTACGCCGCTCCGGTCTTGAGGACGGCGAGTACGGCCACCACCAGCTCGGCCGTGCGGGGCAGCGCGAGGGCGACGAACCGCTCGGGCCCGGCGCCGAGTTCGGCCAGCCGGTGGGCGAGCCGGGCGGCCCGGGCGTCCAGCGTGGCGTAGTCGAGGCGTTCGGCGCCGCAGCTGACGGCCTCGGCCTGCGGGGTGCGGGCGGCCTGGGCCTCGAAGAGGTCGACCAGGGTGCGGTCGGGGCGGCCGTGGGCGCCCGCCGGCCCGGCGGCCCGGCGGCGTTCCTCGGCGGTGGTCCAGGGCAGTTCGCGCAGCGGCCGGTCCAGGCCGTCGGCCAGCCCGGTGAGCAGCAGGCGCAGCCGCCCGGCCAGGGTGCGGACGGTGTCGGCGTCGAACAGCTCCGGGTCGTAGGCGAGTTCGAAGCCGAACCGCTCGCCCTGGTGGGCGCGCAGCACCAGCGGGAAGTTGGTGGCGTCCCGGGCGGAGACCGCGGCCAGGCGCACCCCGGTGCCGGCGGCGCGGGCGTCGTCGAAGGGGTAGTTCTCGAAGGCGACGATGCTGTCGAACAGCGCGGCGCCGGGCGGCAGTTCGCTGTACCCGGTGAGCTCGGCCAGGGAGACGGCGGCGTGCCGCCGGGCCCCGGCCTGGGCGTCCTGGAGCCCGCGCAGCCAGTCGGCGGCGGTGCGCCCGCTCTCCACCCGGACCCGGGTGGGCAGGGTGTTGATGAACATGCCGATCATCGACTCGACGCCGGGCAGTTCCTCGGGGCGGCCGGAGACCGTCGTCCCGAACAGCACGTCCGGCTCGCCGGCGTACCGGGCGAGCAGCAGCGCCCAGGCGCCCTGCACCACGGTGCCCAGGGTGAGCCCGGCCCGGCGGGCGGCGTCGGCCAGCCGCCCGGAGTCCCGCTCGGACAGGCCCGTCCGGTGGCTCTCGGCCGAGCGGGCCCGGTGGGCGCCGCGCCGGACGCGGTCGGCGGGCAGCGGGGTGGCGTCGGCGAAGCCCGTCAGCACACCGCGCCAGTACGCCCGGGCGGCCCCGGTGTCCTGGGCGGCCAGCCAGCGGACGTAGTCGCCGAAGGGGCGGCGCACCGCCGGGGCGGGAGTCGTGCCGGTGGTGAGGGCGGCGTACTCCTCGAACACCTCGGTGAGCACCTGGGCGAGGCTCCAGCCGTCCAGGATCAGGTGGTGCGAGGTCCACAGCAGGTGCAGCCGGGCCTCCGGCAGCCGGACCAGGGTGAGCCTGGTCAGCGGCGCGGTGGCGATGTCCAGGCCCCGGGCGAGGTCCTCGGCGCGCAGCCGCTCCAGGCGTTCGGCGCGCTCCTCCGGGTCGAGGGCCCGCAGGTCGAGGTCGGTGACGGGCAGCCGGACGCCGCGGCGCACCACCTGCAGCGGGGCGGGCACGCCCTCCCAGACCACCGAGGTGCGCAGCGCGGGCGTGCGGTCGGCGACCCGCTGCCAGGCGAGGGCGAAGGCCTGCGGGTCGGTGACGCCCTCCAGCAGCAGGTCGGCCTGGTCCAGGTAGACGTCGTCGGGGCCGCCGACCAGGCGGTGGAAGAGCATGCCCTCCTGGAGCGGGGTGAGCGGCAGCAGGTCCTCGACGTCGCGGCCGTCCCCGACGATCCGGTCCAGGGCCGCCTGGTCCAGCCCGGCGAGCGGGTAATCGGAGGGGGTGCGCCCGCCCGCGCCGGGGCGGGCGCAGTGCTCGACGACGGCGGTCAGCGCAGCGGCGGTGGCCTCGGCGAGGGCCTGGACGGTGGCGCGCTCGTGCACCTCGTCGCTGTAGTGCCAGGTGAGTTCCAGCTCGCCGTCGGCGACCACGGCGGAGACGTCCAGCAGGTGGTCCAGCGGCGCGTCGGGGGCGAGGTCCCGGCCGGGCGCCGGGCCGGCGGGGGCGAAGTCGCCGTCGGCGGGGGCGGTCCACTGGCCGTGGTAGTTGAAGCACACCTGGGGCAGCGGGACGTCCCGCAGGGCGCGGGCGGCCGGGTCGTCCTGGCGCAGCCGGGCCAGTGCCTCGAAGCTCAGGCCCCGGTGCGGGACGGCCCGCAGCCCCTCCTTGACCCGCTTGAGGGTCGCGGCCCAGTCGGGGGCGCCGGCCGGGCCGGCGGGGGCGAGGGTGACGGGGTAGCGGGTGGTGAACCAGCCGACCGTACGGGCGAGGTCGAGGCCGTCGAACAGGTCCTCGCGGCCGTGGCCCTCCAGGGCGACGGTCACCTCCGGCGCGCCGGTCCAGTCGCCGAGGGCCCGGCCGAGGGCGCTCAGCAGCACGTCGTTGACCTGGGTGCGGTAGACCTCGGGGACGCTGCGCAGCAGGGCCTCGGTGGTGGCGGCGTCCAGCCGGGTGCGCAGGGTGCGGACGGAGCCGGCGGTCGGGACGCCGGGGCGGTCGACGGGCAGCGGGCGGGCGGGCCGCCCGAGCTCGGCGGTCCAGTACGGCAGGTCCCGGTCGAGCGCGCCGGAGCGGACGTGCTCGGCCAGCCGGTGCGCCCAGTCGGTGAACGGGGTGGCTTCGGGCTCCGGCCGGGGCCCGGCGCCGGACTCGGCCTGCCGGTAGGCCCGTTCGAGGTCGGCGAGCAGCACCCGCCAGGAGACGCTGTCCACGGCGAGGTGGTGGGCGGTCAGCACCAGCTGGGGGCGGGCGTCGCCGACGGCGCGGAACAGCACGGCGCGCAGCAGGGTGCCGGTGGCCGGGTCGAGGGCGGCGCGGGCGGCGTCGGCGGCCTCGGCCGGGTCGAGGGCCGGGTCGGCGGTGCTGAGCGGTCCGGTGTCCGGGGCGTCCACCGGCTGCTGCCGCCAGCCGTCCGGGCCGTGGGTGAAGCGGGTGCGCAGCGCCGGGTGGACGGCGACCAGCGCCCGCAGCGCCGCGTCCAGGGCGGCTTCGTCGAGCCGCCGGGGCAGGTCGAGCAGCATCGACATGGTGAAGTGGCGCAGCGGGCCGTGGGCGGCGAGGAACCAGTCCTGGACCGGGGTGAGCGGGGCCGGTCCGGCCGCCCGGTGCGGCGCGGGGGCGGGGGTGCCGGCCGGGGCGACGGCCGGGCGGGCGGCGCTGGCCAGGTCGGCGACGGTCTGGTGGCGGAAGACGTCCTGGGAGCCGATCAGCAGCCCGGCCGCGCGGGCCCGGGAGACGGCCTGGATGCTCAGGATGGAGTCGCCGCCGAGCTCGAAGAAGTTGTCGGTAACGCCGACCCGGGGCACGCCCAGCACCTCGGCCCAGATCGCCGCCAGGGTCTCCTCCTCGGGGGTCCGCGGGGCGACGAACTCCCTTTCCGTGGCGCCGACTTCGGGGGCGGGCAGGGCGCGGCGGTCCAGTTTGCCGCTGGTGGTGAGCGGCAGGGCGGCCAGCGTGGTGAAGGAGGAGGGCACCAGGTGGTCGGGCAGGGTGCGCCGCAGGGCCGCCCGCAGCTCGGCCGCGGGCCGGGCGGCGCCCTCGGCGAAGACCAGGTAGGCGGCCAGCCGGAGGTGGCCGTGCCGGTCGGCCGGGGCGGCGACGGCGGCCGCGGCGACGCCGGGCAGGTCGAGCAGCGCCGCCTCGATCTCGCCGGGCTCGATCCGGTGGCCGCGCACCTTGACCTGGTCGTCGGCGCGCCCGAGGTACTCCAGGCGTCCGTCGGCCGTCCAGCGGGCCAGGTCGCCGGTGCGGTACATCCGGGCCCCGGGCGGCCCGTACGGGTCGGCGGTGAAGCGGGCGGCGGTCAGCCCGGGGCGGCCGGCGTAGCCGCGGGCGAGCTGGGCGCCCGCCAGGTGGAGCTGGCCGCCGACCCCGGGCGGCACCGGCTGGAGCCGGTCGTCCAGGACGTACGCCCGCAGGTTGGGCAGCGGACGGCCGATCAGCGGGCGGTCCCCGGCGGTGATCCGGCAGGCCAGCGCGTCGACGGTGCACTCGGTGGGGCCGTAGTAGTTGTACGCGGCGACGTCCGGGCGGGCGGCGAGTTCGCGCCAGAGCCGGGGGCCGACGGCCTCGCCGCCGAGCATCAGCACCCGGGGGCGGTGCCGGGGGTCGTCGAGCAGCCCGGCGGGCAGCAGTTGGCGCAGGTAGGAGGGGGTCAGGTCGAGGAAGTCGATGCGGTGGCGGACCACGTACTCGACCAGGGCGGCCGGGTCCATCCGGGTGGTCTCGTCGACCAGGTGCAGCGGGTGGCCGTCGGCCAGTAGCAGCACGCCCTCCAGCGAGGTGTCGAAGGAGAACGAGGCGGTCAGCGCGACCCGCAGCGGGCCGCCGCCGGCCTCGGCGACGAAGCCGGTCCGGTGGGCCGCGAGCAGGTTGGCCAGGGCGCCGTGCGGGACGGCGACGCCCTTGGGGCGGCCGGTGGAGCCGGAGGTGTACAGCACGTAGGCGGTGTTGGACGGGTCCAGCGGGGCGGTGCGGTCGGCGTCGCCGGGGTCGGTGGCGGGGCCGTCCGCGGGCAGCGCGCGCAGCGCCGCCTCGTCCAGGACGAGGGCCGGGCGGGCGTCCGCGAGCAGGAACTCCACGCGTTCGGCGGGCAGCGCCGGATCCAGCGGGAGGTAGCCGGCGCCGGTCTTCCAGACGGCGAGGATCGCGGTGATCAAGTCGGCGGTGCGCGGCAGGTGTAGGGCGACCAGCCGTTCGGGGCCGATGCCGCGGGCGATCAGCCGGTGGGCGAGCCGGTTGGCGCGGCGGTTGAGCTCGGCGAGGCTCAACTCCTCGCCCCCGGCGACCAGGGCGGGGGCGTCGGGGGTCAGGGCGGCCCGGCGCTGCACCAGCTCGGGGTGGGTGACGGGCTCCACCGGCCGGGCGGTGGCGTTCCAGTCGTGGACGACCTGCCGGGTCTGCTCCGGGGAGAGCAGCGGCAGGGTGCCGAGCGGGCGGTCCGGCTCGGCGGCGGCGCCGGCCAGCAGCCGCAGCAGCTGGTCGGCGGTGCGCCGGGCGGTGGCCGGGTCGAGCAGGTCGGTGCGGTACTCCAGCAGGCCGGTGAGCGCCTCGCCGTCGGGGACGAACTCCACGCTGAGGTCGAAGGTGGCGGCCTGCCGGGGCACCTCCACCGGGGTGATCGCGGTGCCGGCCGGGGCGGTGGCCGCGGGCGGCGCGGGGTGCAGCAGCACCAGGACGTCGAACAGCGGGTTGCGGCCGGCCTCGCGGGGCGCTCCGACCGCCTCGACGACCCGCTCGAAGGGCGTGTCGCCGTGCGCGAGGGCGTCGTTGCCGGTCGCGGCGGCGGCCGCCAGCAGCGCGCGGAAGCCGTCGGCCGGGTCGACCCGGGTGCGCAGCGCGACCGTGTTGACGAAGCAGCCGACGGCCCGCTCCAGCTCGGTGCGGGTGCGCCCGGGCGTCAGGGAGCCGACGGTGACGTCCGGTCGGCCGGACCAGCGGGCCAGCAGCGCCTGGACGCCGGCCGTCAGGGCGGTGTTCAGGGTGCCGTGCTGCTCGGCGGCGAGCTCACGCAGTCGGGCGGTGAGCGCGGCGGGGACGGTGAAGGTGTGGACGGCGCCGGGGCCGGCCTCCTCGCCGCGCCGGGGGTGGTCCAGCGGCAGTTCGGGCGGCACCGCTCCGGCCAGGGCCTGCTTCCAGTGGGCCAGCTGTCTGTCCGCCCGGGCGCCGGAGTGCTGCTCGCGCTGCCAGGCCGCGAAGTCCGGGTACTGGACGGCGACGGGCGGCAGCTGCGGCTCCGCCCCGCGGGCCAGGGCCCGGTAGGCGGTGCACAGTTCGTCCAGGACGACGCCCATCGACCAGCCGTCGGTGACGATGTGGTGTGCGGTCAGCAGCAGGACGTGCGAGTGTGCGGACTCGCGGAGCAGCAGGGCGCGCAGCAGCGGGCCGTGCCGCAGGTCGAAGGGGCGGGAGTACTCGGCGAGCAGCAGCGCGTCGAGGGCGTCACCTTCGACCTCGCGGACCGGCAGCGGCACCGGCCCGGCCGGCCGTACGGTCGGCACCGGGCGGCCGTCGGCCTCCTCGAAGACGGTCCGCAGCGCCTCGTGCCGGGCGACCACGGCGGCCAGCGCGCCGCTGAGCGCCGTACCGTCCAGCGGCCCGCCGAAGCGGACGGCGAGCGCGCTGTTGTAGCGCGGGTCGCCGGGGCGCAGCCGGTCCAGGAACCAGAGCCGCTGCTGGACGGAGGAGGGCGGCAGCGGGCGGTCGCGGTCGGCGCGCGGGATGCCGGTCGCGGCGGCCCCGGCGGCGGAGCGGCCGGCCAGCCGGAGCCGGAGCGCCTCCCGCAGGTCGGCGGGCAGGGCGGCGGCGCGGTCCCGCTTCGACGGCGTCCGGGGCTGATTCGGCGTCTCGGGCGTCGACGGCTCGGGTGTCTCGGGCTGATTCGGCGTCTCGGGCGTCATGATCGTCGGATCCTCACCGTTCGTCATCGTCGGGGCCGCCGGACGCGGCGTCTTCGAGTTCGCTCAGCACCTGGTCCTCCACCAGTTCGGCCAGGTCGGCCACGGTGCGGGAGACCAGCACGTCGCGGGGGGTGAGCGTGACGCCGAAGGCATCGTTGGCGCGGGAGGCGATCAGCAGGGCCCGCACGGAGTCGCCGCCGAGCAGGAAGAAGTCGTCCGTGACGCCGACCTCGGTGCCCAGGGTGTCGGCCCAGATCCCGGCGACCGCCTCCTCGGTGGGCGTCCGGGGCGCCACCCGCTCGGCGGGGCCCGGGCCGACCGGACGGGGAGCGGGCAGTGCGGCGCGGTCGGTCTTGCCGCCAGGGGTGAGCGGGAAGCGGTCGAGGACCGCGAACGCGGTGGGGACCATGTGGCCGGGCAGCGAGCGGGCCGCGAGCGCCCGCAGTTCGGCGCCGGTCGGCGGCTCGGTTCCGGGGGCGGCCAGCAGGTGGGCGACCAGCCGGGGCAGTCCGGGCTCGTCCTCGCGGACGCTCACCACGGCGTCCAGCACCCCGGGGTGGCGCCCCAGGACGGCCTCGACCTCGCCCGCCTCGATCCGGTGGCCGCGCAGCTTGAGCTGGTGGTCGGTGCGGCCCAGGTAGTGCAGTTCGCCCCGGTGGTCGCGGCGCGCCAGGTCGCCGGTGCGGTACATCCGGCTGCCGGGCGGCCCGTACGGGTCGGCGGTGAAGCGGGCGGCGGTCAGGCCGGGGCGGCCGAGGTAGCCGCGGGCCAACGACGGTCCGCTCAGCCACAGTTCGCCCGGGGTGCCGTCGGGTACCGGCCGGAGCCGGGCGTCCAGGAGGTGGGCGCCGGTGCCGGGCAGCGGGCGGCCGATCGGCGGGGCGGCGCCGTCCGGGGCGAGCGGCGCGGACCAGGTGGCGACGACGGTGGCCTCGGTGGGGCCGTAGGAGTTGACCATCCGGTGGTGCGGGGCCCAGCGGGCGACCAGGTCGGCGCCGCAGGCCTCGGCGCCCACGATCAGGGTCTTCAGCGCGGGGAGGGTGCCGGGGGTGTCGGCGGGCAGGGTGGCCAGGGCGGCGGGCGGCAGCAGGGTGTGGGTGATCCGCTCGGCCCGCAGCAGCTCGGCGAGTCGGCCGCCGAGCAGCGGCCCGGGGGCGGGCACCACCAGTCCGGCGCCGTGCGGCAGGGCCAGGCACAGTTCCAGCACGGAGGCGTCGAAGCTGGGGGTGGCGAAGGCCAGCACCCGGTCGCCGGGGGCGACCCGGTAGTGCGCGGCCTCGGCGGCGGCGAAGGCGGCGAGGCCGCGGTGGGTGAGGACGACACCCTTGGGGGTGCCGGTGGAGCCGGAGGTGTAGATGACGTAGGCGGGGTCGTCCAGGTCGAGCGGGCGGGTCCGGTCGGCGTCGGTCGGCCGATGGGCCGGGGTGTCGTCGGGCGCCGTGTCGTCGGGTGGGGCGGCGAGCAGGGCCGCGGTCTCCTTGGCGTCCAGGGTGAGCGCGGGCGCCGCGTCGCGCAGCATCGACTCCACCCGCTCGTCCGGGTAGGTGGGGTCGACGGGGAGGAAGGCGGCGCCGGTCTTGGCGACCGCCAGCTCGGCGAGCAGCATCTCCGCCGAGCGCGGAAGCAGCAGGGCGACCAGGGTGCCGGGGCCGGCGCCGCGGGCGATCAGCCGGTGGGCCAGCCGGTTGGTGGCGCCCTCCAGTTCGGCGAAGGTCAGCTCCAGGCCGGGGGCGCTCAGGGCGGGGGCGGTCGGCCAGCGGTCGACGGCGGTCTCGACCAGCGCGGGCAGGGTGGCCGGGGTGACCGGGACCGCTGCCGGGCGGGACGGTCCGTGCAGCAGTCGGCGGCGTTCGCCGGGCGGCAGCAGGTCGAGGTCGTCCAGCCGGACGGTGCCGTCGGTGCCGGCCAGCACGGTGAGGGTGTGCAGCAGTTGGCCGGCCAGGCTCTCGGCGGTCGCGGCGTCGAGGTGGCGGGGGTCGTGGCCGAGTTCGACGGCGAGCCGCTCGCCGGGCGAGACGACCACGGTGAGCGGGTAGTTGGTGGCCTCCCGGGCGTCCAGGTCGCGGATCCGCGGGCCGTGGGCGGCGACCGTCCCCTCGTCGACGGGGTAGTTCTCCAGCACCACCAGGCTGTCGAACAGCGCTGTGCCCGGCGGGAGTTGGCTCAGTGCCTGGATCTCGGCGAGCGGCAGGTGCTCGAACCGGCGGTCCTCGGCGCGCTCCTCCTGGAGGCCGCGCAGCCAGTCGGCGCAGGGCCGGGTGCCGTCGACGGCGACCAGGGCGGGCAGGGTGGTGATGAACAGGCCGATGATGCCGTCCGAGCCGGCCAGGTCGGCGGGGCGGCCGGAGACGGTGGTGCCGAAGCACACCCGGTCCTCGCCGCTGCGGCGGGCGAGCAGCAGCGCCCAGGCGCCCTGCACCAGGGTGTTGAGGGTGAGCCGGTGGCGGCGGGCGAAGTCCTGGAGCCGCGCCGTCTCCTCCTCGCTCAGCCGGTGCGAGAGCCACTGCCCGGAGCGGGCGGTGTCGCCGGGGGCGGGCCGGCGGTGGTACGGCAGGGCGGTGGGGGCGGCGAAGCCGGCCAGGACGGAGCGCCAGTGCTCGGCGGCGGCGCCGGTGTCGCGGGCGCGGCGGGCGGCCAGCCAGCTGACGTAGTCCGCGAAGGGGCGCCGTTCGGGCAGGTCCGGCGCCTCCCCGGCGGTGAGCGCGGCATGCGCGGCCAGCACGTCGGCGAGCACGTGGAAGACGCTCCAGCCGTCCAGCAGCACGTGGTGGAAGGTCCACACCACCCGGATGCCGTCCGCCCCGAGCCGGATCAGCTGGAGGCGCAGCAGCGGGGCGCGGTCCAGGGCGAGCGGGCGGGAGCGCTGTTCTGCGAGCAGCCGTTCCAGGCGTTCGGTGCGCTCCGCCTCTCCGTACCCGCTCCAGTCGTGGTGGGTGACCGGGAGGGTGGCCCGCCGGTGCACCACTTGCAGCGGGACGGGAACGTCGTGCAGGGCGACGGCGGTGCGCAGCACGGGGGTGCGGTCGACCACGTGCTGCCAGGCGGCGGCCAGCCGTTCCGGGTCGCGGACGCCCTCCAGGACGAAGGTGAGCTGTTCGACGTACAGGCCGTGCCCGGCCTCGTCCAGGCCGTGCAGCACCATGCCGGTCTGGGTGGGGGTGAGCGGCTGGATGTCCGCGACCTCCCGTCCGGTGCCGGCCAGTCGGTCGACGGCGGCCTGGTCCAGCCGGGCGAGCGGGAAGTCGGCGGGGGTGCGGCCGCCGGCGCCGGGTTCGGCGCAGTGCCGGACGATCTCCCGCAGTTCGGCGAGCAGTTCGGCGGCGAGCCGTTCGACGGTGGCCCGGTGGTGGCGTTCGCGGGAGTAGGACCAGGTGAACTCCAGGCGGCCGTCCGCCACCCGGCCGAGCACGTCGAGCAGGTGGGGTCGCCGGGCGGCGGCGTCCAGGCCGCCGGTGAGCGGTCCGTACGGGGCGTGCAGCAGGCCGCCGGGGGCGCTGGTCCGGTCCTGCCGGCCCAGGTAGTTGAAGGAGAGCTGCGGCAGGGCGGGCAGCCCGGGGGCCCGGCGCAGGTGGCGCAGGGCGCCGTAGCCGAGGCCGCCGTGCGGGACGGCGCGCAGGTTCTCCTTGACGGCCTTGAGCACGGTGCCGGTGTCGGCGGCGCGGGGGACGTCCAGGACGACGGGGTACACCGCGGTGAACCAGCCGACGGTGCGGGAGAGGTCGACGCCGTCGAGGAGTTCCTCGCGGCCGTGGCCCTCCAGGGCGACGGCCACCCGGTCGCGGCCGGTCCAGCGGGCGAGCACCCGGCCGAGGGCGCAGAGCAGGACGTCGTTGATCCGGGTGCGGTAGGCCCCGGGGACGTCCTGGAGCAGCCGCCCGGTCTGCTCGGCGTCCAGGGCGACGGTCAGCGACTCCTCGACGGCGGCGGTGTCGGCGCCGTCCAGGTCGGTCGGCAGGGTGGTGTCGACGGCGCCCTCCGGGCGCTGCCAGTGGGCGAGTTCGCCGTCGAAGCCGCCGGCGGCGGTGTGCGCGGTGAGCCGTTCGGCCCAGGCCCGGAAGGAGGTGGTCTTGGGGCCGAGGTCGGGCCGCCGGCCGTCCCGCAGGGCGCGGTGGGCGGTGTCCAGGTCCTCCAGGACCAGCCGCCAGGACACCGCGTCCACCACCAGGTGGTGCGCGGCCAGCAGCAGGACGGGGTGGGGGTCGTCGGCCAGGCGGCAGAGGGCGGCGCGCAGCAGCGGTCCGGCGGCCAGGTCGAAGGCTCCGGCCAGCTCGCCGCGCAGCGCCTCGAACTCGGCCGCGTCCGCGAGGTGGTGGGTGGGCAGCTCCGGGGCGGGGCCGGGCGCGGTGCCGTACTGGTGCCACCGGCCGTCGCCGAGCGGCCGATAGCGCAGCCGCAGCGCGTCGTGCCGGGCCAGCACGGCGGCCAGCGCCTCCCGTAGCAGCTGTTCGTCGGTGTCGGCGGCGAGCCGGAAGGCGAGCGACTGGGTGAGCCGGGCCGGGTCCCCGTCCAGGGTGTCGAACAGCCAGTGCTGCACGGGGGTGAGCGGGGCGTCGCCCGTCACCGGGCCCTGTTCGGCAATGCCGGGCGCGTTCGGTGACTCCTCGGCGGCGCGGGCGAGTTCGGCCAGGGTCTGGTGGGCGAACAGGTGGCGGGGGGTCAGGGCGAGCCCGGCCCGGCGGGCGGCCGAGACGATCCGGATGCCCAGGATGGAGTCGCCGCCGAGGGCGAAGTAGTTGTCCTCCGCGCCGACTTCGGGCACGCCGAGGACCTCGGACCAGATCGCCGCGAGGGTGCGCTCGGTGTCGGTGCGGGGCGGCCGCGCACCGGACGCGGTGGGGGTGTGCCGCCGGGGTACGGGCAGGGCGCGTCGGTCCAGCTTCCCGGTGGCGCCGAGCGGCAGCCGTTCCAGCGGCACCACCAGGGCGGGCACCAGGTGGTCGGGGAGGCTCTGCCCGAGGAAGGCCCGCCACTCGGCGGGGTCGGGCAGGGCGCCCTCGCGGGCGACGGCGTAGCCGACCAGCCGCCGGTGGCCGTCCTGCTCGACCACCCGGGCGGCGGCCGCCGCGACCCGCGGGTGGCGGGCCAACGCGGCTTCCACCTCGCCGAGTTCGATCCGGAAGCCGCGCACCTTGACCTGGTCGTCGGCGCGGCCGAGGTAGCGCAGCTCGCCGTCGGCCGTCCAGCGGACCAGGTCGCCGGTGCGGTACATCCGGGCGCCGGGCGGGCCGAAGGGGTCGGGCAGGAAGCGGGCGGCGGTGAGGGCCGGGCGGCGCAGGTAGCCGCGGGCCACGCCGGTGCCGGCCAGGTACAGCTCCCCGGGGGCGCCGACCGGCACCGGGCGCAGCCGTCCGTCCAGCACGTGGGCCCGGGCGCCGCCGACGGGCCGGCCGATCGGCGGGTCGCGGTCGGGGTCGGCGGGGTCGCAGACGGCGGCGGTGGCGTAGACGGTGGCCTCGGTGGGGCCGTAGACGTTGAGCACCCGGCAGCCGGGGACGGCCTCCCGGACCTGGCGCACGGTGCGGGCGGGCAGCGCCTCGCCGGCCAGCAGCACGGTGTCGGCGGTGAGTTCGACGGCGTTGTCGGCCAGCAGCCCGCCGAGCGCGGAGGGCACCGCGCCGACCAGTCCGGCGCGCCGGGGGCCGGGGCGCTCGGCGAGGGCGAGCAGGTCGCGGAGGAGTTCGACGCAGCCGCCGGAGAGCAGCGGTGAGAAGATCTCGAACACCGAGACGTCGAAGTTGAGCGAGGTGGCGGCCAGCACGTGGGCGAGGCCGCGGCCGGTGAACTCCCGGGCCGCCCAGTCGGTCAGGGCCAGCACGGAGGCCTGGGCGACCACCACGCCCTTGGGGCGGCCGGTGGACCCGGAGGTGTGGATGACATAGGCCGGATGCCCGGGCAGCAGCGGGGCGGATCGTTCCTGCACGTCCAGCGCGTCGCCGCGCGCGGCGGCGAGCCGGGCGACGCAGGCCGGGTCGTCGAGCACGATCCGGGCGAACGGGCCCTCGGGCAGCCGCCGTCCGGCCCCGGAGTCGGTGATCACCGCCTCCGGCCGGACGTCCTCGAACAGGAAGCCGATCCGCTCGGCCGGGTGGCCCGGGTCGACCGGCAGGTAGCCCGCTCCGCTCTTGAGCACCGCGAGCAGGGCCACCACCAGTTCGGCGGTGCGCGGCAGCGCGAGGGCGACGAAGCGCTCCGGCCCGGCCCCGGCCGCGATCAGCAGCCGGGCCAGCCGGTTGGACTGCTCGTCCAGCTCCCGGTAGGTCAGCAGGGTGTCGCCGGAGCGGACGGCCGGGGCGTCGGGGGTACGGGCGGCCTGCCGGGCGAAGGCCTCGGGCAGGGTGCCCTCGGGCGGATCGGTCACCGCGCCGCCCAGGCGTCCGACCAGTTCGCGGCCCGACTCCGTTGCCAGCAGCGGCAGTTCGGCGGCAGGTCGGCCGAGGCCGGCCGCCATGCCGGCCAGCAGGGTGCGCAGGCTCGCCCCGAGGCCCTGGACGGTCGCGGTGTCGAAGGCGGCCGGGTCGTGGTCGAGGTCGATCGCGATGGACTCGCCGGGGGCCACCACCACGCTGAGCGGATAGCTGGTCGGCTCCAGGACGCTCTCGGTCTCCACCGCCAGGCCGTGCCTGGTCAGCGCCCCGGCGTCGAAGGGGTAGTTCTCGAAGACCACCAGGCTCTCGAACAGGGCCGTCCCGCCGGGCAGTTCACTCCAGGTCTGGAGCTGGGCGAGGGAGACGGAGTCGTACCGGCGGGCCTCCGACTGGGCACCCTGCAGCTCGCGCAGCCACTCCCCCAGCGGGCGCCGCCCGTCGATCCGCACCCGGGTCGGCAGGGCGTTGATGAACAGCCCCACCATCGAGGTGACGCCGGGGAGTTCGGCGGGCCGGCCGGAGACGATGGTGCCGAAGACCACGTCCTCCCCGCCGCCGTAGCGGGAGAGCAGCAGCGCCCAGGCGCCCTGGAGGACGGTGTTGACGGTCAGTCCGGCCTGCCGGGCGGTGTCCCGCAGCCGCTCGGAGAGTTCGGCCCCGAGGTCGATCCGCACCTTGGCGGAGGAGCTGGCCCGGTGGGCCCCGTCGGGGCGCCGGTCGCGGGGCAGTTCGGTCGGGGCGGGGAAGCCGGCCAGGGTGTCGCGCCAGTGCCGTTCGGCCTGCGCCTGGTCCTGCCCGGACAGCCAGCGCAGGTAGTCGGCGAAGGGGGCGCGCTCGACGGGCCGCGGCGGGAGCCCCGCGCTCAGCGCGGCGTAGCGCTCGCAGACCTCGTCGAAGACCTGGGCCGCGCTCCAGCCGTCCAGCAGCACGTGGTGGAAGGTCCACACCAGCCGCACCCGGTCGGGGGCCAGCCGGACCAGCGAGAGCCGCATCAGCGGCCCGGCGGCCAGGTCGATCCCGGCCTCCCGGTCGGCGGCGAGCAGCCGGGCGGTGTCCGCCTCGACCTGCTCGGCGGGCCGGTCCGTCCAGTCGTGCCGGGCGACCGGCAGGACGGCCCTCCGGTGCACCACCTGGAGCGGCTCGGCGGTGTCCTGCCAGCTGAGCCGGGTGCGCAGCACCGGGTTGGCGTCCGCGGTCCGCTGCCAGGCCTCGGCGAGCGCCGCCGGGTCGGTGACCCCGGTGAGCACCAGCTGGACCTGGTTGACGTAGGTGCGGCCGGCCGGCTCCAGCAGGCTGTGGAACAGCATGCCCGCCTGCATCGGCGTCAGCGGGTAGACGTCGGCGACGGCGCGGCCGTCCCCGACGATCCGGTCCACCGCGGCCTGGTCCAGCCGGGCCAGCGGGAAGTCCGCGGGGGTGCGCCCGCCCGCGCCAGGTTCGGCGCAGTGGGCGAGGATCCCCTCCAGCGCGTCCAGCATGCCCTCGGCGAGGGCGCGGACGGTGTCCGCGCGGTGCCGGCCGGCGCTGTAGTACCAGCCGATCTCCAGCTCCTCGCCCTCCACCCGGGCGACCACGTCCAGCAGGTGGGGCCGCTCGGCGCCGGGCGCCTCCGAACCGCCCAGGCCGCCGGGGACGGCCCGCACCAGGGCGGCGCCCTCGGCGGACCAGTCGAAGCGGCCCAGGTAGTTGAAGCTGATGCCGGGCGCGGGGGCGTCGGCGAACGCCTCGTCCCGGGCCAGGTACCGCAGGGCGCCGTAGCCGAGACCGCGGTCCGGGACGGCCCGCAGCTGCTCCTTGACGGACTTGAGCGCGGCGCCCCAGTCCCCGTCGGGAGCCTCGGGGACGTCCAGGGCGACGGGGTACAGCGAGGTGAACCAGCCGACCGTACGGGACAGGTCGACGCCCTCGAACAGGCCGTCCTCCCGGCCGTGGCCCTCCAGTCCGATCGCGACGGTGCGCCGCCCGGTCCAGTCGGCGAGCACCCGGCCGAGGGCGGTGAGCAGCACGTCGTCGATCCGGGTGCGGTAGACGGCGGGCACCCGGCGCAGCAGCCGGTCGGTCTGCTCACGGTCCAGCCGGACGGTGACGGCGCGCAGCTCGGCGGCGGTGTCGGCGCGCAGCTCGGCCGCGGTGCCGGCGCCCTCGCCGTCCACCGGCAGCGGGGCGGCGCAGGCCCGGACGGCCTCGGTCCAGTGGGCGCGCTGGGCGGCGAAGCCGCCGGCCTCGGTGCGGGCGCGCAGCAGGCGGGTCCACTCCCGGACGGAGGTGGTGCGGGCGGGCAGCCGCAGCGGGCGGCCCTCGACGGCCTGCCGGTAGGCGGTCTCCAGGTCCTCCAGCAGCACCCGCCAGGAGACGCCGTCGACGGCCAGGTGGTGGACGACGAGCAGCAGCCGGGCCGGGCCGGTGCCGCCGCGGAGGAACAGTCTGGCGGCGAGCAGCGGGCCGGTGTCCAGCCGGAACCCGGCCCGGGCGGCCGCGGTGACCGCCGCCTCGTCGTCCCGGTGGTGGACCGTCAGCAGCTCGGGGGCGGTGCCGTCGGCGGGCTCGCAGTGCTGCCGCCGGGTGCCGTCCGGGCCGGGGGTGAAGCGGCAGCGCAGGGCGTCGTGGTGGGCCCACAGGGCGGCCAGGGCGCGGCGCAGCGCCTCCGGGTCGACCGCGCCGGGCGTCTCCACCACCACGGACTGGTCGAAGTGGTGGGCCTGCGCCGGGTTCGGGTCCAGGAACCAGTGCTGGATGGGCGTCAGGCCGACCTCGCCGCTGACCGGTTCGGTGCCGACGACGGTCACCGCGGTGCCGGCGGCCGCGGCCAGCGCGGCGACGGTGGGGTGCCGGAACAGGTCGCGCGGGGAGAGCGCGAGGCCGGCGGCGCGGGCGCGGGAGACCACCTGGATGCTGAGGATGGAGTCGCCGCCGAGCAGGAAGAAGTCGTCGTCGATCCCGACCCGCTCCACCCCGAGCAGTTCCGCCCAGATCCCGGCCAGGGCGCGTTCGGCCCCGGTGCGCGGGGCGCGGTGGGCGGCGCCGCCGGCCGTCGACCAGTCGGGGGCGGGCAGCCGGCGGCGGTCGACCTTGCCGTTGGCGGTCAGCGGGAGCGCGGGCACCGTCACGAAGGCGGCGGGCAGCATGTAGTCGGGCAGGTCGGCGGCCAGGTGGGCGCGCAGGTCGGCGGCGGTGGGCACCCCGGCGCCCTCGGCGGGCACCAGGTGGGCGACCAGCCGCTTGCGCCCGCCGTCCCGGTCCAGGCCGACCACGGCCTCGGCGACGGCCGGGTGGGCGGTCAGCCGGGCCTCGATCTCGGCGGGTTCGATCCGGAAGCCGCGGATCTTGATCTGGTCGTCCGCGCGGCCGACGAAGTGCAGTTCGCCGTCCTCGCTCCACCGGACGGTGTCCCCGGTGCGGTACATCCGGCCGCCGGGCGGGCCGTAGGGGTCGGGCAGGTAGCGGGCGGCGGTCTCCCCCGGCCGGCCCCGGTAACCCCGGGCCAGACCGGCCCCGGCCAGGTACAACTCACCGGTGATGCCCGGGGGTTGCGGCTGGAGCGCGCCGTCCAGGACGTACGCCCGGGTGTTGTCGAGCGGGCGGCCGATCGGCAGCACGGCGGGCAGCGGGTCACCGGCGCGGAAGGCCCGGCGGGTGGCGAAGGTGGTGGTCTCGGTCGGGCCGTAGACGTCGACGACGGTGAGCCCGGGGCAGGCCTCCAGGACCCTCCGCACCACCGCGCCCGGCACCGCCTCGCCGCCGGTCCACACCTCCCGGGCGCCGCGCAGACAGCCCGGGTCCTCCTGGGCGAGCAGGCGGAACAGCCCGATGGTCAGGAACAGGCAGCGCACGCCCTGCTCGGTGACGGCGCGCCGGACGACGGCGGCGTCCACGTCCCCGGGCGGGGCGAGGACGGCGGTGCCGCCGCGCAGCAGCGGCACCCACAGTTCGTAGGTGGCGGCGTCGAAGGCGTGCGGGGAGTGCACCAGCACCCGGTCGTGGCCGGCGAAGGCGGCGTCCTGGGCGAGCGCGACGACGTCCCGGCGGCGCACCGCGACGCCCTTGGGGGTGCCGGTGGAGCCGGAGGTGAACATCAGGTACTGGAGGTTGTCGGGGTGGACGGTCGGGGCTGCGGCGCTGTCCTCCCAGCTGTCGGCCGGAGCGCCGTCGGCCGGAGCGCCGTCGGCCGGACCACCATCGACCGGAGCGCCGTCGACCAGCAACACCTGTTCTGCGGGGCGCAGTTGTGCGGCGGTTCCGGCCCGGTCGGTGTCGGTGAGCAGCAGCTCGGCGCCGGCCGCGGCGAGCATCCCGTGCAGCCGCTCGCGCGGCGCCCGGCCGTCCAGCGGGACGTACACCCCGCCGGTGCGGACCAGGGCCAGCTGGGCGACCACCAGCGCGACGGAACGATTCATCAGGACGCCGACCGGGCACTCCGGGCCGACCTCGCGTGCCGCCAGCCGACCCGCCAACGCGGCGGCGCAGGCGTCCAGTTCGCGGTAGCTCAGGCGCTCCTCGCCCGCCTCCACGGCGATCGCCCCGGGCGTGCGCCGCACCTGCTCGGCGAACAGCTCGGCGATGTCCCGCTCGGGCCGTTCGACGGCCGTGTCGTTCCAGTCGACCAGGACCCTCCGGCGCTCCCCCGCGGCCAGCAGCGGGATCCGCGCGGGCGGCCGTCCGGCGCCCTCGGGCAGGGCGGTCAGCAGGGCGGTGAGCTGCCGGGCGGTGCGCCGGATCGTCGCGGCGTCGAACAGCCGCGGGTCGTAGCACAGCCGCAGGGCCAGCTCCGGCCCTGGATGGGCGAGCAGGGCGAGCGGGTAGTTGGTGGTCTCGATCCCGTCCAGTTCGCGCAGCCGCAGGCCGTGGGCGGCGGCCGCGTCCTCGTCGACCGGGTAGTTCTCGAAGACCACGATGCTGTCGAACAGCGCGGTCTGCTCGGGGAGTTCGGTGGCGGCCCGGAGCCGGGTGAGCGGCAGGAAGCCGTGCCGGCGGTCCTCGCTCTGCTCGTGCTGGAGCTCGCGCAGCCAGTCCAGCAGGGTGCCGTCGGCGGGTACCGCGGTCCGGGTGGGCAGGGTGGTGATGAACAGGCCGGTCATCGTCTCCACCCCGGGCAGCTCGGGCGGGCGGCCCGAGGAGGTGGTGCCGAAGAGCACGTCGCCGCGGTTCGCCTGGCGGCCGAGCAGGATCGCCCAGGCGCCCTGGACCACGGTGTTCAGGGTGAGCCCGGCGCCCCGGGCCAGCTCCTCCAGGGCCCGGGTCGCGGGGGCGGGCAGGGTGAACGGCACCGCCCGGGTGGACTCGGCGCGGTGGCTGCCGCGCGGCTCGCGGTCGTAGGGCAGCGGGGTCGGCTCGGTGGTCCCGGCCAGCCGGGTACGCCAGTGCCGCTCCGCCTCGGCGGTGTCGCGCTCGGCCAGCCAGGCGAGGTAGTCGCGGTAGGGGCGGCGGTCCGGGAGGGTGCCGTACGGGAGCACCGCCGCGTCCGAGTCCGACGTGTCGGGGTTCGCCGCGTCCCGGTCGGCCGCGGCGGGGTCGGCCGCGTCCGGCTCGGGGCGGGCCAGGGCGGCGTGGACGGCGAAGACGTCCGAGAGCACCTGGAACAGGCTCCAGCCGTCCAGCACCAGGTGATGGAAGGACCACAGCACCCGCACCCGGTCCGCGGCGAGCCGGATCAGCACCAGCCGCTGGAGCGGCGCCCGGCTGAGGTCCAGGCCGCGGGCCCGGTCGCGGTCCAGCAGCTCGGCCAGCCGGGCGGAACGTTCCTCCTCGAGCACCTCGCGCCAGTCCAGCTCGGTGACCGGCAGCTCCGCCCGGCGGTGCACCACCAGCAGCGGCTCCGGGACGTCCTGCCAGCGGACCCGGGCGCGCAGCACCTCGGTGCGGTCGCTGACCCGCTGCCAGGCCCGGGCCAGCCGGTTCGGATCGGGCACACCGTCCAGGACGAAGTCCAGCTGCTGGAAGTAGGCTCCACTGTCGTCGTCCGCGAGGCCGTGGAAGAGCATCCCGGCCTGGGTGGGCGTCAGCGGGAGGACGTCCGCGATCGCGCCCGGGTCGTCGCCGGTGATCCGGTCCACGGCCGCCTGGTCGAGCCGGGCCAGCGGGAAGTCGGACGGGGTCCGCCCGGCGGCGCCGGGACGGGCCGCGAAGCGGGCGAGGTCGGCGAGTTCCGCGGCGTAGCGGCGGGCCAGCGCCTCGACGGTCTCCGGGCGGTACCGGGGCTCGGCGTAGTGGAAGCTGAACTCCAGTGTGTCGCCGACGAGTTGCCCCACCACCTCCAGGGGGTGCGGGCGTTCGGCACGCGGGTCGGCGTCCAGCTCCAGCGGGCGGAAGGTGCCGCGCAGCAGCCCGTCCTGGTCGCCCGAAACGTCCATCCGGCCCAGGTAGTTGAAGCTGATCCGGGCGGTCGGGACACAGCGACCTTCAACAGCCTGCGCCGTGCCGGGGCGGCCCAGGTGGCGCAGGGCGTCGAAGCCGAGCCCGCGCCGGGGGACGGCCCGCAGCTGCTCCTTGACCTGCTTGAGCACCGCGTCCCAGCCCGCCCCGGCGGGCACGGCCAGCGCGACCGGGTGCCTGGTGGTGAACCAGCCGACGGTGCGGCCGAGTTCGAGCTCGGGGAACAGCTCCTCGCGCCCGTGCCCCTCGACGTCCACCAGGACGTGCTCCAGCCCGCCCGCCCCGCACAGGGCCCGGCCGAGCGCGGACAGCAGCACGTCGTTGGCCTGGGTACGGTAGGTGTCGGGCAGGGTGCGCAGCAGGGCGGCGGTGTCGGCCGGGTCGAGCCGTACGGTCACCGAGCGGGCGGAGGCGTAGTCGTCGGGGGCCGCCGGGTCGTCGGGCGGGAAGGGGCCGGGGTCGGAGCCGGGGTCGGAGGCGAGGGCCGACTGCGACGGGAGGGCCCGCGCCCAGTACTCGGTCTCGTCCTCGAAGCCGCCCGCGGCCGCGAACCCGGCCAGCCGCTCGGCCCACTGCCGCAGCGGGGTGGACTTCGCGGGCAGGGCGGCCGCGCTGTCCCGGCCCTCGCAGCGGGCCCGGTAGGCAGTGTCGAGGTCCTCCAGCAGCACCCGCCAGGAGACCCCGTCGACCACCAGGTGGTGGACGGCCAGGTGCAGGACGGGCGGCCACCCGGCGCCCCGCGCGTGCAGCACCGCGCGCAGCAGCGGGCCGTGCTGCCCGCCGTGCAGCGTGAAGGGGCCCAGGTGGGGGGTGTCGCCGTCCGGCCCGGCGTGCCGGCCGAGCCGGAGCCGGGGGGTGTGCTCCTCGACCCGCCAGCGCGCGGCGTCCGACTCACCACCGGTCGTCAGGAAGGAGGAGCGCAGCGCGTCGTGGTGCGCGACCAGGTCGTTCAGCGCCTCCTCCAGCGCCGCCTCGTCCAGGTCGCCGGGCAGCAGCAGGGACAGCGCCTGGTTGAAGTGCCCGGCCCGCCCGGCGGACCGCTCCAGCCACCAGCGCTGGATCGGGGTCGGCACCCCCGCCCCGGTGGCGGCCGCGGCGGCGACGGCGGCGGGCCGTTCGGCGGCGTCCGCGCACCGGGCCAGCGCGGCGACGGTCTGGTGCCGGTAGAGGTCCCGGGAGGTCAGCGGCAGCCCCTCCTGCCGGGCCCGGGCCACCACCTGGATGCCCAGGATGGAGTCGCCGCCGAGGTCGAAGAAGTTGTCGTCCGCGCCGACCCGCTCCAGCCGCAGCACGTCCGTCCAGATGCCGGCGAGCGCCTGCTCGGACGGGGTGCGGGGCGCGACGTGGCGGACGGTCCGGGCGACCGGCCCCGGGGCGGGGAGCCGGCCGCGGTCCAGCTTCCCGTTGGGGGTGAGCGGCAGGGCGGGCAGCAGGACGACGGTCGCGGGGACGAGGTGGTCGGGCAGGGTCCGGGCGAGCGTGCGCCGTACGGCCTCGGGGTCCGCCCCGCCGGCCGGGCCGCCCGGACCGTTCAGGCCGTTCGAGCCGTTCGAGCCGTTCGGGCCGGGTACGACGTAACCGACCAGGCGCCGGTGGCCGTCGGTCTCGGCGACGGCGGCGGCCGCCTCGGCCACGCCCGGGCAGCGGCGCAGCGCCTCCTCCACCTCGCCCAGTTCGATCCGGAAGCCGCGGACCTTGACCTGCTGGTCGATCCGGCCGAGGTACTCCAGGTCCCCGTCGGCGTTCCACCGCACCAAGTCCCCGGTGCGGTACATCCGGCCGCCGGGCCCGCCGTACGGGTCGGCCACGAACCGGGCCGCGGTGAGCCCGGCGCGCCCCAGGTAGCCGCGCGCCAGGCCGCCGCCACCGAGGTACAACTCGCCGACCACGCCCGGTGGTTGGGGGCGCAGCCCGGCGTCCAGGACATAGGCCCTGGTCAGCCCCAGGGGTCGGCCGATCGGCGGGGCCTGCTCCGGCAGCCGGTCCCCGGCGAACCAGGCGGTGGCGTAGACGGTGGCCTCGGTGGGGCCGTAGAGGTTGGCGACGGCGCTGCCGGGCAGGGCCCGCCGCAGGTCGCGCACCGCCCGGGCGGAGAGCGCCTCACCGGCCAGCACCACGGTGTCCGGGGCGACCGGGGCGGCTCCCCCGGCGATCAGCCGGGAGACCGCCGAGGGCACGCCGCTGAGCAGGCCGACCGGGCGCGGCCCGTCGGCGTCGGGTTCGAGGGCGGTGAGGTCGGCGACCACCTCCACAGATCCGCCCACCAGCAGCGGGCAGAGCAGCTCGAAGACCGAGACGTCGAAGTTGAGCGAGGTGGCGGCGACCACGTGGGCCAGCCCGTCGGCCCCGAACCGCTCCGCCGCCCAGTCCGCGAGGACGGCGACGCTGCGGTGGGTGACCACGACGCCCTTGGGGCGGCCGGTCGAGCCGGAGGTGTGGATGACGTAGGCGGGGTGGTCCGGCAGCAGCGGCCCGAGCCGGTCGGCGTCCGTCAGATCGGCGTCCTCGGCGCCGTCGTCGGAGGCGTCCGCGCCGTCCTCCAGCAGCAGGACGGGGCTGCCCTCCGGCAGCGCGGCCGCCGTCTCCCGGGTGGCGAGGACCAGCACGGGCGCCGCGTCCGCCAGCATCAGCCGGATCCGCTCGGCCGGGTACGCCGGGTCCACTGGCAGGTACCCCGCGCCGGACTTCAGCACCGCCCACACCGCCGACGGCAGGTCGGCCGTTCGGGGCAGGCACAGCGCCACCAGCCGCTCCGGCCCCGCGCCCCGGGAGACCAGCAGCCGGGCGAGCCGGTTGGCCCGCCGGTTCACCGCCGCGTAGTCCAGCCGCACCGGGCCGTGGACGACGGCGGTGCGCCCGGGGGCTTCGGCGGCCCGGGCCTCGAACAGCGCGGGCAGTACCGGCACTTCGGGCAGTGCGGGCAGTGCGGCGTCCGGGGTCGCGGACCGGCCGGGCAGCGGCGGGTTCCAGGAGTCCAGCAGGGTGCGCTGCTCCTCCTCGGAGAGCATCGGCAGTTCGTCGAGGACGCGCTGCGGGCCGTCCGCCATCCCGGCCAGCAGGCGGTGCAGGTGGCGCGCCATCCGGGCCACCGTGCGCTCGTCGTAGAGGTCGGTGTTGTACTCGACGGTCAGCGTGCAGCCGCCCTCCCCGTCGGGGGTGAACTCCAGCACCAGGTCGAACCGGGCGGCCGGCCGGGGCAGCGGGTGGTCGGCGAACCGCAGGCCGCCCGCGAGGGCCGGGGCGGTCGGGCTCTGCTGGACGACCAGCACCTGCACCAGCGGGGTCCGGCTCGGGTCCCGGGGCGGGGCGAGTTCCTCGACCACCCGGTCGAACGGCGCGGCGGCGTGCGCGAAGGCGTCCAGCAGGGTGGTGCGCACGCCCTCCACGTACCGGTCGACGGTGGCCTTCCCGTCCACGTCGGCGCGCAGCACCACGGTGTTGACGAAAAAGCCGGTGACCTCCTCCAGCTCCCGCCGGTCGCGCCCGTCGGTGACGGTGCCGAAGGCCACGTCCCGCTGGCCCGAGTAGCGGGAGAACAGCAGCGCGGACGCGCCGGCGAACAGGGTGAACACAGTGGTGCCGCGCCCCGACGCGAGGTTCCGCAGCCGGGCCGTCAGCTCGGCCGGGAGGTGGTGGCGGTGCGCCGCGCCGGCGGTGGTGCGCAGTGCGGGCCGGGGCCGGTCGGTGGGCAGTTGGAGCGGCGGGAGCCCGGCCAGGCAACGCTTCCAGTAGGCGAGGTCGGCGGCCGCCCCGGCGCCCTGGCGGCGCTTCTCGGCGTGGTGCCGGTCCGCGTCACGCCCGTCCGCGTCACGCTGCTCCGCGTGGTGCTGCTCCCAGTGCGCGAAGTCGGGGTACTGGAGGCCGGGCGCGGCCAGCCCGTCCGGTTCGCCGGTGGCCTCGGCCCGGTAGAGCGCGGCGAGTTCGCGGGTGAGCACGCCGACCGAGCGGCCGTCGGTGACGATGTGGTGCTGGCCGAGCAGCAGCAGGTGGTCCTCGGCGGCGAGCCGGACCAGCAGCGCCCGGCTGAGCGGACCCTCCGCCAGGTCGTACGGGCGACCGAGATCCTCGGTGAGCAGCCGCTCGGCGGCCGCTTCGCGTTCCGCGACGGGCAGCGCGCCGAGGTCCGCGGTGTACAACGGCAGATCGGCGGCCTCGACAACACGCTGGACGAGCTGCCCGTCGAGGAGGGCGAAGGTGGTGCGCAGCGCGTCGTGGCGGGCGGCGAGCCGGTGCAGCGCCCGGCGCAGCGCCTCGACGTCGGGCGTTCCGCGCAGCCGTAGCGCCACGCCGGTGTTGTACTCGGTGCCGCCGGTGTCGAGGTCGTTCAGGAACCAGAGCCGGCGCTGGGCGCTGGAGGCGGGCAGCGGCCCGCCGCGCGGCGCGGGCGGGATCGGCTCCGGCGCCCGGTCGGCCGGCCGGTCGTCCAGCAGCGGGGCCAGGGCGGCGACGGTGCGGGCGGTGAAGACGTCCCGGAGGGTGAGCCGGGCGCCGAGTCGCTCGGCGATCCGGGCCAGGACGCGGGCGGCGAGGATCGAGTCCCCGCCCAGGTCGAAGAAGTCCTCGTGCACCCCGACCGCGTCGACCCCCAGGACCTCGGCCCAGACGGCGGCCAGGGCGCGCTCCCGGCCGGTGCGCGGGGCGAGCGGTTCGACGGCGCCGGGGCGGGCGGGCGCGGGCAGGGCGCGCTGGTCGACCTTGAGCTGCGGGGTGAGCGGCAGGGCGGGCAGGACCACGACGGCGGCGGGCACCAGGTGGGCCGGCAGGGCGGCGGCCAGGGCGGCGCGCAGGGCGGCCGGCTCCGGGGCGCGCGCCGGGTCGGCGGGGGTGGCGTAACCGACCAGGCGGGGGTGGCCCGGCTCGTCCTCCCGGACCACCACCACGGCCTGGTCGACGCCCGGCTGGGCCCGCAGCGCGGCCTCGACCTCGCCCGGTTCGATCCGGAAGCCGCGGATCTTCACCTGCCGGTCGACTCGGCCGAGGAACTCCAGCTGCCCGTCGGCGGTCCACCGGGCCCGGTCGCCGGTGCGGTAGAGCCGGGCGCCGGGCGGCCCGAAGGGGTCGGCGGTGAAGCGGGCGGCGGTCAGCCCGGGGCGGCCCAGGTAGCCGCGCGCCACGCCCTCCCCACCGATGTACAACTCGCCTTCGACTCCTGCCGGTTGGGGGCGCATCCGGGCGTCGAGCAGATACGCCCGGGTGTGCGGCAGCGCCGCCCCGATGGTCGGGGTGCCGGTTCCGGCGCTGAGCGGGCCGGTCCAGGTGGCGACGATGGTGGCCTCGGTCGGACCGTAGGAGTTGATCATGCGACGGCCGGGCGCCCAGCGGTCGACCAGCTCGGCGGGGCAGGCCTCGGCGCCGACGATCAGGGTGCGCAGGTGGCGCCCGGCCCCGGCGGGCACGGTGGCCAGGGCGGCGGGCGGGATGAGGGCGTGGGTGATCCGGTGCTCGTCCAGCACGGCGGCGAGCTCGGCGCCCAGCCAGGGGCCGTCCGGCGGGACGACCAGGGTCGCGCCGGCCAGGACGGAGCAGAACAGCTCCAGCACGGAGGCGTCGAAGCTGGGCGAGGAGAACTGCAGCACCCGGTCACCGGGGCGCACGGCGTAGCGCTCGACGGCCGCGGCGGTGAACCCGGCGATCCCGTGGTGGGTGACCACCACGCCCTTGGGCGTCCCGGTGGAGCCGGAGGTGTAGATGACGTACGCGGCGTGGTCGGTGCCGGGCTCGGCGCGGAGGCCGTCCACCGTGTCCCCGGCCGCGCCCGTCGCTTCGGCCCCCTCCATCGATTCGGCAACCCAGGCCGGGTCGTCCAGCACCACCGCGGGCGCGGCGTCGGCGAGCATCAGCGCCCGTCGCTCGGCCGGGTAGCCGGGGTCCACCGGCAGGAAGGCGGCGCCTGCCCGGGCGACGGCCAGTTCGGCCGCGACCAGTTCCATCGAGCGCGGCAGGACCAGCGCCACCGTCCGGTCCGTCGCCGCGCCGCGCCGTCTCAGCGCGCGGGCCAGGCGTTCGACCCGGTCGGCCAGTTCCCGGTAGCTCCAGGTGCGCCGGCCGTCGGTCAGCGCGGGTGCGTGCGGCGTCCCGGCCACCCGGGCGGCGAACAGCCCGTCGAGGGTGCGGCCCGTCGGGGACGGGTCGGTGGCGCCGTCCGGCGCCCCGGCGGTGTCGCGGGCCTGCGGCTGGGCGGACGGACGCACGGGCTGGGTGGGCCAGTCGGCCATGACGGAGGGTCCTTCCGGAACGGGGAGGGAGCGACACGGGCAACGGGGCGGGCGGGGACCGGCCCTCGGCGGCGCGGGAACGGTGGTGCGCCTGTGGCGCGGCTGTGCTGGGCACGGCAGGGTGCGCCGCGCAGGGGGTACAGCGGTTCGACGGTGGTGCGCGGCCGGGAGCGACTCACCGGCCGGCCGACTCCGGCTGCCGGCTCAGGCGGGCCCGGCCCGCCGCGCGGTGCGCCCGGACACCTGCACCCGGTCGATCACCCCGGTGGCCCGGTCCCGGTGGAACCACCCGCCGGGCTCGGGCCGACCGGTGTCGGGGGCGATCAGGTCGTAGCGGAGGTCGGCGAAGCAGCGCAGCGCGAGCGGCAGGTCGCCGTCCACGGAGAGGGTGAGCCCTCCATCGCCCGCAACCTCGACGCGGTACCGGATCCCGCCGTTGCGGTAGTCGCCCGCGCACTCCGCCGGGTCGACCGGGTCAGCCGGGGCCGCCGGGCCTGCCGAGGCCACCGGGGCGATCACGGCGGGCACCGGAAGGCCGATCAACTCCGATATTTCGGCGGCGAGTTCACGCCAGAGCGCGGTGGCCGAGCCGGCGTTGCCGGTGAAGGCGACCACCACTCCGCTGTCCGGCTCGGCCCGCAGGTGGCAGGAGGTGCCCATGGCGTTGCCGTCGTGGCCGCACCAGAGCCGCCCGTCCTGCCGGTAGAGCGCCAGGCCCGCTCCCCAGCCGTCGGCGAGCGCGCCCGGCCGGGCGCCGGGCTGCGGGCGGCGCAGCTCGTCGGCGACGTCCGCGGGCAGCGCCTTGGCCCGGCCGATCGCCGCGCCGCCGAACGCGGCCAGGTCGGCGGCGCTCAGCAGCAGTGCTCCGGCCGGCGCCTCCAGCGGGGCCAGGTTCTGCCGGACCGGCCGGACCCGCCCGGTCGTGGCGTTGAACGCGTGCCCGGCGGCGACCGGGCGGGCGGTACCGGGCTCGACGCCGGGCTCGGTACCGACTTCGGTGCCGAGGAAGGCGGGCACCGTGTCCAGCGGTTCCAGCAGCAGGGCCACGACGGCCTCCCGCCACGCCATCCCGGTCACCGACTCCACCAGGCGCCCGGCGGCGACGTAGCCGGCGTTGGAGTAGGAGAAGCCCGTCCCGGGTGGGAACAGCGCGTCCCGGGCGGTGCAGACCGCGGCCAGGTAGTGCGCCACGGTGGTCCGGGCGGCCGCGTCGGAGTCCGCACCTGCCGGGAGTCCACCGGTGTGGCTGAGGATTTGACGGATCGTCAGATCCGGGAGCTGCCGGAACTCGGGGAGGTGGGCGGCGACCCGGTCGTCGAGGTCGAGGTCCCCGTCGTCGGCGAGGAGCAGCACCAGCGCGGCGGTGTACGGCTTGGTGAGTGAACCGACCGGCACGGCGGTGTCCCCGGTGAAGGGGGTGCCGGTGGCGGCGTCGGCCACCCCGGTGTGCAGGGCGACCAGCTCCGCCCCGGTGTCCAGGACCAGTTGGGCGCCGGGCACCCGGTGGCGGCGCGCGAGCGTGTCGAGCCGGTGCTGCAACTCGCGCCGCAACAGCTGCGGGGCGCGCTCGCGGACCGGCGCGGAGGCGGGGTACGGCATGGGCGGTGGCTCCCGTTGACTGGTTCTCGGGTGCGGACGCGACGACGCGCCCGCGGATGAATTCCGGATTGGTGAGGAACGCCTTGCCGAATTTCCGGCCCCCGGCGCCGCACGGCGCAAAGAGCCGCGCGAACAACGTGATTGACCGGACACCGTCCGACTGCGGCCGACCCGACACGAACGGGATCGGGGGCGCCTCCCGGCGCTGAACGGCGCGAAAACGGCGCACGCGGAGGCGCTCCGGGCCGCGACGGCGCGCGGCGACCGGATGGCACGAATACGACCTGATTTCCCCGCTACTCCGAAAACTCCGGGCAGCCGAATACCCGGATCCGGCCGTCGGGACCGGACGGCCACCCCGAACACTCCGGCCTGCGGACCCGTCGGCCCGCACCCCGCAGGGTCGCCCCACCCGGCATCGCAATCCCCCCTGCGTCCGTCCCCCGGGGCCACCGTGCGGCACCCGCCACAACGACCCCGGGGGACAGCGCAATCCTCGACGGCGCGAACGTTCGAAAGACGAACGCGGAACAGTCTTCACGGCGGATCACCCGCTCGCAACCCCTTCCGATTGAACGGAAAGCAATTCTCATGGGAATCGGACCGGTGAAATCCCTGGTGTGGCTCCCGACCACGGACGGAACGCCTGATGACGCCTGTGAATTGGTTGGCCGAAACCGTGGTGGTCGGCTCGCAACGGCCTGTCACCAGATTTTCGCGGGCGCGGCAGAGTTACCACCATGACCCTCGGGGCGGGTGTGCGGAATTGCGGCGGAAGGTACTGGAGGGGAAAAGGCCGGGCCAATGGTCCGGATGAATCGAACGGCGTTCCGGACACCGCCCGAGGTGCGCACCGCCCGAGGTGCGCGCCGCCCGGCGGCTCACGGACGGTCGGGCCGGGCCGGCTGCCCCTCGCGCACCCGACGGCGCGCCTGCGCCACCACCGGCGAGTGCGCGAACGCGGTCGACACCCGCACCAGCCACGCCGTCTCCGCCGCCAGGTCGGCCGGGAGCTCACGCGGGCCGGGCCCGGCCGACGCGGCCTCCGCCACCGACTCCAGCGCCGCCGACCCCGACGCCACCGACTCCAGCGCCACCGACTCCAGCGCCACCGCGAGGGCGGCGGCCTCGACGACCGCCGCGTCCCCCGCGCTCGCCGCGGCGGCCCACTCGACCGCCTGCGGCCGGTGGTGCGCCCGCAGGGCGAGTTGGCCGTCCCGGATCTCGATCACCCGCCGGTAGAGCGCGAACTCCGGGTCGCGCAACGGCCCGCCCGGCCCCAGCCCGCCCACCGCCTCGGCCAGCGAGAGGCCGGGAACCGCCGTGCGCAGCGCGGTCCACAGCGGCCCGAGCCGCCGGTGGTCCCGCCAGGCCCGGGCCCGGCGCGCCGAGCGGGTCAGTGCCTCCGTCCACACCGCGAGCGTCGTCCCGCCGATGCCCAGCGCCAGGCACAGCACGGCGGCCGGCGCGGCGACGGTGTTCTCGGCGATCTCCTGACGGCCGGTCGCGACGGCCTCCAGCAGGGGCACCGCGCTCAGCGCCGACCAGGCCAGGCCGAACGCGGCCCCGGCGGCGATCAGCCGCAGTCCGGTGCGCGGCAGGCCGGGGGCCACCCGCCCGGACGAACGGAGGATCACCAGCCCGAACACCCCGACGCACCAGCAGCCGTGCGCGGTGAACAGCGCGTCGTACAGCACGAGTTGCGCCCGTCCACCGGCACCGGCCACCAGCTCGGTGCCCTCCGGCCGCACCCCGCCACCCAGGTACGCGGCCGCGGCGAGCGCCATCACCAGAGCCGAGCCAACCGCCTGACGCCGGCCCGCGGTGCCGCCCCGGCCGTCACCCCGGGGACGCAGCCCGTACCCGAGCAGGGCGAGCGCGCACTCCGCCCCGAGCTTGAGTTCGACGCCCAGCAGCGGGAGCAGTCGGGCGGCGCCGTCCCAGGGCACGGCGGCCCGGGTGCCGGGGGCGAGGACGGCCACGCCGGCACCGAGGCCGAGCAGGAAGGCCATCAACCGGCGCTCGCCCGGGGGCCTGCGCAGGCCACGGGTGAGCGCCAGTCGCACGACCGTCGCGAGCACCGCCTGCGCGCACATCAGGTAGGCGACGGCGGAGCTCAACTCCCTTCCTCCGTACGCTCCGGCGCGGAGAGCCCGAAGACGACGTCCAGGCGCACCCCACCGCCGGGCCCGTCCGCCCCGGCGCCGCCCGTCGTGCCCGGCGGCCCGACCAGCGGGAAGCCCGCGACGGGCTGCCGGGCGAGCGAGGCGATCAACTCCGCCTCCCGCTCCTCCGGTTCGCTGTACCCGTGCCGTCCGAGCACCCGGCGGACCAGCTCGTCGGAGAGGTGGGGGCGCAGGCTCCGGGGCACCGCCGCCGCCTCGGCGGCACCGTCCGCGCGCCCCCGGTGGTGGCACAACAGGTGGGCCAACTCGTGCAGCACGATGTGCTGTTGGTGGATCGGCGTGGTGTCGACGGGGTAGCCGATGTACTCGGCGCGGTCGGTGCTGACCAGTACGCCGCACGGGCCGCAGGTGCGGGACGGCAGGAGCAGCAGCTCGACCGGCCGGCCGAACCGGGCGCCCACCGCGGCGACCAGCCGCTCGGCGTCGAAGGGCCCGGGCAGCCGCAGTTCCGCCGCCAGAGTCCGGCACCTCCGCCACAGCTCCCGGCGCTCCCGGCGCGCGCTCGCCACCGGACTCAGCCGCCCCGGCGCGCGGTGGCGGGCCCACCGGGCCCGTGTGCTTCCATCGCCGTCCTCCCCACCCCGCCCCGCCCCCACGACCGGCCGGGCACCCATGCTACGGCCGCGGCGGCGTCTCCCCGGACTCCCGATGTCACGTTCCGCCGCCCTGTCCGGTCCATCGGGTACCTGCAGAGCGAAGGGAGCGTCTTCCTCATGAAAGCCGTCATCGTGTGCGTCTCGGTGTCCCACGGCAACACCCGGCGGATCGCCGAGGCCATGGCCCGGCCGCTGGCCGCGTCGGTGGTCGAGCCGGAGGAGCTGGACCCGGCCGAGCTGGCCGACTACGACCTGGTCGGCTTCGGCTCGGGCGTCTTCACCTGGCGGCTCCACCCGCGGCTGAGCCGGTTCATCCAGACCCTCCCGAGCACCGAACGGCCCGGCCGGGCCTTCGTGTTCGCCACCAGCGGCCTGCCCGAGCCCGGCTTCCGGCCCGCCACCCGACCGGCGGAGCGCACCCTGGCGGCGAAGGGCTTCCAGGTCGTCGGCGGCTTCACGGCCCGCGGCCACGACACCTGGCTCCCGTTCCGCCTGGTCGGCGGTATCAACAAGCACCGCCCCGACACCCACGACTTCGCGGCCGCCCACGCCTTCGCCGAGCACCTCCGCACTCCGGCGTCCTGAGCACGGCACACCCGCTCCCGACCCCCGCGGCCCCGCCCCGGGTGTCGGGAGCACCGCTCACTCCACCGACACCAACACCCGCCCACGCCCACGCTCCACCCCGCCGACCCCACCCCGGGCCAGGGCCACCAACACCACCAACTGCACCACCGCCCCCACCAGCTGCCCGAGCCACACGCCGTCCACCCCCCACCACCCCGACAACACCACCGCCGCACCCAGTTGAGCCCCCAGCCCCAACACCGCCGACACCACCAACACCCGCCCGGCCCCGGTCGCCTGGTGGTAGCCGCCGAGGGCGACCGCCGGGGCGTACGGCAGCAGGTAGAGGGCCGTCAGGTGCAGGAAGCCGACGGATTGGGCGGTCACCGTCCGGTCGTCGGTGAACAGCGCGGTGAGCGGCCCCGCCGCACCGGCCGCCAGCAGGGCCGCCGCCGCGCCCAGCCCGGCGGAGAGGCGGGCGGTGGCGCGCCGGAGGTCGCGCAGCGGCTCGGCCCGGCCGGCCCCGGCGAGCCGGGCGGCCCGGATGGCGGCGGCCTGGCGCAGCGCGTAGAAGGCCATGGTGAGGACGAGCAGCAGCCGGTAGCCGATGCCGTACCCGGCGACCGCCGCGACCCCGAACCCGGCGACCAGGGCGAGTTGGGCCGTCCCGACGGCCATCCGGGCGGTGAAGTCCAGGCCGAACGGCGCACCGGCGCGCAGGATGCCGGCGGCTGCCGCGCCGACGCCCCGCACCGGCCCGCCGATCCGGGGCCGCAGCCGCAGGGTGACGGCGAGGGCGACCGCCCGGGCGGCGGCCAGGGCCAGTGCCGCGCCCGGCACGCCGAGGGCGGGCAGCGGGCCGGGGCCGAGGATCAGCAGCGGGTCGAGGACCAGCAGCAGGGCGTTGGAGAGCAGCGCGATCCGCATCGGGGTGCGGGTGTCGCCGGCGCCCTTGAAGAGTTCGTCGGCGACGCGCTGGGCGAAGAACAGTCCGAAGGCCGGGAAGGCGACGGTGAGGTACTCGGCGGCCCGGATGGCGGCCTCGCCGTCGAGGAAGGCGGCCGCGATCCGGTCCCGCAGCAGGAAGCCGGGGACGGCGAGGGCGAGGGTGCCGAGCGCGCAGAGCCGCCAGGCGGCGCGGGTGATCCGGCCGGCCTCGTCGCGGTCCCCGGCGCCGAGGGCCCGGGCGAGCCGGACGCTGACGCCGGAGGCCACCACCAGGACGAGTCCGAGCAGCAGGTTCTCGATGGTCCCGGCCAGGGTGACGGCGGCGACGGCGGCCCCGCCGAGGCCGGCCACCCAGAGCGTCCCGATCACCGTGGCGATCACTCCGGAGAGCAGTTCGGCGTAGACCGGTCCGGCCAGTCGGGCCAGCCGGATCGACTGTTCGCGCATGGGTCCCCCCTCATCGCGCCGCCCACTCCACCACGGGCGGCTGCCTCGAGTAGATATACATCGAATCGATGTACAGCGCCAAGAGGTAGCATCGACCATGGAACCGGGCGCATCATGGGGCGCACTCCGACGAAAGGGCTCCCGACCGTGCTGACGCTCGCGATCCTCGGCTTCCTGTACGACCAGCCCCTGCACGGCTACGAACTCAAGTCCCGGATCACCGGGTTGGCCGGCCACGTCCGACCGGTCAGCGACGGCGCGCTCTACCCCGCGATCACCCGGCTGGAGAAGGCCGCGCTGCTGCACCGCCGCACCGAACCCGGCACCGGGGCCGCGCCGCGCCAGACCCTGGAGCTCACCGAGGAGGGCCGGGCGGACCTGCTGCGACGGCTGGCCGACCCCGAGCAGGCCGAGATCACCGACCAGATCCGCTTCTTCACCCTCGCCGCCTTCCTCCACCAGCTGGCCGACCCGGCCCGCCAGGCCGCCGTGCTCCGCCGCCGGCTGGACTTCCTGGAGGCGCCGAGCAGCTTCTTCTACGACGGGGACGGCCACCCGGTCACCGCCGAGCGCGAGCCGAACCCGTTCCGACGCGGCATGCTGCTGGTCGCCCGGGCCTCCGGCGCGGCCGAGCGGGCCTGGCTGGCCGAGACCATCACGGGACTGGAGGGCACGGAGGACTCGGAGGGCCGGAAGGGGCAGTAGTGCCCGCGACCGGCGGGTGGCACCCGAACCGCCCGGACGGCCCACCGGCCCCGAGCAAGGCCCCGACCGCCCACCCGAACACCCGGCCCGGCACCCGCCCGAACGGCTGCCCGAACGGCGCCGCACCGCCCCGGAATTGCGCCTTCGACTCCCCGCCCCGCGCGGCCCGAGCCTGGCTATGATGATCTGCCTCACGACCACACCGCCCCTCCGCGGCGTGATCCACCACCGCGCCCCGCCAGCCTTGGAGGCAGCCGTGCCCCGTGAAGAGACCACCGTCGCCGGCCCGGCCCCGCGCAAGCGGGACGACATCCCCGGTTGGTTCTTCGGCCTGGACCGGGCCGCGTTCTCCCACCTGCTGTCCGCCCAGACGGCGGCCGGGGTCACCGGGGACGTCCTGGAGCTCGGCAGCTACCTCGGCCGCAGCGCCGTCCTGCTCGGGGACCACCTCCAGCCGGGCGAGCGGCTGACCGTCTGCGACCTCTTCGACTCCGAGGCGGCCGACGCCGACAACGCCGCCGAGATGTCGATGTCCTACCGCAAGACGCTCACCCGCAGCGCCTTCGAGTCCAACTACCTCGCCTTCCACAGCGAGTTGCCCGAGATCGTCCAGGCCCCGACCTCGGTGCTGGCCGACGGCCGGATCCCGGCGGGCAGCTGCCGCTTCGTCCACGTCGACGCCTCCCACCTGTACGAGCACGTCAGCGGGGACATCCTGGTGGCCCGGGCCGCCCTCGCCGAGGACGGGCTGATCTCGCTGGACGACTACCGCTCCGAGCACACCCCGGGCGTCTCGGCCGCCGTCTGGGAGGCCGTCTTCACCGGCGGGCTGCGGCCGGTGCTGCTCACCCCGATGAAGTTCTACGGCACCTGGGGGGACGCCGAGGCCACCCGCCGGACCCTGCTGGCCCGCGACTGGCGGGCCGAGGACTACGCCGTCGACGAGGACGCCATCGCCGGCCACCAGGTCCTCCGCCTCAACTACCGGGTCAAGACGCCCGCCCAGCTCCAGCGCTCCGCCCCCCGCCGGATCGCCCTGGACCTCCTCCCCCCGGTCGCCACCCGCGCCACCCGCCGGGTCCTGCGCACCCTCCGCGAACGCCGCGCGGTGCGCCCCACTCCGACCCCCTGACCCTCACCGGACCTTCCGCCGCCCCGAGGTCGGCTCCGGAGTCGCGGCCGGCTCCGCGGTCCGCCCGGAAGCCGCCCCCGGCCCGAACACGAACCCGAGCACCGCCCCGAGCCCCGCGACCACCGCGGCCGCCAGCAGCACCCGGTCCAGGCCCTCGGCCGTCGCGGCCCCGCCGCGCAGGAACAGCAGGCCGAAGCCCGCGACCCCGAGGGTCTGGCCCAGCTGTCGGAAGGTGGCCATGGCACCGGCCGCCGTCCCCGCCCGCTCGGGCGGCAGCGCCGCGAACACGGCCGCCCCCATGGCCGGCCCCAACAGCCCCACGCCGACGCCGGTGAGCGCCAGCCCGAACGCCAGCGAGCCGGCCGAGGAGCCCGCGTCCGCGGCGGCCTGCGCCGCGCAGCCGAGCGCGCTCAGCAGCAGTCCGGTGCCGAGCACGGCGCGCGGCGAGCGGCCGTGCAACCGACGGCCGCTGATCAGCGAGGTGAGGCCGGAGGCCGCCGCGAGCGGCGTCAGCGCGAGGGCGGCCCGCACCGGCCCGAGGCCGAGCCCCGACTGGAGCCACACCGAGGTGTGGACGAGCGCCGCGAAGGCCGCCGTGGACGCCAGCACGCAGCCCAGCACCGCCGAGAAGGACGCCCGGGCGAACAACCTCGGCTCCAACAGCGGCGCACTGCTGCGCAGCTCGATCCGGACGAAGGCGACCACGGCGATCCCGGCCACGGCCGAGGCGATCCACGCCCGCACCCCCGCAGACGACAGCGCCCAGGTCAGCGCACCGGCGGCGACGGCGAAGGCGAGCGTGCCGGGCAGGTCGATGCGGCCGGCCCCGGGCCGTGCCGCAGCCGGCTCACCCGAGGCCGAACCCGAACCCACGCCCCTCCGCCGCCCGCCGGGCAGCACCCGCAGGGACAGCAGCAGGGTGAACACGGTCAGCGGGAGGTTGACCAGGAACACCGAACGCCAGCCGGCGTACTCGGTGAGGACACCGCCGAGCACCGGGCCGAGCGCCGCCGCCAGCCCGGTGACCGCGCCGAAGACGCCCATCGCCCGGCCGAGGTCGGGCCCCCGGTAGACCGAGCCGATCAGCGCGAAGGTGGTGACGGCCATCGCCGCCCCGCCGACGCCCTGCACGCCGCGCGCGGCGATCAGCACCCCCACGGTGGGCGCCGCCCCGCAGGCCAGCGAGGCCAGGCCGAACACCGCCAGTCCGGCGGCGTACACGGCGCGGGCGCCGAGCCGGTCCGTGAGCGCCCCCACGGGCAGCATCAGCACGGCCAGGACGAGCGTGTAAACGTCCACCACCCACGGCAGCGCGGACAGCGGGACCGACAGCCCGGCGCCGATCGCGGGCAGCGCCACGGACAGCACGGTGGTGTCGAGCAGGAACAGGAACGTGCCGAGGCAGACGGCCGCCAGGGGCCACCAGGTACGCACGGGGCTTCCTCCGGATAGTTGCGGAACGGGACGCCCCCACGGTTCCGGGCACCGGTCGGCCGCCACCAGCCAGGGCCGCGACGGCGGCGGATACTGGCACACTGACGCCGTATGAAGACGGAATCCCTCACCCTGGACGGGGTCGACCGCGGCCTGGTGCACGCCCTGCAGATCGACGGACGGGCCCCGCTACGGCTGGTCGGCGAGGCGCTCGGCGTCTCGGAGAGCACGGTGGCCCGACGCTACCGGCGGCTGCGCGGCGCGGGCGTGCTGCGCGTCGTCGGCGCCCTCAACGGCGGCCCGCTCGGCCACCAGGCGTGGACGGTCCGGCTGCGCTGCACACCGGACGCGGCGACCGCCATCGCCCACGCCCTGGCCGCCCGGCCCGACACCTCCTACGTCCACGTGCTCTCCGGCGGCACCGAGATCTCCTGCAGCATCCGGACCGGCGGCGCCGAGGACGGCGGGGAACTGCTGCTGCAACGCCTCCCCCGCTCCGGCCGGATCAGCTCGGTCTCCGCCCACCTGCTGCTCGACAGCCACGCCCTGCCGAGCAGTTGGGCCGGCCCGGCCTGCCTGACGCCCGAGCAGATCGCCTTGCTCGCCCCGCCCCCGCCGGCCGGGGGTGCCGACGGCGGCGGGGCCGCCGAGGTGCCGGTGGGCCCCGGCGACCGCCCGCTGTTCGACCTGCTGGCGCGGGACGGGCGGGCGAGCCACACCGAGCTCGCGGCGGCGACGGGCTGGTCGGAGTCGACGGTGCGGCGACGGCTGGGACTGCTGCGACGGGCGGGGGTGCTGGCCTTCCTGGTCGACGTGCCGCCGGCCGCGCTGGGGTTCCGGGCGGAGGCCCGGCTGTGGATGTCGGTTCGGCCATCCGGGCTCCGGGCCGTGGCGGCCGAATTGGCGGGGCATCCGGAGGTGTCGCTGGTGGCGCACACCACCGGGCCCACCAATCTGCTGGCGGCCGTGAACTGCCGGGACTCCCTCGACCTCGCGCGCTACCTGACCACCCGGATCGCCGCGCTGGACGCCGTCCGGAGCATCGAGACGGCGCCGGTGAGCCGCACCGTTAAGCGGGCCGGAGCCCTGTTGACACTCGACCGTCAGATCGGACCCGGAATGTTTACTTCATATGACTGACGCATTGTCGAAAATTCGTTCACTCACATGGGTGAATCTACATTAAAGGTTTGCCCATGGAGCATTAAAGACCTCATAGTGATGCCACCTCAGTTTGGTCTTGAGAAACCCAAGTTGAGGCAAAATCCTGGTGAGTGAGGAGAGACCCATGTTCCACGGTTCCACTTCTGCGGGCCCCGGGCAGCGACTCCGCTCGGCGATCGCCGACCCCGGCACCACGCCCCTGATCGGCGTCCACGACATGTACTCGGCCTCCATCGCGGCCGAGCACTACGACGGCATGTTCGTCTCCGGCTTCGGCTTCGCCGCGTCCTACTACGGCCTGCCGGACATCGGCTTCATCGCCTGGCCCGACATGGTCGCCTTCGTCGAACGGCTGCGCGGCGCCTTCCCCCAGCACCATCTGCTGGTCGACATCGACGACGGCTACGTCGATCCCGAGGTCGCCTGCCACGTGGTGCGCCGGCTGGAGGCCATCGGCGCCTCCGGCGTGATCCTGGAGGACCAGAAGCGCCCGCGACGCTGCGGCCACGCCGACGGCAAGCAGGTCCTCCCGCTCGAGGAGTACCTGGCGAAGCTCGAACTCGTCCTCGCCGACCGCACCGACCTCCTGGTGGTCGCCCGCACCGACGCCACCGAGGAGGCCGACATCCTGCGCCGCGCCCGCGCGCTCGCCGAGACGGACGCCGACGTGGTGCTGGTCGACGGCGTGCGCAGCGAGGAGTGGATCCGCCGGATCCGCAAGGAGGTCGGCGACAAGCCGCTGCTGTTCAACCAGATCGCGGGCGGCAAGTCCCCCCGGCTGTCGCTCACCGAGCTCACCGAGCTCGGGGTGGACGTGGCGATCTACAGCACGCCGTGCCTGTTCGCGGCCCACCGGGCGATCGACGAGGCGCTCATCGGGCTGAAGTCCGCCGACGGGCGGCTGCCCGCCCAGGCCGGGCAGGCCAAGCCGGTCGGCGTGCGGGAGTCCACCGAGCTGCTGGAGCGCAACATCACGCGCTCCCGCCGGCTCGCGGACGTGAGGGCTTGAGCCCCGGGCCGCGCCGGCCCGCCCCGTCCTCGGCGGCCGCCGCACTGCGGGCCACCGTCCTGGGGCTGACCGGGGCCTGCGCCCTGCTCGCGGCCGGCGCGGCCCCGGCCGCCGCGGGCGGCAGCCTGATCACGGTCGTCGACAACTCGAACGCCGACTCCTGGCTGGAGGTCGACCGCACGGCCAACGTCCAGAGCGGCAGCGGCTCGGCGGGGAGCGACCACGACGGCGCCGGATCCCCGCTCGGGTCCCTGGCCGGGGGTCCGGTCGGAGGCCTGGTCGGGGGTCTGGTCGGCGGCGGGGGTGGGCGATGACGGCCGCCTCCGGGCGTCGGGCCCGCACCGACCGCCCGGTCCGCACCGCCCCGGCCCGTCCGCCGTGGTGGCGCAGGTTCGACCCGTACCTGCTGGCGCTGGCCGGGACGGTCGGCCTGGCCGCGCTGTTCCCGGTCTCCGGCGCCTCGGCCCGGTTCGCCGCGACGGCCTGCGACCTCGCGGTGGCGCTGCTGTTCTTCCTCTACGGCGCCCGGCTGTCCACCCGCGAGACCCTGGCCGGGCTGCGCCACCTGAGACTGCACGGGCTGGTGCTCGCCGCCACCTTCGCCCTCTTCCCGCTGCTCGGGCTGGCCACCGCGCTGCTCACGCCCGTGCCGCTGACCGAGCAGTTGCAGGCCGGGGTGCTGTTCCTCTGCCTGGTGCCGTCCACCGTCCAGTCCTCGGTGGCGCTCACCGGGGCCGCCGGGGGCGACGTCCCGGCGGCGATCTGCGCGGGGACGTACTCCAGCCTCGCCGGACTGCTGCTCACCCCGCTGCTGGTCGCCGGGCTGCTGGGCTCGCACTCCGGGCTGTCGGCGGACGGGCTGCTGCGGATCGGCCTCCAGCTGCTGGCGCCGTTCCTGCTCGGGCAGGTGCTGCGGCCGTGGATCGGCGGCCTGGTGGCCCGTCACAAACGGCTGCTGACCCCGGTGGACCGCGGTTCGATCCTGCTGGTCGTCTACACGGCGTTCAGCGCGGCGGTGGCCCAGGGCATCTGGCAGCGGGCGACACCGTTCGCCCTGCTCGGGATGCTGGTGGTCCTGCTCGCCCTGCTCGCCGCGGCCCTGGCCGTCACCGGGCTCGGCGCGCGCGGGCTGGGGCTCGACCGCCCGGCCGCGATCGCGGCGATGCTGTGCGGTTCGCAGAAGAGCCTGGCCAACGGACTGCCGATGGCCACCGTGCTGTTCGGCTCGGAGGCGGGCGTGATGGTGCTGCCGCTGATGGCCTACCACCAGCTCCAGCTGGTCGTCGGCACCGTCCTCGCCGGCCGCTGGGCCAAGGCGCCCGCACCGGCCCCGGCCGGCGGAGGCGGCCAGCCGACGGCCGAACTCAGCCGGACGGGCGGGCCGCCAGCGCACGGCTGAGACCCCGGCGGAGCCGGCCGGAGGCACCCGCCAGGTGCCCCAGCCGGTTCAGCCGTTCCGCCGTCAGCTCCGGCCGCCGGGCCAGCTCCAGCACCGCGGCGAAGGGGCGTTCGCCCTCCCTCAGCCGCTCGGCCACCAGCTCGGCCACCCCGTCCAGGGCCTCGCCGGTCACCGCCGGGTGGGCGGCCAGCAGCCGCAGCAGGCAGTTGTCGTCCCAGCTGTCGTGCCGCCGGGGCGCCAGGGCGACCAGTGCGTCGACGGGCGCGGCGGCGTTCCGGGCGATCGCGTGCCAGACGAAGGAGTACTCGCACCGGGCCAGTACGCGCAGCACCCCGGGGTCGGCGGTCCGTCGGGCCAGTCGCAGGTAGGCCCCGGGTTCGTGCAGGTGGTCGAGCGCCTCGACGTCGCTCAGTCCGTCGATCTCGTGGGTGTCGTCCATGTCGGGACGTGAGCCTACCCCCAGCGGGCGGCCGGGGTGCTGAGCGCGGTGTCAGGCAGGACGGGCAGCGGCCCCGGCGGGGGCAGCGTCCAGGCCGCCCGGTCGGGCGCGAACGGGCCGGTGCGGTCGTGGAGTTGGGCCAGGGCCCGGTCCCGGGCCCGGTCCACCTGCCGGTGGGTGGCCTCGTCGATCACGCCCAGCCGCCGGGCCTCGGCGTACTCGTCCTCGTCCTTCCAGGTGCGGGAGGCCAGGTCGGGGGTGACGACGAGGTCCAGGAAGAGGTCGAAGGTGTCGATGCCGATGGCCGTCCGCCGGTACGGGAGCTCGAAGTTGACGTACCAGCGCAACGGCCGGCCCTCGGGGTTGAGGAAGCGGTGGACGCTGAACGGCTCCCCGGCGGTGAAGCGGCTGATCACCACGGTGTCGCGCCAGGTCCACCGGTCGAGTTCCCAGGTGCCGGCGGCCAGGTCGTCGATGCCGCGCTTGCGGGCGGCGACGTCCCCGTCACGCCGGGAGGTGGTCCAGCTGGCGGGGGCGAGGCTCTCGGTGCCGGGGCGGGCGGCCAGGGTCAGGGTGGTGCCGTCGTCGGCGAGCACGGTGTACGGCATGGCCGTCCAGATCCGCCCGTCGACGACGTCCCGGCGCACGGCGGTGCTCCCTCCCGGGAAGGGGCGCACCGTCACCGGACGTAGTAGGCGCGGTGGTGGGCGGCCACCGGCGCGGACTGGTAGGTCCAGACCCCGGCCGCCGGGGCCTCGCCGACCAGTTGGGCGAGGTCGCGGGCGGCCTCCTCCGCAGGGTTGCCGAGGTCGAGCCGGACCCGGTCGGCGGTGCGGTCGTCCAACGCGTAGTAGCGGTACGGGTGGTGGACGTGCAGCGGCCCGGCGAGCAGCTTGCCCTCCTCGTCGGTGCCGTAGCCGGTGATCGGGGTGTTGTTCACCGGCTCGGGGGTGAGCCCGACCAGGTCGACGTCCAGGGCGAGGATCTCCTCCTGGTGCCGGTGCAGCCCGTCCGACCCCAGCCCGTCCGACCCCAGCTCGGCCCGGCGGCAGGAGATGCTCCACCGTTCGCGCACGGCGGGCGCGTTGAGCGAGGGCAGGGTGGTCTCGAACCAGCCCGGGTGCTTGGGCTCGGCGTACAGCCGGCGCCCGGCGTCGATGGCGAGCGGGTTGTCGCACAGCACGTGCAGCCGGGCGATGCCGAGCAGCTTGGTCTGGTCGTAACCCCGGGCGTACTGCCCGTAGTTGACCACCGGGATGCGCTCCTCGGCGAACACCGGGTGGGCGATCAGGTTGATCTCCAGCTCCTCGGTGATGCCGCCGCCGTTCGGGTACTGGGCGAAGTACAGCTGGTAGTTGAGCGAGACGCAGGCCCCGCCGTCGAAGGTGGCGGCGCTCAGCCCGGGGTGGCGCTTGTCCAGCAGGCGGCGGGCCCGCTCCGGGTCCACCAGGTAGTCGACGCCGATGTTGTGCAGCGCGCCGTAGTGGAAGGGCAGGTGGTACGGCTCCGGGACGGGCGGCAGCGGCAGGCCGGTCATGAGGGCTCCGAAAGCGAGGGGGGCACGGGCGGGGAGAGGGTCGCCGGCCGGCGCAGCGCCAGCAGGTCCTGGTGCATCCGGTCGGCGCTGCGCAGGGCGAGGGCGGCCATGGTGAGCGAGGGGTTGGAGGTGCCGAGCGAGGGCATCGAACCGCAGCCGACGGCGTACAGGTTGGGGTGGTCCCAGCAGCGCTGCCACTGGTCGACCACGGAGGTGCCCGGGGAACCGCCCATCAGGTGGGTGCCGCCGGCGTGGCCGGCGCCCCGGTAGCCGTACACCGCGCCCCGGTGTTCCAGCCGGCCGGGCCAGCCGGCGCCCGGGTAGGCGGTGTGGTCCTCGGCGCCCAGCAGGGCGAAGAGCTGGTCGGAGACGGCGCGGGCGGAGGCCATGCCCTCGCGGACGTAGCCGCCCAGGTCGTAGTGGATCGCGGGGGCGGGCAGGCCGAGCGGGTCGCGCCGGTCCGGGTCGAGGGTGACCCGGTTGGCCGGGTCGGCGGGCTGCTCCAGCTCGAACTGGAGCGAGAACTGCCGCCCGAGCCGGTCGCCGAGGCGTTCGCGCAGCTCCTTGCCGCGCAGTCCGGTGGCGAGCAGCGCGGCCGCCTCGGCCTCGGGGGTGCCGCCGGCCCAGGACCAGCCCCAGTTGCCGATCTCGATCCGGAACGGCGCCCGGTGGTGGCGGGCGCCGCCGAAGCGGAAGGCCTCCAGTCCACTGGTGGAGCCCGGCCCCCGGTAGGGGCCGACCGGGCGGGGCATCAGCCCCCAGGTGAGCAGCGCGGGGTGGTCCATCAGGTTCCGGCCGACCTGGTCGCTGCGGTTGGCCAGGCCGGACAGCAGCAGGAGCCGGGCGTTCTCGATCGCGTGCGCGGCGATCACCACCAGGTCGGCGGTCACCCGGTGCGCCGTCCCGCCGGCCAGGTACTCGACCCCGGTGGCCCGCCCGGTCACCGGGTCGGCGAGCACCCGGCTGACCACGGCCTCGGTGCGCAGTTCGACGCCGGGCGCCCAGCGGGCCTGGGTGCGCAGCGGGGTGTACTTGGCGCCGCTCGGGCAGGCCGGGACGCAGCTGGCGCTCCCGGCGCAGGGCGCGCCGTGGCCGGTGCCGGGGCGGGTGGGCAGGCCGTTGCGGGCGTGCGGGGTGAGGGTGACGGCGAGCCGGGCCGGGTCGGTCATGGCGGGGTCGCGGACGGTGCGGCCGTCGAGGGCGCGGGCCAGCTGCCGGTCGAGATGGCTGGCGGGGATCGCCCGCATCGGGAAGGCGTAGCCGTCGGGGAGGGGCAGGCCGACGGCTCGGCGTTGTTCCTCGGCGTCGGCGGCGACGCCGAGTTCCTGTTCGGCGTCGCGGTAGTGGGGTTCCAGGTCGTGGTAGCCGATCGGCCAGTTGCGGCCGTGGCCGAGGTCGCCGGTGCGGAAGTCCTCGGGGTGCATGCGCGGGGCGAGGCCGGTCCAGAGCAGTCCGGTGCCGCCGTTGGCGCGCAGGTAGCCGCTGGCGTACGGCAGCGGGCCGTACTGGCGGAGGTGGCCGGTGGCGGTGAAGCCGCCGTCCGGGAGGCCGGTGAGGTCGGTGACGTCGGGCGAGGGGGCGTCGGGGTTGTGCGGGTAGGGCGAGGTGGGCGGGCCGCCGCCGGCCGCGCGGTGGGCGGCGGAGGTCGCGCTGCTCCCCGGCACGGGTCGGCCGGCCTCCAGGACGAGCACCCGCCAGCCCCGGGCGCCGAGGCGCTGGGCGACCAGGCTGCCGGCGAAGCCCGCGCCGACCACGACGGCGTCCCAGGTGTCCGTTCGGGCGCTCATCGCTGCTCACCGCCGTACGGGGCCTCGGCCCAGCTGCCGTGGCCGGGGGCGGTGGCGCCGGGCGGGCTGGCGCGGAAGGTCCGCCAGACCAGGCCGTGGTCGTGGGCGCGGGCGGAGGTCGGGGCCTCGCCGGGCCAGGAGCCGACGTACCAGAGGTGGACGAGGGCGTGCTCGTCGCGGACCCGGTGGGCCAGGGCGGTGCGGTGGTGTTCGTCCGCCATGCCGGTGGCGCGCAGTTCGGGGACGTCGAAGCCGGTCAGTTCGGCGCAGACGCGCAGGAACTCGTCGAGGTCGGCGAGTTCGTCCTCCTCGACGGGCCCCCAGGGGCCGTAGGGCTCGTACGGGTCGTCGGCCGCGCCGCGATCCTCGGAGGTCTGGTACGGGTCGTCGGCTGCGGTGCGATCGTCGGACACGGACACGCGGGCACCCCCACGATCGTCGGCGGACGGCCAAGAGCGAATGGCCAAGACATGACAGGCTCGCGCCGACCGGGCACGGTTGACCTGCTCAGCGCGATCCTCCCGCCCGGGCGGACCGGCGGAAGCCGCTTGCCCGAATGTGTCTCATCTTGATCAGTTCATGATCGATCGCCGTCCCTCCACGGCGGCTTCCGGACCGTTTCCGCTCAGCCCAGCGCCCGCACCGCCGCCAGCACGTCCAGCCCGAGCACCGGGTCCGCGTCCTCGGGCAGGTTGACGGACAGCCGGGTGACCAGCCCCGCGTACCGGCGGTGGATCTCCCGGGCGGCCTCCTCGACCGTGCCGGACACCGCGAAGGTGTCGAACACCTCGTCGGAGATCAGCGCCGTCATCTCGGCCCAGCGCCCGCGCACCGAGTGGGTGTGCAGCTCCTCCTGCAGTCCCTCCCAGCCGTGCTGCGCCAGCACCGGGCGATAGGCCGGGGTGGAGGCGTAGAACGCCAGCCGCTCCCGCACCCCGGCCCGGTTGGCCGCCAGCTCCTCCTCGGTCCGGCCGGTGGCGGTGAGCACGTTGCCGACGACCTCGAACGGCCGCCCGGTCCACTCGGCCCCCTCGGCCTCCGCCTGCGCCCGCGCCTCCCGCAGCCCGGGCAGCACCTGCTCGGCCAGGTAGGCGGTGGAGGAGAACGGGTGGCCGAGGAAGCCGTCGGCCACCGCCCCGGCGGTGCGGGTCATCAGCGGCCCGACGCCCGCGAGCAGGATCCGGGGCACCCCCGACGGGACCGGGTCCGGCGAGAACACCGGAGTCATCACCGTGTGGGTGTAGAACTCGCCCCGGAACCGCAGCCGTTCACCGGTCTGCCAGCTGTGCCAGATCGCCCGCACCGCGTGCACGTACTCCCGCATCCGGGCCGCCGGACGGTCCCAGGGCATCCCGAAGCGCTTCTCGATGTGCGGCTTGACCTGCGAGCCCAGCCCGATGACGGCCCGTCCACCGGAGGCCGCGTGCAGCCCCCAGGCCTGGTAGGCCAGCGTCATCGGGGTGCGGGCGAAGGCCACCGCGATGCCGGTGGCCAGCTCGATCGACTCGGTGCGGTCGGCGGCGCGGGCGAGCTGGAGGAACGGGTCGTACGCGGTCTCGGCGACCACCAGCCGGTCCATGCCCCGGCGTTCGGCCTGCTCGGCGGCGTCGAGGATGCCCGCCGGGTGCCCGGAGGCGGTGGCGTCGAGGCGGAGGGCGGCGGGTCGGTCCATGCGGGTGCTCCTGGTCGCGGGGTCAAGGGGTCGTGGGTTCAAGGGGTCGCGGGGTCGAGGCCGTACGGTGCGGGGCCGGCGCCGTACGGTCCGGCAGCGGTACCCGCCCAGCGTGCCACGCCGTCACCGGCCACCCGACCGGCCCTCCCCGCCGGGGCGGTCCTCCCCGGCGAAGAGCCGGTCCAGGTGCCGGTCGACGGCGGTGAGCGCGGCGTCCGGCCCGACCACGCCCAGCTCCAGCAGTGTGGTGAACCCGGTCAGCGCGAGCAGCAGGTCCGTCTCCACCACCGGGTCGCGGTCGGCCGCCACCAGCCCGTCGGCGATCGCCTGCCGCACCACCCGCTCCACCGCCTCGCGCCCCCGCACCAGGTCTTCGCGCGCCCGCGCGTGGACCTCCTCGTCATGCAGGGCTTCCAGGACGTAGGCGGCGCTCATCCGGCTGGTGACGCGCGAGTCCGGCCGCAGCGGCAGCAGCTCGACCAGCATCGCCCGCAGCACCGCGCGCGGGTGCGGCCGTTCGCCCAGGCCCGCCAGCGCCTCGGCGACCCGGCGGCCGCTCTGCTCCCCGGCGAGGTCCATCGCGAAGCCGAGCAGCTCCGCCCGGGTGCCGAAGTAGTGCTGCAGCTGCCCGAGCGAGATCCCGGCCTCCCGGGCGACCTCGCGCAGGGTCAACTGAGCGGCGCCGCGCTGCTCCACCACCCGCCACAGCGCGCGGGCGATGGTCTCGCGGCGCTCCTGGTGGTCCACCTGCTTGGGCATGCCCGGCACTCCTCGACGACTCCCGACCGACCGATCGACCAATCGGCCGGTCCCGGTCGGGCCTTTTCCATACGCTTGACATAATACAGCTGACCGATAACGCTGGTGGCATTCCGAGGGAGGAGCGTCCCGTGCTCGTTCAGCCCGTCGCCCACACCACCGGGGGAACCGTCCGCGGCTTCCTGGACCGGGGGCTCGCCGCCTTCCGCGGCATCCCCTACGGCCGCCCGCCGGTCGGCCCGCTCCGCTTCGCCGCCCCCGCCCCGCCCGAGCCCTGGGACGGCGTCCGCGACGCCTTCGAGTTCGGGCCCGTCGTCCCCCAGTCCGGGCCGCTCCAGGCCGGACCGACCACCGGCACCGACTGGCTGACGCTCAACGTCCACACACCGGACCCGGGCTCGGCCGCCCTGCCGGTGCTGGTCTGGATCCACGGCGGCGGCTTCATCTCCGGCACCGCGGGCGACCCGCTGTACGACCCGACCGAACTCGCCCGGGCCGGACTGGTCGTGGTGACCGTCAACTACCGGGTGGGCGCCGAGGGCTTCGCGCTGCTGGACGGCGCCCCGGCCAACCGCGCCTTCCTCGACCAGATCGCGGCGCTGGAGTGGGTGCGGGCCGACATCGCCGCGTTCGGCGGCGATCCCGACCGGGTCACCGTGGCCGGCCAGTCGGCCGGGGCCTCCTCGGTGGCCGCCCTGCTGACCATGCCCCGGGCCCGCGGGCTGTTCCACCGGGCGATCGCCCACTCCGTCGGCGGCAACCTCGCCACCCCCGCGCTGGCCGCCGAGGTCACCGTCGCCCTGGCGGAGCGGCTCGGCACCGCGCCCACCGCCGCCGCCCTCGCCGGGACCGACCCCTGGCAGCTGGCCGCGGCCGTCACCGAGCTCGGCGCCGCCCTCCCCGGGCAGCTCGACCGCTGGGGCCGGCTCGCCCACACCGGCGTCGCCACCGTCCCGGTGGTCGACGGCGAGGTCCTGACCGAGGAGCCCTGGACCGCCCTGGCCGCCGGGCGGGCCAAGGGCATCGAGCTGCTGGTCGGCCACGCCCGGGAGGAGTTCCGGCTGTTCGCCGTCCTGTCCGGCCGGCACGGCTCCTTCACCGAGGAGGACGCCCGCACCGCCCTGGCTCAGCTGGCCCCGCGCCCGGACGGCCCGGACGCCTACCGCGCCGCCTTCCCCGGCGCCTCCCCGGAGGCCCTGGTCGAGGCGGTCTTCTCCGACTCCCTGTTCCGGATGCCCTCGCTCCACCTCGCCGAGGGGAACACCGCGGCCGGCGGCACCTCCCACCTCTTCGAACTCGCCTACCCGGCCCCCGCCCTGGGCGGGGTGTTCGGCGCCTGCCACGGCCTGGACGTCCCACTGGCCTTCGGTTCCCTGGACAGCCCGATGGGCCGGCACTTCCTCGGCGACCCGCCCGCGCCGGAGGCCGTCGAGGTCTCCCGGGAGCTCCAGCGGGCCTGGATCGGCTTCGTCACCACCGGCGATCCCGGCTGGGCCGCCCACGAGCCGGAGCAGCAGCTCACCCGGGTCCTGAGCGCCCGCTCGGAGACCGTCCGCTACCCCGGGCAGGCCTCCCGGGGCGTCTGGGCGCAGGGCGGTCCCACCCGCTTCGACCTGGTCTGACGCTCCCGGCCCGGGTGGGTCCGGGGCCGGGTGGGTCCAGCCCCGGGACGCCCCTAAACCGCCAGGTCCCGCCGCTCCAGCAGCCGGAAGGCCGCCAGCAGCCCCAGCAGCCCCACCCCGAGCAGTACCACCGGCGCGGTCCAGGGCAGGCCGCCGTGCGCGAGCGCGTCACCCGGCGCGTAGTAGTGGAACGGGCTGAGGTAGCGCAGCGGTCGGGCCGGGGACCAGGCCAGGGCGACGAAGTTGAGCGCGAAGCCGCCCGCGCCGAGGGCGACGGCGGCGCCGACCACGTGCGCCCGCCGCCGGCTGAGCGCGGACACCGCCAGCACCGGCCCGATCAGGCAGAAGGCGAGGGCGCAGCCCAGCAGTCCGGCACTGAACACCCCGCCCTCCGGGACGGCCGCACGCAGCTTCGGGGAGAAGGCCACCCCGAGCGCGACGGCCAGCGTGGCGGCGGCGTTGAGCAGCACCGAGGCCGCGATCAGCGCACCGGCCCGTTCGGCGAGCAGGCGGCGCCGGGAGACCGGGCGGGTCATCAGCAGCTCGATGGTGCCGGACTCCACGTCGGCCGCGACGGCGGCGGCGCCCAGCGAGCCGATCACGGTCAGCTGGAGCGCGATCCAGACCGGGTGGGTGAGCCCGGCGCCCAGCAGCCCGGGGTAACTGGCGATGGAGACGTCGCCGTTGGAACCGCTGAAGGCCTTGAACGCACCGGGCGGGGTGCGGCGGGCGCCGAACAGCTCGCCGTTCGGCACGGTTCCGGCGATCACCACGATCAGGGTTTCGAAGACGACCATGGCGATCAGCAGGGTGAGCAGCATCCGGCGCCGCCGGTGCAGAGCGAGCCAGACCAGCGGGAGGCGGCGGCTGACGGTGGCCGGGGTCATGGCCGGTCCTCCTGCTCGGTGGAGCGGTACAGGTCGAGGAAGGCCTCGTCCAGACCCGCCTCCTCCACCGTCAGGTCGGCCACCGGCAGTTCGGCCAGCAGGCCGCGCACGGCCGGGACCACCTCGTCGGGCGGCACCAGCAGCTCCACCCACCGGCCCTCCCAGCGCGGGGACCACCGCTCGGCGGCGCCGAGCGGCCGGGCGCCCCGCCCGTCGGCGAAGACCAGGCGCACCCGGCGCGCCCGGGCCCGGCGCAGCTCGGCCACCGAGCGGACGGTCACCAGTCGCCCGCTGCGCACGATCGCGGCCCGGCCGCAGGTGCGCTGCACCTCGGGAAGTACGTGGCTGGAGAGGAGCACGGTGCGCCCGGCCGCGGTCTCCTCGGCGAGCAGTTCGAAGAGGGTCTCCTGGACCAGCGGGTCCAGCCCCTCGCTGGGTTCGTCCAGCACCACCACGGCGGGCCGGTGCTGGAGCGACTGGACCAGCCCGAGCTTCTGCTTCATCCCGCGTGAGTACTCCCCCACCGGCCGCGCGAGTTCGGCCGGGGTGAGCTTCAGCCGCTCGCACAGCTCGCGCTGCCGGGGCACCGGGGCGCCCTGGAGGGCGGCGAGCAGGTCGAGGGTCTGCTGCCCGGTGAGTTCGGGGTAGAGGCGCAGCTCGCCGGGCAGGTAGCCGAGCGCGGGGGCGAGCCGGCCGTGGTCGGCCACCGGGTCCAGGCCGAGCACCCGCACCCGGCCCGCACCCGGCCCGCGCTCGGTCCGAGCAGGCCGACCAGGCAGCGCAGGGTGGTGGTCTTCCCGGCGCCGTTGGGGCCGAGCAGCCCGAACACCTCGCCTGCCTCGACCGTCACGTCGAGGTCCTCGATGCCGATCGTGGTGCCGTAGCGCTTGGTGAGCGAGCGCAGCTCGATCACCGGCCCGACCGTGCTCCCCGGCATGCCCACCTCCTGTGACTGGTGCCTGACCGGCGCCTGACCGACGCGTGCCAGGCACCGCACCGACGCGCCGCACCGACGCATCGGACCACCATGGCGCGCCGGGCCCGGGCGGGGCGGGGGACGCGCCCGGGCCCGACCACGCCTCACCCGCTCACCCTTTGCAGACCCCCAGCGGCACCAGCCGCGCGACCCGCCGGGCCAGTCCGGCGCCCTCGGTGACGGCGGCCACCGCGTCCACGTCCTTGTACGCCTCGGGCGTCTCCTCGGCCAGCGCCCGCATCGAGGCGGGCCGGACGGCGATGCCACGCGCCTCCAGTTCGCCCATCAGCCGCTCACCGCGCACCATGCGCAGCGCCTGGTGGCGGCTCCAGACCCGCCCTGCGCCGTGGCAGGCGGAGCGGAAGGCCTCGTTGCCGGGCAGGCCGACCATGACGTACGAGGCGGTGCCCATCGTCCCGGGCACCAGCACCGGCTGCCCGGCCGCGGCCAGGTCCGCGGGCAGGTCCGGGTCGCCGGGCGGCAGGGCCCGGGTGGCGCCCTTGCGGTGGACGCACAGCCGGCGCGCCATGCCGTCCACCTCGTGGGTCTCCAGCTTGGCGAGGTTGTGCGAGACGTCGTAGACCAGCTCCAGTCCGACGCCGAGGGCGGTGGCGAAGGCCCGCCGGGAGGCTTCGGAGAGCAGCTGGCGGTTCGCCCGCCCGTAGTTGGCGGCGGCGGTCATGGCGCCGAGGTAGGCGCGGCCGCGCGGGGAGTCGACCGGGGTGCAGGCGAGTTGGCGGTCCGGGAGTTCGATCCGGTAGCGGTGCAGCTCGCGCTCCATGGCCTGGACGTGGTCGGTGCAGATCTGGTGGCCGAGCCCGCGCGAGCCGCAGTGGATCATGACGCAGACCTGGCCCGCCCGCAGTCCGAACGCGGCGGCCGTCTGCGCGTCGTACACCTCGCCGACGGCCTGCACCTCCAGGAAGTGGTTGGCCGAGCCGAGGCTGCCGACCTGCTGCAGTCCCCGCTCGACGGCCCGGTGGCTCACCTCGCCGGGGGCCGCGCCGGCCAGCACGCCGCGGTCCTCACAGCGCTCCAGGTCGCGCGGCACGCCGTGGCCGTGCTCGACGGCGTAGCGGGCGCCGCCGAGCAGCAGCTCGTCCAGTTCCGCCGGCCCGGCCAGCTGCCACAGACCGCCGCGGCCGAGCCCGCGCGGGACACTGCGGTCCAGCAGGTCCATCAGCCGACGGATCCGCTCGGCGTCGAGTTCGTCCCGGTCCACCCCGGCGGCGAGCAACCGGACCCCGCAGGAGATGTCGAAGCCGACCCCGCCGGGCGAGACCACACCGCCCTGCTCGACGTCGGTGGCGGCGACCCCGCCGATCGGGAAGCCGTAGCCCCAGTGCACATCGGGCATCGCGTAGGAGGCGCGGACGATCCCGGGCAGCGTCGCCACGTTCGCGACCTGCTCCAGCGCGCGGTCCCCGGCAGCCTGCGGCAGCAGTGCGCTGCTCGCGAAGACCACGCCCGGCACCCGCATCGGCGGGCGCGGTTCGATCCGCCAGCGGTAGCGGCCCGCCTCGACGGGTGCGATCTCCACCTCGCTCACCCCGCTCCCGTAGCCGCGTGGTTCCCGCAGCGCGTTTCAGACGTCCACCGTGGCCGCGCAGGTCCAGCCGCCCGGCCCTTCGCCCAGCTCCAGGCCCTCCAGCGAGACGGCCTTCGGCACGGCGCCGACCAGGGCGGCGGTCGCCGTGTCGGCCATCCGGAAGCGCACCTCGATGCTCCGGGCGCCGTCCAGGCCGTGGACCGGCCCGAGCACGAGCGCGGCGGGCAGTTCGCCGTCGGCGTCCATCCGGTAGATGACCTCCTCCAGGACACCCGCGAGCAGGTCCGGGTCGCTCACCGCGAGCACCGTGCAGGCGCGTTCGCCGACGATCCGCGCGCCGGACAGGTCGGCGAAGCTGCCGACGACGCCGTGCACCAGTTCGCCGATGCAGCCCTCGGCCGTCGGCGCCCATGCCTCCACCCGCAGGTCCGCCGTGTGCGGCACGCTCCGGTGACCGCGCTCGGACCGGTCCGCGGGCTGGTGACCGTCCACGAGCTCGCCTCCCGCACCCGTTGCCGTCCTCCCTCCAGCGTCGTCCCGGGAGCGGGCCGGGGGCAAGTGCGGGCTGCAGCTGCTGCCGCTGCTGCCGTTGCCCGGAGGCCGGGTGCGCGCTACACGGAGGCCAGGTACGCGGCGGTCAGCTCGGGGGTGGCCAGCCAGGCGGCGTGGTCGCTCGGATCGGCGTAGGTGTTGGCGAGCCGGCGGGCGACCTCCGGGTGCTCGGCGGCGGCCGCGAAGACGCCCTGGAGGTGGTCCGGCATGGTCAGCATGGCGGCGGTGAACTCGACGGCGTGGCGGGCGTGTCGCTGCCAGAACCGTTCGGCGGTGCGGCACATCCAGTCCGCGGTGAACGGGGCGTCGCCGTGCTCGCGGATCGCCCGCCGGTACGCCTCCGCCGCGCGGGCCGCGCCGTTGGCGCCCTGGCCGGTGATCGGGTCGTTGACCACCACTGCGTCGCCCAGGCCCAGCACGTGCACGGCGTCGACGCCCGAGCCCAGTTCGGCCACCGGGCGGCGGACGGTCGGAGTCACCGCGCCCCAGAGCCCGGCCCCCTCGTCGGTCGGCTCGGCGTCCCGCCACAGCTCCGCCTCCCACGGCAGGTGCTCGGCCAACAGGGCGCGGATCCGGTCGAGTTGGACCTCCGGCGCGGGCCCGTCGCCGAAGACGTCCAGCGGGCCGCCGGGCAGCGCCTCCCAGAGCAGGATGTCGCACGGGCCGGTGCGGGTCAGGGCCGGCTGGAGGTAGAGCTCGCCCAGGCCGGGCAGGGCGTGCATCCGGGCCCTGGGGCCGGCGGCCGGGTCGGGCGAGCCGACACCGTGCGCGTACAGGCAGGACAGGGCGCGCTGGGGCCGGTCGAAGGCCGAGCGGCCGGGGTCGCGTTCGAAGATCCCGGCCAGCTCGCCGCGGCCCGCCGCGACCACGGTCAGCTGGTGCCGGCGGGCCAGTTGGTGCAGCCCGGCCGGATCCAGCGTGCGGTACTCGACCCGGGCGCCGCGCTCGGCGAGCAGTTCCAGCCAGCGGGCCAGCTTGATCCGCTGGTCGACGGACTGGGCGGGCTCGTCGAGGGTCATGGTGAACTCCAGCGCCCGGGTGGCCGGCGGGACGACGAGCGCCGCGTCCACCGACTCCACCGCCGGGGCCTCGCCCGCCCACAGGTCCAGCCCGGCTTCGGCCTCGATCCGCAGCGCCGGGCCGAACATCGCCTGGGTGGACAGCACCCGCCCGCCCCGCACCTGCTCCGGGGTGCGCTCGGCGACCAGCGTCACCTCGCATCCGTCGGCCACCAGCCCGAGTGCGAGCTGCAGGCCGGCCTGGCCCGCTCCGACGACGGCGATCCGGCGCATACGACGGCCTCCCGGTGTCTGTCGACGATCTGTTGACGATCCGCTGACGACCTGTTGACGGTGCGTCAACAGGCACAGTAGTCGAGCCGCCGGGCCACCGGCAGGGGCCGGACGCGACGGAACGCCCGGGCCTCGTCCAGGCCGTCCGAGCCACCGATCTCCTTCGCATAGTCATGCATTGAGATAACTCATTGACCACACCGAAGCGGTTGATGTATTCAGATCTCCGCAAATCTATTCACCGACTCGCGGTTCGGCACTGCACGGCACGGCACGTCGCCCCGCCGCGCCGTACCGAACCGGGACCACTCGGAGAGGGACCGATCCACCATGCAAGCTGTCGCACCCCGCGGCTTCCGGCCCCGCGGCTTCCGGGCCGTCACGACGAACATGGGCCTCAAGGACGTGGAGGACGACTTCGCGGCCGTCGTCTCCGAGGTCCCCTGCCGGTCCGCGGCGGTCTTCACCCGCTCCCGCTTCGCCGGCCCGAGCGTCGTGCTCAGCCGCGAGTCGGCCGCCCTCCAACGCAGCCGCGGGATGGTCGTGCTGTCCCGCAACGCCAACGTCGCCACCGGGCGCACCGGGGCGGAGAACGCCGCCGAGGTCCGCCGCCGGGTCGCCGAGGTCGCCGGGATCTCGCCGGACGAACTCGTCATCGGCTCCACCGGCGTGATCGGGCGCCCGTACCCGATGGACCGGATCCGGGCCGGACTCGCCGCCCTGACCTGGCCGTTCCCGGAGGCCGACTACACCGCGGCGGCCAAGGCCATCATGACCACGGACACCCGCCACAAGGAGGTCCGGGGCCGCTGCGGCGACGCCGTGCTGGTCGGCATCGCCAAGGGCGTCGGCATGATCGAACCCGACATGGCGACGCTGCTCACCTTCTTCTTCACCGACGCCGACCTCCCCGCCGACCGGCTCGACGCCCTGTTCCGCCGCGTCATGGACCGGACGTTCAACGCGCTCAGCATCGACACCGACACCTCCACCAGCGACACCGCCGCGATCTTCGCCAACGGGCTCGCCGGACCGGTCGACCCGGTCGCCTTCGAGCAGGCGCTGTACGAGTGCGCGCTGCACCTCGTGCGCGACATCGCCTCGGACGGCGAGGGCGCCTCCAAGCTGATCGAGGTCCGGGTCACCGGGGCCCGCGACGCGGCCCAGGCCAAGCGCGTCGGCAAGAGCGTGGTCAACTCCCCGCTGGTCAAGGCCGCCGTGCACGGGGCCGACCCGAACTGGGGCCGCATCACCATGGCCGTCGGCAAGCTCCGGGACGAGACCGACATCGACCCGTCCGCCGTCCGCATCGGCTTCGACGAGCTCCCGATGTACCCGGAGGAGCCCACCGACGCCCTGCTCGAAGAGGCCCGCCGGTACCTCGGCGGCGACGAGGTGGTGATCCGGATCGACCTGGGCATCGCGGACGGCGCCTTCACGGTCTACGGCTGCGACCTCACCGAGGAGTACGTCAAGCTCAACTCGGCCTACACGACCTGACGCCGCCGCACCGCTGCACCGGCGCACCGCTGCACCGCTGCACCGCTGCACCGGCGGAACGCCCGCCGCCCCCTGATCGGGCCCCTGGTCGGGTCCCGGGGGCGGCGGTTCGCGAGCGGCCCTGCCGCCTCAGCCGCGCAGGTGCGCGGTGAGCAGCCGCACCACGGCGTCCACCTGCTCCGCGACGTAGAAGTGCCCGCCCGGGAACACCCGCAGGCTGAACCCGCCACTGGTGTGCCGCTCCCACTGAGCGACCTGCTCCACCGTGGCGTTGGCGTCGGTCTCCCCCACCAGGGCGGTGATCGGCTGCGGCACGACGACGTCCGCCGAGACCTGGTAGGTCTCGATGGCGGTGTAATCGGCCCGCAGCGACGGGATGATCAGCTCGCGCAGGGCCGGCACATCGAGGATCCGCTCGTCCGTGCCGCCGAGCCGGACGATCTCCTCCAGCATGCCGTCGTCCGACAGCAGGTGGACCGCGGTGTCCCGGGGCAGCGAGGGCGCGCGGCCGGCCGACACGAACAGCCGCTCCGGCCCGGCCAGGCCGTCACGGGCGAAGCGGCGGGCGACCTCGAAGGCGACCGCCGCGCCCATGCTGTGCCCGAAGAAGAGGATCGGACGGTCCACCCACCCGCGCAGCTCCTGGTAGACCTGCTCGGCAAGTTCCGGCACCGAGTCGATCGTCGGCTCCGCGTAACGGTTCTGCCGGCCCGGGTACTGGACGGCCAGCACATCGGCGTACGGCGCGAGCGCGTTGGCGTAGTCCATGTAGTAGCTGGCCGATCCGCCCGCGTGCGGGAAGATCACGATCCGGGCGGGAGCGAAGTCGGACGGGTTGAACCGGCGGAACCACGGGTTGTCGACGGCGGCGCTGCTGGGCATGCGGGGTGTGACCTCTCTCCGTGACGGACTCTGCTCACCCCAGTCTCGCAGTGCGCACGCACCACCGGGCGCGGTTGCGGTGGGCGACCCGGATTGCGGCGCTCCGGCTGCCCGCGCCCCGGTCCTGCTTCGGTCCCTGCTTCCGTCCCTGCTTCCGCTTCTTCTTCCGTCCGTTCCTCCGTCCCTTCGTCCGTCCCGCTCAGTCCTCCTCCTCCGACCCGTGCAGCATCGCCGCCCAGGGGTCGACCGCCGCGTCCGGCTCGGTCACCCAACCCGCCGCCAGGACCAGCCCGGAGAGGCGGTGGACGGCGAGGAAGCCGAAGGGACGGCCGAAGTCCACCCGGACGTAGCGCTGCAGGTACGGCGGCCTCCGCTCGTCGCCCACACCGGCGGCCGCCATCCCCACGGCCGTCACCGAGGCGGCCCGGAACCCGCGGGCGCCGAAGGTCGCGGTGGCCTTCTGGCGCGCGCTGTTGACGAACAGCGGCGGCACGCCGTCCGAGAGGCCGGGCAGCCGGTCCTCGGTCGCGGACGGGACGGCGAGCGTCCCCAGTCCGAAGAGCTCCCGGCGGGCCAGGAGGTCGTGGTCGGCCTCCACGGTGAACTGCGGGACTCCCGTGACCAGCATGTCCTCTGGTTCGTAGCGCCGCAGCGTCCCGACCGTCAGCCCGGGACCGGTCGTGCCGACGGGCAACCGGTCGGCCGTGGTGCGGCGGTGGCGCTGCGAGAGCGCTCCGATCCCGGCGGCCAGCACCTCGCCGGGGTCGGCCTCGGGCTCGCCCAGCAGCAGATGGACGGTGATGTCGCCGTACCCGAGCACCTGAAGTTCGGTCACCGGGCCGGCGGGCGTCTCCAGCAGGGCGGCGCGGTCCAGCAGCGACGTCACCCGGAACAGGTAGTGGACGGGCCGACCCCAGCCGTCCGTCCCGTTCCCCCTGAGGGCGCCGTAGTCGCTGAACGGCCGGATCCAGTCCGTCCGGACGGTGAGCGCCGCGGCCAGCACCAGGCGGGTGTCCGGGTCCAGTTCGAGCGGCAGCTCATCGATCGCGCCGTCGGTCTGCTCGCTCGCCCAGGCGTCCAGCAGCGGCTTGTCCCGCTCCACGTCACCGCTCAACCGCCCGACCACGTCCGCCGGGACGGAGGCCAGCCACTCCGGGCGCAGCCGCAGCCGGTCGTCGGTCCAGACCCCCAGCGCGGAGCGCACCGCCGGGATGTCCCGCAGCAGGCCGAGCAGGTCGCGGGCGCGCTCGGCGGCGGCCGCGACCGGCACTCCGAGCGCCTGCGCCAACTCGCCCTGGACGGGAGTGCTTCCGGCCGGGGCCAACAGCCCGAGCAGCGGCCAGACCCCGGCCGGCATCAGCACCGTGCCCCGCCTCAGCTCGGTCTGCCCGACCCAGCGCTCCCCCAACGCGTTGGCGGCCCGTACCGCCTCGGCCCTGCTCATGTGCACCCCCCGGACCCGGTGTTCGGCTGTGCCGAGCCTAGGAGGCGAACACCGGGCGGGGCCAGCGGTTTTCCCGGTCAGGCAGGCCGTCGGGCGAGGTACCGCGCGCGGGTCAGTTCGTGGACGCGGACGGCGGTGCCGTTGCCGGGGACGGTGGTCTCGCGCTCGGCCCGCAGGCCGAGCTTGGCCATGACCCGCTCGGAGGCAGTGTTGCCGATCCGCGCGATGCTGATGATCCGCTCCGACTCGCAGCTCTCGAAGCCGAACCGCAGCGCCGCCGTCGCCGCCTCGGTGGCGATGCCCCGGCCCCAGAACGGCCGGCCGAGCCGCCAGCCGATCTCCACGGCGGGCAGCACCTCGGGCAGGAAGGACGGCACCGACAGGCCGGCGAACCCGGCGAGTTCACCGCTCTCCCGCAGTTCCACCGCGAACAGCCCGAAGCCCTCGGCGTCCCAGGACCGCTCGATCCGCTCGATCGCCGCGCGGGTCCGTTCCGGCGTGAGGACCTTCCCGTCGCCGATCCACCGCATCACCTCGGGGTCGGCGTTCACCTCGGCCATCACCGGCACGTCGCCCTCGCGCCAGCGCCGCAGGATCAGCCGGGAGGTCTCGATCGTCACCATCCGCCCATCATCCCCGCCACGGTGCCGCGGTCAGGCCCGCCAGGCCCGCCGCACCGCCAGGACGGCCGAACTGCCCGGCGTGGTCAGCACTTCGCTCGCCTCCAGCGCCGGGTGCGTCAGGTAGTGCAGGCGCAGCCGGTCGACCTCGCCGCCGTAGCGGGGCGGCCAGTGCGGTGAGGGCGTGAAGTCGTCCATGAGCAGCAGACCGCCGGGGGCGAGCAGCTCGACCACGCGGTCGGGGTCGTCGCGCTTGCCGCCGCCGTCGCAGAAGAACACGTCGAACGGCGCGTGTTCCTCCAGCAGCCGCCAGTCCCCGTGCAGCACCCGTACCCGCTCGTCCCCCTCGAACAACTCCGCTGCTCGCCGCGCGAGTTGCGCGTCCCGCTCCACTGTGACCAGCCGCCCGCCCGGACCGAGCCCACTGCGCAGCCAGGCCGTGCCGACGCCCGCACCCGTGCCGCTCTCGGCGACCGTCCCGCCCGGCTTGGCCGCGGAGGCGACCGCCAGCAGCCGGCCGACCTCCCGGGTGCAGCTCTTGCCGAACCCCAGCCGGGCGGCGCCCCGCTCGGCCGCCAACACCCGCTCGGGAACGCTCCGTTCCGCGTCGTCCGTCATCCGCCCTCATCCCCTTTCGACTCAGACTCCGGGTACGGCTCCGGCTCCGGCTCCGATTCCGGACGGACCATCATGCCGCTCCACCACCCCCGGTCCGGGCGATCGACCTCCTCCCGGGCACACTTGGTGGGGTGAAGATCAAGGGCATCACCTACGACACCGGCACCCCGACCGTCGACGGGTCCACCACCCGACCGGAGCTCACCCGGGCGACGCTGGAACGCGAACTCGCCGCCATCGCGGGCGAACTGCACTGCACGGCGGTACGGATCACCGGCGACGACCTCACCAGGCTGCGGTCGGCCGCGGAGACGGCCGTCGGATTGGGCCTGGCGGTCTGGCTCTCCCCGATGGCGCCGAACGCCGACCAGGCGGCGACCCTCGGGCTGATCACCGCCGCGTCCGAGGTCGCCGGGGACCTCCACCGTGCGGGTGGGGACGTCACCCTGGTCATCGGCTGCGAGCTGAGCGTCTTCATGGCCGGGCTGGTACCCGGTGAGGACATCGCCGCCCGACTGGCCGCGCTCGCGGACCCGATGGGCTGGCCGCCCGAGTTCTTCGCGGCGGGTCCGCCGCCGGTCCGGTTCAACGCCCTGCTGGCCGAGGCGGTCGCCACGGCGCGGCAGCACTTCGCCGGTCCGGTCACCTACGCCGCCGGGCTCTGGGAGGACGTCGACTGGGCGCCGTTCGACCTGGTGGCCGTCGACGCCTACCGCGACGCCGGCAACGCCGACACCCTCCGGGCCGCCCTGGCAGCGTTGCACGAGCACGGGAAGCCGGTGGTCGCGGCCGAGTTCGGCTGCGCGGCGTTCACCGGGGCCGCCGACCACGGCAGCCGCGCCTGGACCCTCGTCGACCGCTCGAACGGCACCCGGCGGCCGCGCCCCGGCCTGGTCCGCGACGAAGCCACCCAGGCCGCTGAACTCACCTCACTGCTCGACCTGTTCACGGACATCGGGCTGGCCGGCGCCTTCGTCTTCACGTACGTGACCCCCGCCTACCCGGCCTCCGACGACCCGTCCGAGGACCTCGACACGGTCGGCTACGGCCTGGTCCGCTCCTGGCCGGACGGCCGCACCACGCCCAAGGCGGCCTTCACCGCCGTCGCCCGGGCCTACGCGCCCGCCCCGGAGTGACCGGGCCCGCCCGGGACTGACCGGGCCGGCAGTACGCTCGACGCCATGACCGAGTGGATCACCATCGCCTCGAACCGGAACCGGACCGGCCGCCCCACCCCCGCCGCCGCCGTCCGCGCTTGACTACGTGACCGGGGCGTCGACTGGACGCCCTTCCCGGCGGAGGAGATCCGCTGGAGCGCGCTCCAGGTGCGCACACCGGACGGCAGCCGGCAGTGCCGGATCGAGGTGGCGGTGGCCGCCGACGCCCTGCGCCCGCTCGGGCTCCACCCCGACCAGCCGAGCGCCGTCGTCAACGGCCCGAGCCCGCCCGGCTGGTGGCACGCGGAGGCGGAGCGCCGGGCCCGCGACTGGGCCTCAGCGCTGCGCCCCGAAGGCGACCGTCGCCGCCCTCGACCGGGAGGCGGCGTCCAGCAGCAGCACGGACGCCGCCTCCGGGGTGGGCAGCGGCCCACCGGACCGCGTGTACCGGGTGAACGCCGCCGACAGCCGCGTCAGGCCCCGGTGGTGACGGGCGAAGACCCGGGCGGAGGCGTGCCGTCCGCGGGCCCGCTGGCCGTCGAGGGCGGTGGCGGCGCCGACGTCGAGCAGCACCAGGTGCAGTTCCCGGCCCTGCCGGGCCGCCTCCCGGGCCAGCCAGCGGCGCATCCAGGCGCGGCTGCCGCAGTCGTGCACCAGCAGCGGGCCACCGCGCCGCACCGAGGCGCGGAGCAGCCGGAAGTGCTCCAGCCGCGCCCAGGGCCGGTAGACCGCGTACGGCAGGCGCGCGGGCATCACCGCCTCGCAGGCCTCGTGCACGGTCCGCGGGTCCACCGTCGCGGCCTCCCCGGTGGCCGCCCAGCGGCGCAGCAGGGTGCTCTTGCCGGCCCCCGGCAGGCCCGACACCACCACCACGGCCCCGGCCGGGTACCTCACGACGAACCGCGCCCCGGCCTCGCCCCGCAGGTCGAGCACCCCGCGCGGCGCCACCACCGCCGTCTCCACCCCGCCGCCCACCGCGCCCCCGTCCGTCCTTCCGACCGACCCTAACAAGATCGGCGAGCGCACCGACGGGCACCCAGGGCGCTCCACGAACACCCAGGCCCCGGAGCGGTCGCAGCCCGGACCACTGCCGCGCACCCGTGGTGCCGCCAGCCACTAGGCTGACGCCTCGTCAGTCGTGGGAAGGGTGGGCATGATAGAGGCTGGTGGGACGTACACCGAGCTGGTGCTGGACGGGCTGGCCCGGGATCCGGGGCGGCCCGCCCTGCACCACGACGGGGCGGCGCTGACCGCTCAGGAGTGCCTGGACCAGGTGTACCGGACGGCCCGCGCGCTGGAGCGGGCCGGGCTCGGGCGCGGGGACGGGGTCACCGTGCTCGCCGGGAACACCCCGGAGGCGCTGCTGGTGCGGCTGGCCGCCAATCTGCTGGGCTGCCGGGTGGCCATGCCCTACCCGGACCTCCCGGTCGCCGAGTTGGTGGCGCTGGCCGGGTTCGCGGAGACCGACGCGCTGGTCTTCGACCCCCTGCGGTACGCCGCCGCGGCCGGGGCGGTGGCGCGGGCGCTGCCCGCCGCGGGCGTGTTCGCCCTCGGCCCGGCGCCCTTCGGCACGGACCTGCCGGAGCTCGCCGCGGCCTGCTCCCCCGCCCCGCTGGAGCCGCGTTGCCTCCCCGAGGACGTGATGGCCGTCCGGTTCACCAGCGGCACCACCGGTCGGCCGAAGGGCGTGCTGCGCCGCTTCGCCCGCCCGCCCCGGCCCGCGCTGCTGTCCGGCGCATGCTTCCTGCTCTGCACCCCGCTGAGCCACGGCGGCGGCACGAGCGCCGACTTCGCCCTGGCGGCCGGGGGCGCGGTGGTGCTGCAGCAGGGCTTCGCCGCCGAGGAGGTGCTGGCGGCCGTGGAGCGGCACCGGGTGTCCCGGATGTACCTGCCGCCGCACCTGCTCTACCGGCTGCTGGACCACCCGCTGCTGGCCACGACGGACACCGGCAGCCTGCGCCGGGTCGGCTACACCGGCTGTTCCCCGTCGCCGCGCCGGCTGGCGGAGGCGACCCGGCGGCTGGGCCGGGTGCTGCACCAGACGTACAGCCTGACGGAGTGCGGGCCGGTCGCCCGGCTGAGCCCGGACGAGCACCTGGACCCGCGGCTGCTGACCACCGCCGGGCGCCCGTACCCGGACACCGAGGTGCGGATCCTGGACGAGGAGGGCGCACCACTGCCGCCGGGCCGCACGGGGGAGATCTGCGTCCGCACCCCGACCGCGATGGCCGGCTACTGGCGGGACCCGGAGCTGACGGCGCGGGTGCTGCGGGAGGGCTGGCTGCACACCGGTGACCTTGGCAGCCTGGACGCGGCCGGCTACCTGACGGTGGCGGGCCGACGGGACTCGATGGCGATCGTCGAGGGGCACAATGTGTTCCCCCATCAGGTCGAGGAGCCGCTGCGGACCCACCCGGACGTCCGCGAGGCGGTGATGTTCACCGCCACCGACCCGGACGGTCTGGAGCGGGTGCACGCCGCGGTCGCCGTCGCGCCGCACGCGCGGGTGACGGCGGACCAGCTGCGCCGCTGGGCCCGCGACCACGGGGACGCCCGGTGTGCCCCGGACACCGTCCTGGTCCTCCCGGCGATCCCGCTGAACGGGCTCGGTAAACCCGACCTGCCGGCCCTGCACGCCCTGGCCGAGGAGCGGACCGGAAGGACCGGGAGGGCCGAACCGCCCGGGAGGACCAGGCAGACCGGGCAGACCGCCACCGCCCCGGGGGCGCACGAAGTGGTGTGACGCGCCCCTGCTGTGCTTCGAGCGCCCGCGCAGGCCACCTGTTGCGCGGCGCTCGGCGGGAAGAACCGACCGTGGGCGACTCGACCGTGCGGGCCGAGCTACCGATACACCCCGGCGGCGCTCCCTCGCACCGTCCCCAGGAGGCACTCCCTTGACCTGGCTACGCGTCCTGACCGCAGTGGGCATCCTCGCCGTGGCGGCCGGTGCCCTGCTTGTCTTCGCCCGCTGCACCTCCCCCTCCCGGGGGGAGCGCGCCGGCGGCGCCGCGCCGCCCGACCTCCGGAGGGACGCCGAGGGCAGCGGCCTCTTCCCGCGGACGGGCGGCGACGGCTGAGCCCGGCTCGCCCGGATCAGCCCCCGCCGGTCAGCCCCCGGTCAGCTCCCCGCGATGTCGTCCGGGCGGACCTCGATGTGATCGGCCGCGAGGTCGACCGCCACCCGGTGCTCCATGCCGAGCGCCTCCAGGAACTTGACCGGCAGCTGCACCCGCCCGGTGCGGTCCAGCATCACGTACTCGCGCTCGTTGACCGACTCCTCGCCGTGCTCGTCCGTCACGGTGCGGCGCAGCACCTCGCTGCTGGTCCGCCCGTCCCGGATGGCCACCGTGCGGCGGACCTCGCCCGCGACCATCGGGTCGTGGGTGACGATCACGACGGTGGTGCCGAGCTCCCGGTTGACGGTGCGGAAGGACTCGAAGATCACCCCCGCGGTCTCGGAGTCCAGCTCACCGGTCGGCTCGTCGGCGAGCAGCACCGGCGGGTTGTTGGCCATCGCGACCGCGATCGCGACCCGCTGCTGCTGGCCGCCGGAGAGCTCGTTGGGGCGCCGGTGGGCGAGGTTCCCGATCTCCAGCGCCTCCATCAGCTCGGCCACCCGGGCGGCCTGCTGCTTCGAACCAGCGGCCCCGGCCCGGCGGCCGCGCAGCTGCATCGGCAGGGCGATGTTCTCGGCGGCGGTCAGGAACGGCAGCAGGTTGCGGGCGGTCTGCTGCCAGATGAAGCCGACCACCTCCCGCCGGTAGCGCAGCCGCTCCTTCGCGGACATCTCCAGCAGGTCACAGCCCGCGACGGTGGCGGTGCCCGCGGTCGGCACGTCCAGCCCGGCGAGGATGGTCAGCAGGGTGGACTTGCCGCTGCCGGAGGCACCGACCAGGGCGACCAGGTCTCCCTGCTGAATGGTCAGTTCCAGGCCCTGCAGCGCCTGGACCTCGATCCCCTCGGCGCTGAAGATCCGGACCAGCCGGTCGCAGACGATGGCCGCGCCCGCTCCGTACGCCTTGGGCGAGGCGGCGGCCAGGGCCCGCTGGCGGAGCTCCTGGAGGCTGGGGGCCTCGACCGTCGGCCGCTCCTGGGGGGTGCTCTTCACGGCTGGTCTCCTGTCTCGACGGTCTGGCTGATCCGGACGGTCCGGCTGCTCCGGCTGGTACCGACGCGCGGCCGGCTCCCGGTGTTCTCCACTGTCGCGGCCCGTGCCGCTGGTCCCGCTGTCACGCCTGCTCCCCCGCCCGCAACTCGGTGGCGATCTGGCGCCGGCCGGCGACCAGCGTCTCCACCACCACCCCGAGGCCGACCAGCAGGGCCAGGCCCGCGGTGGGCAGCAGCACCGGCATCAGCACGGGGGTGATGACCTCCCCGACCTTGGCGCCGACCAGGGTCGAGATGTCGAAGGCACCGCCCAGCAGGGCGACCGCCGCAACCGCGACCAGGCCGCCGCCGACGGCCGCCGCGAGGGTCTGCGGCAGCGCCTCGGTGACGATCAGCGCCAGCCCCTGACGGGGCCGCAGGCCCATGGTGCGCAGCCGGGCGAGCAGGGCCGTGCGGTCGGGCGCGGCCCGGAACAGCGTCAGCAGCACGGCGAGCAGGGCGTACCCGGCCCCGGCCGCGGCCGCGTACCAGAACAGCTGCCCGGCGGCGTGCTGCAGCGGGTCGTCGCCGAGCGCGACGAGGGTCTCCCGGCTGCTGTGCACCGTGTATCCGGCGGGCAGCCCGTGGGTGGCCTTGCCGACGGCCGCGGCGTCCTCCGCGATCAGCTTGGCCATGCCGACCGGCTGGGCCCCGCCGTTGTTCCGCAGCACCGCCCTGACCCCTTCGGGGTCGACGTCGCCGACGGCGAACCACTGGTTCACCCGCCGGGCGTCCGGCACGCGGTCCCAGGCGGGGCCGGCGGGGACGACGACGAACGGCTTGCCCGGATCCGGCAGCGCGGGGGTGGCGCCGACGGTCGCGGCGACGGTGAGGCGCAGGTCGTTGCCGTTGGGCGTGCGCACCTGGGACGACCCTTCGGCCAGGCGCTTGCCCAGGTCGCGGCTGACCAGCGCGGGCACCGGGGTGTCCGGGCCGCCGGGCGTCCCGGCCAGCTTCGCGGGATCGAACTCGCCCGCCCCGAGGGTCCGGGCGATCTCGGCGTACGCCGCCGGATCGACCACCTCCACCAGGTAGGCCTCGAAGTAGGTCTGGTCGGCACCGAGGATGCGGGCCCTGGGTTCGACCCAGACCGCGGTCGAGGCCCGGACGCCGGGCAGCTCGCCGGCGGCCTTGGTGAACGAATCGGTCAGGGCGGCGTAGCCCGGGAGGGAGACGCCGATGTCCCCGCCGGTGGCGATGCGCGCGGCGCGGGTCCGCACGTGGTCGACGGTGTCGAGCACGGTGGCGCCGAAGCCGGTCGTGGTGACGGCGATCAGCAGGGCGAGCAGCGGCAGCGCGGAGGGCTTGCGGCGGCCCGAGCTGTCGCGGGCGGCCCGGGCCAGGCCGAGGAAGCCGATCAGTCCGCGCCCCCGTCCGGCGAGGGCGGCCAGCCAGCCGACCGCCACCGGTTCGATCCGGGCCAGCAGCAGCCCGCCGGTGACGGCGAGCAGGAGCGGGGCGGCGACCAGCAGCGGATCCAGCCCGGAGCCGGTGCCGACGCCCCGGCGGCGGACCTCCGCCACGGCCGCGACGGTCACCGCCAGGACGGCGAGTTCACCGACCAGTCGGCGTCGGCCGCCCCCGGCCGCCCGTCGGCGTGCCCACAGCAGGGCCGCGCGGGCCGGGAAGGCCAGCAGCGCGATCAGGGTCGCGGCCAGGGCCGCCAGCACCGAGCGGTCCCAGCGGGGGGTGGGCAGCAGCACCAGGGCGAGGGCCGTTCCGAGCACGGCGGCCGGCAGGACGGTGACCGCGCCCTCGCCGACCAGCCGTCGCAGCACCCCGGTGAGGGAACCGCCGCGGGCCTGGAGCAGCCTGATCTCGGCGGTGCGCCGGTCGGTGCTGAGGGCGGCGGCCAGGAACAGCACCACGGTGGCGACGCCCGCGACGCCGGCCGGGCCGATCGTGCTGAGCGGCAGCGAGGCCTGGTAGCGCTCGTCCGCCTTGGTGAGGATGTCGGGCAGGCCGGAGCTGGTGTGCAGGTCGGCGCGCCCGGTCGCGTTGGCCAGGGCCGTGGCGTCGCGCCCGGTCAGGAAGGAGCTGAGGATGCCGCGGGTGCGGTCGATCCGGTCGGCGTGCAGCGCGGCGGTGTCGACGGGCAGCCGCCAGAAGATCTCGGCGTTCGACCCCCAGTGGGCCATCGCGGGCAGGCTGGCACCGTCGACGAATCCGCTGGTCATCCAGTGCTCGAACCCCGGGTCGGTCCTCAGGCAGGCGCGGGCCGGGCAACCGAGGTCGTCCCAGAACGGGTCCTGGGGGTCGTTGACCTGGTAGAGGCCGACCACCACGGTGGTCCGCTTGGCGCCCGAACCCTCGACGCCGTTGTCGATGACGTCACCGAGCTTGATGTGGATGGTCTCGGCGGCCTTCTTGCTGATCACGATCGGCAGCGGAGCGCCGACGGCAGCGGGCCTCGGCCAGGTGCCGTCGGTGAGGGTGGCCCGGGCGGCCAGGTCGTGCAGGTAGAGCAGGCCGAGGACCGGGTCGGTGACGTGCTCGGAGAACCGGGCGTACTCCGGATTGCCCATATTGCGGTCGCCCAGGGCGCGGGCGCCGTAGGCCTGGCCCGAGCGGGCCAGCGGCAGCTGCCGTCCGATCGCCTCGGCCACGGTCTGCTGCACCCGGTCGAGCTTGCCCGCGTCGTCGTCGTCGAGGACCTTGGAAGTGGTCTGCAGGCTGCCCTGGTTGAGGCCCTTCTGGCTGACGTAGTCCTGGAGCGCCGCGTCAGCGCCCCGGTCCGCGATGCGGGGGAAGGCCGCCGCCAGGAAGACCGTGACGAAGGCGAGGGCCGCCATCAGCAGCGCGGCCAGCGGGCTCGCCCGCAGCCTGGTGCGGACCCAGCTCGCGGGGCGGTGGGCGGTGTCGGGGGTGGGCACGCGGGTGCCGGCCTGGGTGGTCACATCTCCTCCACGTGGCGCAGCCGGTTGGCCACGTCCCGACGGCGGCGTCCGATGAGGAAGGCCGACAGCAGCGGGGCGACGGCGATCGCGGCCGCGAACAGCAGGGCCTGACCGAGGGGCAGCTCGATCAGCGCCTCCGGCATCGGCCGGTGGGCCGCGGGCGTCAGGACGACGAACGGGACGATCAGGTGGACGAGGAGGGCGCCGAGGGCGAGCCCGACCGTCCCCCCGAGTCCGACCAGCAGCGCCTGTTCGACGGCGACGGTGCGGGTCACCTGCTTGCGGGGTGCGCCCAGGGCGAGCAGCAGCGCGGAGTCCCGGGCGCGCTCGTGGGCGGAGCCGGCCACGGCGGCGACGAAGCCGATCGCGGCGAGCAGGGCGGTGACGAGCGCGATGGCCATCAGCGCGTTCTGCGGGGCGGCGCCCACCGGGTCGCTGAGCATTCCTGCGGAGACCTCGTCGTAGAGCTGGACGTCCTGGGAGCCCGGGGCGGCCCGCAGGGCGGCGGCCAGCTCGGCCGGAGCGCGGTCGCCCGGCCCCGTGGCGGGCAGCCACCACTCGGTGCGGGTGGGCAGGACGCGGCCCTGGGCGGCCAGCAGCCGCGCGGTGGTCGCCAGGTCGACGACCAGTGCGCTGCGCCCGGTCGCCGGCACGGCCTGGACCGCTCCGGTGATCTTGACCTGGACGACGGCTCCGGCGAACGGCACCCGGACGACGTCGCCGACCGACGCGCCGACGAGCTTCAGGTAGTCCTGGGTGGCGACGCCGGTCAGGGCGCTCGGCGCCTCCGCTCCGGCGATGCCGAGGACGGCCCGCAGGGGGACCTTCGACGGGACGTAGTCGATGGTGAACAGCCGCCCGGCGTCGGCCGGTTCGGGCCGTACGGTGACCGGCGGCGCGGCCCCGGGCTTGAGTGCCGGTCCGTCGAACACGTCGCCCTTCCAGGAGAGGCCGGCCGGCACCGGGACGTCGGCGGCGGGGCCGTCCACGCTGTCCGACACGGCCAGCCGGCCGACGGTCACCTCGCCCGTGATCCGGTCGCCGAAGGAGACGGTCGCCCCGACCAGGGTCAGCGGCGCGGCGACGGAGCCCACCGGGGCGCCGACCAGCGTGCTCAGCGGGGCCGAGGCGCGCTGCTCACCGCCGGCCGGGACATCGGCGAACGGGGCCTTGTGGACGTAGCCGAAGCGGTCCCGGAGCAGCAGCGTCACCTCCGGCGGGGACGGGACCGGCGCATTGGGGGCGCCGCTGCCGAACACCTGCCGGACGGCCAGGTCGGCGTCGACCCGCAGCGGGCGGCCGGGCAGCGTGACGCCGGCCTTCGCGCCGGTCGGCGCCGGCTGGGCGAGGGTGCCGAACGCCTTCGCCCGGTCGGACCCGCCGAGCAGGTCGTCGCGGAACGGGACGCGGTCGACGAGGGCGGCGGTGTCCACCGCGAGCATCTGCCCGGTGCCGTTCGAGAGCGCCTGGTCCTCGCGGTCCACCGGGATCAGCCGGTCGCCGCCGGGCAGCGTGCCGTAGTGGCCGCCCTGGCCCATCGGCGCGGTGTGCGAGGCCGAGATGCGCAGCCCGCCGGCCGTGTTGAAGGAGGCCTGGTCGTACTGGGAGGCGGTCCAGGTGGCGTGCTGGCCGAGCGCGAGCACCCCGGTGGCCACGGCCATCACCAGCAGCAGCACCGGCCCGGTGGCCCGGGCGGGCTGACGGGCCAACTGCCAGCCGACCATGGCCGGCCCGAGGCCGCTGCCCCGGGCGGCGACCCGGGCGCCCAGCCGGGCGACCAGGGGCAGCAGCCGCAGCACCACCAGGGTTCCCGCGCACAGGGCCAGGGTGGGGGTGGCGACCAGCAGCGGGTCGACGCCGAGCCGGCCGGCCGAGTCGGCGGACAACCCGCCGCCGTACTGGTCGAGTTGCTGGTAGGCGAGCACGGCCAGGGCGAGCACCGCGAGGTCCCCGCCGTTGCGGGCGATGCCGGAGACCATCGCCTGGCGGCGGCCGGCCCGGCGGCGCAGGGCGGCGCCGGCGCCGCGCAGCAGGCTGGGCACGGTGGCCAGCAGGATGCAGAGGAGGGCGCAGAGCACGGCCACCGGCCAGAGCGTCCAGCGCAGTTGGGTGTCCAGGGCGACCTGGTGGGACCGGCCGAGGCCGGCCAGGACGCGGACCAGGAACGGCGTGAGCAGGGGCGCGAACACCGCGGCCGGGAGGGCCAGCAGCACCGACTCCAGGGCGGTGAAGCCGCCGAGCCGGGCGCCGGAGGCACCGCGGGCGGCGAGCAGCTCGTTCTCCCGCTCCTGGCGGGTCGAGATCAGCCGGACGACCAGCAGCAGGGCCGCCGCGGCGAGCACGGCGAGCTGGAGGGCCCCGATCAGCAGGGTGGACCGGGCGACCATCAGACTGGCCGACAACTCGTTGACCAAGCCAGGGAATTCGGTGGTGGTGGTGAGGCCGGCGGTCTTCCGCAGGTCGTCGCCCAGGCGCTGGGACCGGTCGCCGATGGCCTCGGCCGTGGACTGGTCGACGCCCGCGAAGTCGGCGTCGAGCAGCCAACCGCGGCTGCTCTGCGGCAGGCCGCCGGTCGTGAAGGCGCTCTGGTCGACCATCATCGGGCCGTAGGTGGTGAAGCTACGGATCTCGATCTCATGGCCGCCGACCGGGTCGATGCGCCAGTACCCGGCGAACGGGTCGACCGCCCGGTAGGTGCCGGTGACCCGGACGGTCAGCGGCGTGCTGTCGAGCCGGTCGGTGAGCCGGACGTCCGCGGGCAGCGCCTGGGCGGTGAGGCCGAGCCGGGTCAGCATGGTCTGCGGGACAGCGACCTGCGGGACGGCGGACTTGACGGGCCCGGTGGCGGCGCCCGGCCAGGCACCGGCGACCAGGCTCACCCGGGCGCGGTCGAGATCGGCGAGGACCGTCAGATCCGCGTTGGCCGTGCTGGACTGACCGCCCGCCGGGGCACCGGCCGGGGCACCTCCCGGCGAGCCGGCGGTCGCGGCGCTCCCGGCCGCCGCGGCGTCGCCGCCGGGCAGGCCGTAGGAGCGGCTGCGCAGCAGGCTGTCGGTGCGCACGGGCAGGTCGCCGAAGAGCTTCTGCCGGTAGGAGGAGAGTGCCTCCTCGTCCTTCTGCCGCTGGTCGAGGCCGTGTTCCGCGGTCACCACCACCGTGGTCCGGGCGTGGCCCGGACCCTGGAGCGCCTGCCGCAGGCCGGCCTGGTCGACACCGCTGTTGAAGGTCACCAAAGCGGTCAGCACCGCTGTGGTGATCAGTACCGTCAGCAGGACGGCAGCAGCCAGCGGCAGTCGCCCGCGCAGTCTGCGCACGACGAAGCCGAGCATCAAGTTCCTCCCCCGGTCGCATCCCCGGTCGCGTTCCGGCCCCACCCGTCGATCCGATCCGGACCCTCATCGGTCACGGACGAACACCCCACGGACGTACCGGCGCAGTGATCACCGGCATTCGGTCGCCGGATAGCGGACGATGCTGTCAGATTCGATCCGGGAACGGAAGGGACTTGCGCGAATCAAGTAACCAATGAGCAAATTCCTCGTATTGGTGGCATCCCCACCGGGGACGAGCCTCCAAAATGCCATGCACACTTCATCACCTCGGGTTCATCGACCTCCTTCTGACCAGGGAACTTCTCTTTTGCGAATTCTCTGCTCGGGATGCTGAACCCGCGTAACCACCTCATCCGTTGACCCGAACAGAACCGGGTAGTCACCGCCCCAGGGGGACGCCGCATGACGCAAGACCAGGCCGCCGACACCGCCCTGACGACCACCGGCCCGATGGTGGCCGTGTCCGATCTGCGGCGCAGCTTCGGCAGCGGCGAGCGGACCGTCCACGCGCTGCGCGGCATCAGTTTCTCGATCGAGCGCGGTGAACTCACCGCGCTCAAGGGCCGTTCCGGCTCCGGCAAGACCACCCTGCTCAACCTGGTCGGCGGCCTGGACGCGCCGACCGGTGGCAGCATCGCGCTGGACGGCATCGACCTCGGCGGTCTGGACGAGGACGGCCGGCTCGCCCTGCGGCGGGAGCGGATCGGCTTCGTCTTCCAGTCCTTCGGACTGATCCCGATGCTCACCGCCGCCGAGAACGTCGGCGTGCCGATGCGGCTGCGCAAGGTCCCGCCGGCCGAGCGCGAGGAGCGCGCGCACACCCTGCTGGCCCTGGTCGGCCTCGCCGACCACGCCAACCAGCGGCCCGGCGAGCTCTCCGGCGGCCAGCAGCAGCGCGTCGCGATCGCCCGCGCGCTGGCCAACGACCCCGGCCTGATCATCGCCGACGAGCCCACCGGCCAGCTGGACTCGGAGACCGGCCGCTCGATCATGGAGCTGCTGCGCGCCGTGGTCCGCAGCGAGGGCGTCACCGTCCTGGTCGCCACCCACGACCCGACGTTGATGGGCCTCGCCGACCGGGTGATCGAGCTCCACGACGGACGGATCGTCGAGGAGGGGGCGGAGCAGGCGGCGTAGCGCCGGCGGGCGGCGGGCTGCGGGCCGGGTGCAGCCTGCCGCTCGGGGCTCAGTGCCCTGAGCTCAACGCACCGGCTCAACCCACCGGGCTCAGCGCACCGGGCGTCGCGGCTCAGGCGAGGGCCGGCCGGATCGACTGGGCATGGTGGAACACCTCCTCTCCGTCCCAGTAGGCCTTCGTTCGTTGCAGCCGTCGGTAGTTCTCCTTGTAGTAGAGCCTCGGGTAGGCCGGGTCGGGCTCGTCCGCCGTACCCAGGTCGACGTCCGGGTAGTTGACGTAGGCGCCGTCCGTCACGGTGTCGATCTCCGGGACTCCGCCCGTCTCCCGGTAGACCTCCTGGTAGAGCCCTCTCAGATAGGCCAGGTGGTCGGAGTCCTCCGCCGGGTCGGTCCAATAGGTCTGGTACTGCAGCTTCATGATCGAGTCCCGCTGCGCCACGGCGGTCTCCTCAGGCCCGCGGGCGTTGATCCGGCAGCCGTAGGAGTCGATCTGCACCAAGGTCCTGGTGAGGTCCACCCCCCGCACGTCCCGCGTCAGCCAGTCCCAGAGGGTGGCGATCCGAGCCCGGTCGAACGGCTCCCGGTGGTAGGCGGACTTGTACTTGCCGCGCAGGTTGTCACCCGAGGGGTTGAGCGTCATGGTGGCCTGGAACCAGGGCAGTTGGCGCCGCTTCTCCGGGTAGGGCAGGAACAGCCCGGCGACGCTGTGGGTCTGGGCCGTCGAGCGGGTCACCACCCCCCGCTCGACGGCAGCCGTGAAGGCGTCCAGCGGCGCCGGGTCGTCGCCGTCCCACTGGCTGAACAGCACGACGTTCCCGTTGGATTGGTGGGTCAGCTTGAGGATCGCGAACAGCCCGTTGTAGACCGGCTCGCACGGCCCGCTGTGCTCGGCCAGGAAGGCGCCGAAGTTGGTCAGCAGGGCCTCGAAGTCGCTGGGCCGGTCGATCAGTTCGGCCCAGGGCCAGGCGATACTGCTGATCCAGACCCGCGGTGGCGGCTGCGGCACGTCGGGCGCGAAGTGGTAGCGCAGCACCACCCCGAAGTTCCCGCCGCCACCGCCGGTGTGGGCCCAGAAGAGGTCCTGCTCGGGTGAGCCGCTCGCGTCCTCGCGGTGCGCGCTGGTCACCGCGGCACGGCCGCCCCGGACGGTGACCACGTCGACCTGGACGAGGTGGTCCACCGTGAGGCCGTGCCGGCGGGACAGCACCCCGAACCCGCCGCCGCAGATGTGCCCGCCCGCGCCGACCGAGTAGCAGGAGCCGGCGGGCAGGGTGACGGCGTGCTCTCGGAACAGCGTGGTGTAGACGTCCCAGTTGGTGGCGCCGCCCTCGACGCAGTACGTGCGCCGACCGAACTTGTCGGTCGAGGCGGCCACCCCGCGCATGGTGCTGAGGTCGAGGATCACGCCCCGGTCGTTGTCGACGAAGCCCTCGTAGCAGTGCCCGCCGCCGCGCACGGTCGGCCGCAGCCCGCCGTCCAGCGCCCGGTTCAACTCGGCCACCGCATCGGCCTCGTCCGCCACCAGCCGGATGTACGCCGGGCTGCTGTGCCAGCGCTGGTTGAAACCCTGGCTCAGCGTCCGGTAACGGGGATCGCCCGGCAGGATCGTCCGGTCGGAGAATTCGTTTCGCATGCCCTTCCCCCACTTTCTCAGGCTCGAGAGAGTATGGCGAGCGGCACGCTAACAGCCGCATTCGGCTTTGTGAATTCATTTACGAATTAATGTGACTGTACGTCATTTCTAGTGCCCCCTCGACGAACTGTCGCAGAGCCAAATCGGATGGCGATTGTCAGTGGCATCGACTACGGTCCACCACAACTCACAGGAATCCGCTCCACCGGGAGGTTCGATGACGATCTTCTACCGCGCTCTCCGAGTTCTCCACGCACTCCGGGGCCTCGGCCGCCGCACACGACTGTGGTGGCCGACGCAAGCGTCGACCACCACAGCCCCGGCCTCAACGGCCGGTCGTTCGAGGGGAGATCCCTCAGGCCGCCGGGAAGATCTCGGCGTCCGGCTTGAGCAGCTGGCCCGGCTGCGGCGCGGTGCCGTCCACCAGGTAGCGGGTCACCAGCGCGTTCAGCGCCTTGCTGCGACCGACGGCGCAGTGCTCGATGGCGTCGACGCTGACCAGCACGGCGTTGCCCAGCTCCTGCTGCATCCGCTGGGCGAACTTGTACTGGGTGGCCGGGTCGTAGAGGTTGCCGACCACCATCACGGTGTTGGACGTCTTCTTGTTCCAGGGGCCGCTGAACCGCTCGGCGTCCCGGGCCGGCGCCGGCCAGCTCGCGCACGCCGGGGCGTCGAAGGCCTGGTAGCGGCCGAAGGTCGGCGACTCCTTCTCCCACGCACGGGCGACGTTGGCGAACACCCGGTCGTTCGACGGGTACGGCTTGTCCTGGCAGTTGACGCCCATGTAGGAGTCGTCACCGGCGTACTCGGAGTCGGCCGGGGCCTCGCGCAGCGCCCGCGGGACGTTCACCGTGAGCTGGTTGGCCTCGTCGTCCGCGACGGTCGCCTTCGGCGCCAGCAGGGCGGCCGCGGCCGGCTTCTGCATCACCTGGTAGGTGGCCTGCATCGACTTCGCCAGCGGAGCCAGCTTGGCCTGCGAGTACAGCGCGCTGGCCACCTCGCTGGTGAAGCTGCTCAGCGTCACCTTGGAGCCGTTCGACAGCGTGATCGGGCTGGTCCGCAGGTGGTCGCGGAGCTCGTCGAACTTGGCGCGGGTGTCACCGTCACCGAAGGCGCAGCGCGGGGCACCGGCGGCCTGGCAGCGCTTCAGGAACTCGTCCAGGGCGATCTCGAAGCCGCCCGCCCGCTGGCGGTCGTACTCCAGGCCGTTGTGCAGGCGCAGGTTGGGGTCGACGTTGCCGTCGACGATGATCGCGCGCACCTTGTTCGGGTACATGGCGGCGTACGTCGAACCGATCAGGGTGCCGTAGGAGAACCCGGCGAAGGTGAGCTGGGAGTCGCCGACGGCGCGGCGCATCCGGTCGAGGTCGCGGACCACGTTGATGGTCGACATGTGCTCGATCAGCGGGCCGGCATTCTGGCTGCAGGCATCGGTGTAGTCCTGGTCGGCGTCCAGGGTGTCGTCGATCTCGGCCTTGGTGACGGGCACGCCCACCATGCGGTTGTTGACCGCGTCGGCCGCTTCCTGGGTCTTGAAGCACTTGAGCGGGTTGCTCCGGGCCACACCGCGGGGGTCGAAGCCGACCAGGTCGAACTTGGACTGCACCTCGGCGCCGAAGCGGGTGGTGGTCGCCCACATGTAGCCGCTGCCGCCGGGGCCGCCCGGGTTGAGGAACAGCGAGCCGATCCGCTTCGACGGGTCGCTCGCGCGGTGCCGCATCATGGCGATGCCGACCTTCTCGCCCGACGGGTTGTCGTAGTCCAGCGGCACGGGGTAGACGGCACAGTCGAAGCCGCCCGGGTCCGGCTTGCTCGGGTCGGGGTTACAAGGCTTCCAGTCGACGGGGTCGACCTTCGCTTCGGCGGCCGCCGCACCGGGGGCCTGGTCGAATGGCGCGGCCGACGCGGCCACGGCGGTTCCGGTGACAAGGGCGAGCGCGCAGGTGACCGCTCCGGCCAACGTGGATATGCGGGACAAGGAACCTCCTCCGTACTGAAAGGGCGGCCCCAGCCTGTCAGGCAGAGATCTCCGTGTGAAGACCTCGTGGCGGCGGAATTGTTCCGGACTTCATGTCGCACTCGCCCGGAACATTCTGTGAATGAACCAACTTGACGGTTGATTGACCTGACGGTGGTTCATACCAACCGGAGGAGGATCGGCGTCTGTCGGCCGGGCCGTGGGCGTCCGGCATCACCCACGGCCCGGGGGTCGATCGCGCTATTCGGCGATCGGCTGCGACAGGTTGTCCTCGGCCACACCCTGAGCGAGGTCGGCGAGACCCCCCACCACGAGGGCACCGAACCCCAGCCCGCGCAGTTCTCCGCCCTGGACGGGACCACCTACCCCCACCTCGCCCGGGCCTTCGCCACCGGCGAGGGGCTGGACTCCGAACAGCGCTTCCACCGCACGCTGCGCATCCTGCTGGCCGGCTACGCCGCCGAACTGGAAGCCGGGAAGGGAGGTGTCTGGTAGGGAGTACGCCCTACTGGCCAGCCCGCCCCAACCCGGCCACCGGCCAAGCGAGTTCAACCTGGTCAGTCGATCAGGTGCCGATTGGCGCGGCTCCATGCGACGCGGGCCCGGAGCTCGTCCAGGTACCCCTCGGCGACCCAGGTCGCCTGGGGCTCGTGACCCTCCTCGGCCAGGCGCCGGACAGCACCGATACCGCGCTCCTGGACGGTGAGCACGGCATCGACCAGGCCCGCCGTGTCGGTGAGGCCGTAGGCGGCGGCGAACACCTCGAGGCGGTGACGCCGGTCGGGCGGCTGCGGGTAGCGCAGCCACCGGGTGCACATGTCGTCGTCGCGGAACGGCGCCGCGTACTCGAGCGCGTACGCCACGTCGTGCAGCCGTGGCGCCGGCCGCGCGTGGTCCCAGTCGATGATGCCGACCGGCTGGGTACCGCTCCACACGGTGTTCCAAGGCCCGAAGTCGCCGTGACAGATCACTTCATCGTCGACGGGCCCGGCGGTGGTGGTGGACCAGCGTGTGGTGTCCGGAGGCCGGTATCCGGCCACGGCGTCGTGGTAGTCGCGCAGGAGGTGGGCGAAGATGATCAGGCCTTGGTCGTTGACGACCTTGGCCCAACCGTCCGGACCGGATTCGCCGCCGATCCAGGTCAGTACCTCGCGGCCCTGATCGTCGAAGCCGAGCACGCGGGGCGCGTACTCGTAGCCGACGGCCTCCAGGTGGTGGAGCAGGCCGTGGACCGCCGGGGTCCACGGTCCGGTCGGCCGGTGCACCGTGTTGCCGATGCGCTCGACCCGTCCGAGATCTGGTGTAGTCACCGGGCAACCGTGGCGAGGAAACCCACCGTGGTGCAACCGGTTATCGCGCCACGGCGCTGACCAGCAGCACGCATTCGAGTCCAGCAGGCTTCACGTTCAGAAACCGACCGCCGCCCCGCGCAGGGCAGCCGCCACCAGGCCCTGGAGCTCGTCGGACCCGGTCTCGCCCCCGCCGACCAGGCGGTCGAAGACCAGTCCGTCGATGCAGGCCAGCAGCGTGGCGGTCCGCCCGTCCGGGTCGGCGACGCCCTGCTCGGCGAGGAAGGTCCGGACCACGGCCCGGCCCGCGTTCTCCCGCGGCACGAGGATCTCCCGTAGCTCGGGGTCGCGCACGCTCTCCACCGCGCAGGCGTACCGGGCGAGCGAGCGCCGCCGCCCCTCTCCGGTCAGCCGACGCTGCATCAACTCACCGATGTTCTGCACCAGTTCGTCCGCCGAGCGGATCGCCGCCCGCTCCCCCAGGGTCTGCAACTCCCCCTGGTCCAACTCGACCAGCCGTCGCACCAGCGCGGTCAGCAGCGCCTGCCTGGTCCGCAGGTAGGCCGAGGTGGTGCCGACCGGCAAGCCGGCCGCCGCGTCCACCGCCCGGTGGGTCAGCCCCCGCACGCCCGCGTCCGCGAGCACGCCGATCGCCGCGTCCGCCAGCACGGTCCGCCGGTCCGGCCTCGCTGCGCCGGGCGCGCCCCCCACATCCCCCGCACCCCCCACGCCGGCCGGAGCACGCGTACTGCCCGAACCGCCCGTACCGCCCTGATCCTGCCCCTGGTCCCGATCTCGCCGCATCCCCCCTTTCTACCGGGACGGCGCCCCGACTCGCGCATCCGGCCGCCCGGCCCCGCCACCGCTGCCCCTCCCCTCCGCCGTCTCCCGCAAGCCCGTAGTACGCTCCTTCTACAGCTGTAGAAGACAGCGCAGCAGCAGGGGAAGGGCCGGTCATGAGCAGCAGCAACAGCGCGGTGGTGGTCGGGGGCGGGATCGGCGGACTGGCGGCCGCGATCGGACTCCGGCTGGCGGGATGGGACGTGACCGTGATCGAGCGGGCCGCCGTCCTGGACGACGCCGGAGCCGGCATCTCGCTGGCGGCCAACGGGATGCGGGCGCTCGCCGCGCTCGGCGTGGCCGAGGCGATCGAGGCGGCATCGCGGCGGCAGTACACCGGCGGCACCAGCACGCCGGACGGCCGCCGGCTCGCCGCGATGGACGGCGCGGCACTGGAACGCGAGCTGGGCGCGCCGATCATCGGCATCCCCCGGGCGGACCTCCACCGGATCCTGCGCGAGGCCCTGCCCGCCGAGGCCCTGGTGATCGGCTCGGAGGTGACCGACCTGGACACCTCCGATCCCGACCGGATCCGGGTGAGCCACGGCGACACGACCCTCACCGCCGACCTCGTGGTGGCGGCCGACGGCATCCACAGCCGGATCCGGCGACGCCTCTTCCCTGCTCACCCCGGCCCGGCATACAGCGGCTCGACGGTGCTGCGGGCGATCACCGAGCGCCCGGTCGAGGGGCTGACCGCCGACTTCGAGCTGACCTGGGGCCACGGCGCCGAGTTCGGCCACATCGCCTTCCCGGACGGCCGGGCCGAGTGGCACGCCGTGATCAACGCCCCGGCCGGGGTCCGCTACCGGGAGCCGCTGACCGAGGTCCGCCGCCGCTTCGCCCGCTGGCACGACCCGATCCCCGCGCTGCTGGCGGCCACCAGCCCGGAGGCGGTCCTGCACCACGACGTCAATGCGCTGGTCACCCCGCTGCCCTCGTACGTCTCGGGCCGGGTGGCACTGCTCGGCGACGCGGCGCACGCCATGACGCCCCACCTCGGCCAGGGCGCCTGCCAGGCCCTGGAGGACGCGGTGACCCTCGCCGCGGCGATCGCCGGGAGCCCGACCGTGGCGGGCGCGCTCGCCCGCTACGACGCGGTCCGCCGCCCGCGCAGCCAGGCCGTGGCCCGCGACGCCCGCCGGGCCGGCCGGATGGGCCAGCAGCTCGCCAACCCGCTCGCGGTCGGCCTGCGCAACGCGGCGATCCGGCTCACCCCGCCCGGCGCGATGATGCGGACCGTCCTCAAGCACGCCGACTGGACCGCACCCCGGATCGCCCCCGCCACCGCGGCCTGACGGCTGCGCGGCCGGCAGTCGGCAGTCGGCAGTCGGCAGTCGGTCGCCGGTAGTCGGTAGTCGGTAGTCGGCGGTGGAGGCAGGGCGGGGTAGGGAGGAGCAGCGGAGACGGGGCAATCGAGCTGCATCCGGAACAAAGTAGGATGACTCAACTCCCGCGCTACGCGCGAAGAGTTCCATAAATGTTCCACTTGCCCGATTTACTCCCGCTTCACACGCCCGGAGCCACCCTCATGGACAACCTGTCCACCGTCGACACCGACGGCGCGATAGAGACCCGCGGTATCGAACCCGTCCCCGACCACGAGCGCGGGGGCAGAGTCCGCGAGCTCTTCCCGACCTGGGTCGCGGCGAACATCAGCGTGCTGCTGCTCACCATGGGCGCGGCCCTGGTGGTGTTCAACCAGCTGAACTTCTGGCAGGTCCTGATCGTCGCCGCGTGCGCCGCACTCGCCTCGTTCGGCATGGTCGGCGTGCTGTCGGTCTCCGGCAAGTGGGGCGGGGCGCCGGGCGCGACCCTCTCCCGGGCCACCTTCGGGGTGCGCGGGAACCTCTTCCCGGGCGCGATCCTCTGGATCGCGCGGTTCGGCTGGGAGACGATCAACGCCGTCACCGGTGCCTACGCCGTGCTGACGGTGCTCGACCTGCTCTTCGGCATCAAGAGCAACACCGCGCTGATCGTGATCACGCTCTTCGCCTTCGTCGCCTGCACCTTCCTGGTGTCCGGCATGGGCCGCAAGGCGCTGAACGTCTGCAACACCTGGTCGACGTACCTCTTCGGCATCTTCAGCGTCCTGGTGCTGGGCTACCTGATCGCGACCATGCACTGGAGCGAGGTCTTCTCCAAGCCCGCGGGCACCACCGCGATGATGATCGCCGGCATCGGGACCATCGCCGCCGGCGGCATCAGCTGGGTCCCCACCGGCCCGGACTTCGCCCGCTACCTGCCGCACGCCGCCTCCGGCAAGAAGATCGTCGGCGTGACGGTCTCCGGCGCCGGCCTGGTCATGGTCCCGATGGTGCTGATGGGCGCCGTGATGGCGGTGGCCTCGCCCGGTCTGGCGCAGGCCGCGGACCCGGTCTCCTTCCTCGGTGACCTGCTCCCGACCTGGCTGGCCGTGCCCTACCTGCTGACCGCGATCGTGGGCATGCTGCTGATCAACAGCCTCTCCATGTACTCGGCCGGCTTCACCGCGCAGACCATGGGCGTCAAGCTGCCGCGCGCCATGGCCGTCAGCATCAACGCCGTGATCTCGCTGGTCGGCGGCCTGCTGCTGATGCTGGTCGCCAAGAGCTTCCTGGGTTCCTTCATCACCTTCCTGATCCTGCTCGCGGTGTCCTTCTCGGCCTGGATCGGCGTCTACGCGGTGGACATGTTCCGTCGCCGGTCGCGTGCGGTGCGCTACGACGCCGCCGCGCTGATGGACACCACCCGCAACAGCCGCTACTGGTACGTGGGCGGCTTCTGCTGGCAGGCGATGGTGTCCTGGGTGCTCGCGCTGCTGATCGGCCTCGCCTTCACCAAGTGCGACTGGTTCGCCGGCCCGCTCTCCGACACCCCGGTCGGCAAGTACGGGCTCGCCTGGGCAGCGACCATCGTGATCTCCGGCGTGATCATGGCCGTGCTCCCCGCCCCCAAGGAGAACACCCCCGCCACCGCCGAGCAGCCCGCCGCCGAGCAGGCCGCCGACGAGGCGGAGCGAACCGACGGGGTCACCGTCTGACCTCGGGCCCCGCGCCTTCGCACCCCGGGACCGCCCGGTCGCCGACTCAGCCGAGTCGACGCGACCGGGCGGTCCCGTTTTCGCTGCCGTGTCCCACGGCAGGAGGCGTCAGCGCCGGGTGAGGCCGGCCCTGCGGGAGAGCTCCGGGTCGTCCGGGGCGCCGAGGACGAGGATCTGGAGGGCCGCGCCGACGTAGACGGCCAGGAGGCGGGCGATCCTGCGGGGCGTGCTGTGCATGGCGGGTTTGTCCGTTTCTCTCGTCGTTCTCTCGTCGTTCTCTCGTCGGTCTTCTCGTCGGTCTTCTCGTCGGTCTTCTCGTCGCGCTCTTCGACGTTCTCTCGTCGGTGGGTGGTGCCCGGGTCACCAGGAGACGGCGTCGTCCATCGACTGCTGCCAGTAGGTGACCTTGAGGGAGTCGTCCACGTACACGCCCTTCGCGGGCAGCGAGGGGTGGGCGGCCGCGCCGACGCTCTCGTTGCCGGACGGGCCGTGGAAGTAGACCTCCAGGGAGTTCGCCGTGTAGCCGTTGGTGTTGTCGGTGCCGTCGGTGGAGGACAGGTTCACGGAGGCGTAGCCGGACTCGCCGGGCTTGAGCGTGACGACGGCCTGCGGCTTCGAGTCGGTGATCACCGGGGGCACGGACTGGGCCTCGCCGAACCGGACGGCCGGGTAGCCGTGGAGGTAGCAGGTGCCGGGGCCGGTGTTGGTGACCGTGAGCAGCATGTGGTTCACGGGGCGGTTCAACGGGGCGGCGGTCGTCCTGGTGTCGGCGCCCGTGCAGGTGACCGGCTTGGCCGCCTCCGGGGCCTGCCCGGCGGCCGACTTCGACGCGGGGACGTTCGGGCTGGGCTTGGCGCTACCCGGTGCGGGCCCGGCGACCGGAGGCTTGCCGGTGGTGCCGACCGGGGCGACGGACGTCGGCGAGGCGGGCACAGTGGGCCGCAGCGTCGGACCGCTCGTCGACGCGATGTCCCCGGTGTCCCCGTTGTCGGTGCACGCGGTGACCGAGAAGGCGGCGAGCACGACGCTCGCGGCAACGGTGGCCAGACGGGTGCGGGAGGTACGGACGGACATGTGCTCGGGCCCCTTTCGGCATGCGGTCGAACGGTTCGTCGACCGGCTGACCGAAGCTTGCGCAACGGTCCGTCCCGGCCACCACACCCGGCGCCCCGATGGGGACGGTGGAACGGAGAACAGGGCTCTGACCAGCGGGAACGGAACACCCCTGGAACGGTGGAACGGGACGCCGGGGGAAACGGACGGACGCTGGCACAGCGGGACCGGCCACCACCCCGGGCCCGAACACCGCGCGGTGTTGCCGATTGGTGTTGCCGCCCCGGAAACGGGGGCGCAACGGTGGCCGGACTGGCCATGCTGTGACGCACCGTCAGACCGGTCCGGCTGGCGGACAGGTCGTGGTCGGCGGAGGCCGCCACGGATCGAGGAGGTTCACGGTGCGGCGTGCGCTGCTGTCGACCAGGGCGACTCTGGTGCTGCTGATCGGCGTGCTCACGGGAATAGGCGCGGGCGTCCTGGCCGCCGCCGGGGGCGTGCACGCGGCGCAGTGCGTCCTGTACGGTGCCGGGGCCTTCGGCGTCGCTGTGCCGTTCGTCGACCGGCTCGTCGCCGGTCCGGAGCAGGAGCCGGCGGAGAACGAGTCCGCTTCCTGATGCGTGCGCGGCCCGGGCTCTCCGGGTCCCGGGCCGCAACCGACCCGATACCGCAAGGCCCGATACCGCAACGCCAGCTACTGCAACGCCAGATACTGCAAGGATGGTGCCGTCGTGGAGGCCGTAGGACACCGGGGGGTGACCGGGTGGGGAACCTGCAGCCGCTGAGCCCCGACCTGAACGAGGAGTGCCGTGCCTTCGCCGAGGCCCTGCGCAGCCTGTTCGCCGGGCTGTGGCCCGCGGTGTCGGTGCGCCGCTACAGCTCGCGCCGGCATCTGAGCCCGGGGGCGCTCTCCCGCTACCTGTCCGGGCAGCGGATCCCGTCCTGGCAGTTCGTCCAGGACCTGCTCACCGACGTGGGCGCCGACCGGGGCAGCGTCGCCACCCCGGAGACGATCGAGCTCCTCCGCTCCCTGCACACGGCCGCGCAGGAGACCAGCGCCTCGGTGGGCCACGCCGTGCAGCAGCTGCAGTTCCAACTGGCCGAGGCCGACCGGCTGTCGCGGCGCTCGGCCGCCCACAGCGACGTCCTGGGCGACGCCCTGCTCGACAAGAACCACCGCATCGCCGATCTGGAGCTGCGCCTCAACCAGTTGGAGAGCGACTGGGCGCGAGAGCGCGCCCGCGCGGACGAGATCGCCCTGTACAGCGGCGACCACGCGGACCTGCTCCTGGAGAAGCAGCACCTGGAGAAGGAAGTCGCGCGGCTGGAGAACGAGTTGGGGGAGGCGCTCCGGCGTCAGCTCGCCGCCGAGGCGCGCTGTGAGCTGCTGGAGCGCCAGTTGGTCGTCGCCGAGCAGCAGGCCGGCGAGGACCCGCTGGGCATCGAGGCGCCCGCCCCCGCCCCCACCCCGACCGGCACCGGCACCGGCACCGGCAGGCCCAGGGTCCTGGTGGTCGACGACCAGCCCGCGAACCTGGTGGCCCTGGAGGCCGTCCTCGCGGCCGCCGACTGGGACGTCCTGGCCGTCGCCTCCGGTCCGGACGCCCTGAAGGCGCTGCTCCAGCACAACGACATCGCCGTCATCGTCCTGGACGTGCAGATGCCGGGCATGGACGGCTACGCGACCGCGGCCCAGATCAAGAGCCGCGCGCAGACCCGCGACATCCCGATCATCTTCGTCACCGCGATCGGCGCCGATCCGGAGAACACCCTGCGCGGCTACGACGCCGGGGCGGTCGACTTCATCGTCAAGCCCTTCGACCCCTGGCTCCTGCGCGCCAAGGTGACTGCTCTGACCGGCATGTACCTGAGCTACCGCGGCACTCCGCGCGCCGTGCCCCCGGACCAGCCCGCGCACACCGCCACCGGCTGGCTCCTGCCCAGCACCCGCCGGCCGCACCAGCCGTCCTGACCACGACACCCCCGCGGCCGGAGCCCGGCCCGGTCAGCCCCCGGTCGCCGCAGCGTGGAGGAGGTGGGCGAGCTCGGTCGGCCTGGTGAACATGGGCCAGTGGCCGGAGTCGATGTCGACGAAGTCGACGTGCTCGGCCCGGGCGAGTTCCGGGGCCTCGCCGGCGGCGATCCATCCGCGGGCCTGCTCCGGGGTGAACTCGGGGCAGACCACCACGACCGGTACCCCGTAGCGGCGCCGGTCCGTCAGCCGGACCACGCCCCGGGCCACCTGTTCGGGGACGGGGACGGCCCCGGTGGCGATCCGGCGCCGGAGGTCGTCATCGAGGTCGGCGCTGTCGGCTCCCGCGAACGGGCCCCAGCCGGGGAAGGGCATGGCGCCGTCCCGGATGTCGAAGAAGTCGGCGTACGGGCGGCCGTCCTCGTGCGGGAAGCCGCCGATCAGTGCCAGCTTGGCGAGCCGGTCCGGGTGCGCGTCGGCGGCCAGCCAGCCGAGGGTGCAGGCGGCCGAGTGCGCCACGAGCAGGGGCTTCCCGGCCGCCGCGTCGACGGCGGCGAGGACCGCCGCCAGCTGCTCGTCGAGGGTGGCGGACGAGCGTCCGTCGCCCTGGCCCGGGAGGGTCACGGGCCGCGGTCGGTGCCCGAGCGCCTCCAGGGCTGGCACCACGGCGTCCCAGGCACTGGCGTCCAGCCACAAACCGCCGATGAGCAGGATGTCCACGGTGGGACCCACTTCCTTGTCGGGGTGGAGAAAGGAGAGGAGGAGACGGCCGGAGGCGTCGCGCGGTGGACGCGGCCTGCCCGGTCGGCTGCGCTCCCATGCTAGGAGCGATTCCGGACGATCTGTTTCCTGATGCTCCGACAGCTGCCCACGCCGACCGACATGCCGACCGGAACGAGCCCCACCGCCCGCGCCCCGCGCACCCTGGAGATCCTGCGGACCCGCCCCGGCACGACCAGCCGAACAGCTCGCGGAGAAGCTCGGGGTAACGGATCCACGCCGAACCCGCCGTCACCTCCGGGCCACTTGGCGCCCACCGCCGCTCCTGGCAGGATGCCGGGACGACGGGGCAGTGGACGAACCACCGGGGGCGGGCCGTGAGCATCCAGGTCACCTACGAACTGACGGCCGACCAGGCGTACCACGGGGTGCGGCGGGCGAACCGGCGCCGCTTCGCGCTCGTCCGGGCGTGCTGCGCGGTGCTCCTGGCCTGCGGGATCGTCCTGCTGGCGACAGGAGGTCAGCCGGTGCTCGGCTCGGTGCTGGTGGTGGTCGCGCCCCTGCTCGCCTTCTGGCAGTCGTACGCCACCAGGCTCCGGGTCGCCCGTCACCAGGCGGAGAACCCCGGTCCGCTGACCATCGCCTTCGCCGACAGCGGCTGCGCCTTCACCACCGGGGGCTTCCGGCAGGCGTTCGCCTGGTCGCGCTTCACCCGCATCGCGGACGACCGGGACCACCTGTTCCTGTACGCCCGCCGCGAACTCCCCGTGGCCGTCCCGAAGAGCGTGTTCCACCCCTATGAACTGGGGGAACTGATGAGGGTGTTGCAGAGCAGGCCCAACTACCGCCCCTCCCGCCGCTCCTCCTGACGGCCTGCCTGATCCCTGGCTCACACCCGTCGTCCGGCGCGAGAACCGCTCCGACCGTTCCGACACCGCTCCGAGCCGGGCGCACGTGATCTACGACACTCCGCGTAACGCGCAGGGCTTCTCAGCGCCTCGGGAGAGCAGGAGAGTTGTCGATCGAGGACGGGGCGGGCGGAGTGGGCCGGAGGCGCAGCGGTGGACAGGTCACGCACGAGGCGGCGGACGGAGGACCGACCAGCGGGCGGCGGTCACCACTGCTGATCGCGGGCCGGGTGGTGGCGTCCACGGCCGGATTCGCGGTGTTCGCGGCCAGCGGAGTGGTCTGGTACGAGTACACCTCGTTGACCGACGGGATGACCACCTCCAACGCGATCGCGGAGACCAAGAAGGACGCCCCGAAGCACCTGGACAACTCGGTCAACCTGCTGCTGATCGGCCTGGACAGCCGCAAGAACATGGACGGTTCGGACGTCGACCCGTCGATCGTCGAGAACGAGCTGCACGCCGGCCGTGACTCCGAGATCGGCGGCTACAACACCAACTCGCTGATCCTGCTGCACATACCGGCGGGCGGCGGCAAGGTGCAGGCGGTCTCCATCCCGCGCGACGACTACGTCATGACCTACAGCGGGAACGGCACCGAGATGGGCATGGCCAAGATCAAGGAAGCCTACGGCAACGCCAAGGACAAGTTCGACAAGAGCCCGAAGGCCAAGGGGCTCAAGGGTCCTGACCTGGAGAAGGCGGGCCGGGACGCCGGACGCGCGGCCACCATCCGCACCGTGCAGAGGTTCGTCGACCAGCCGGTGGACCACATCGCCGAGGTCAACCTGATGGGCTTCTACGACATCGCCGACGCGCTCAAGCCGATCGACGTCTGTCTGACCCACCCGGTGGACGACCCGATCATCTCCCGGACCGCCACCCACGAGGGCAGCGGTACCGGCCTCAAACTCCCTGCCGGGGTCAGCCACCTCAACGCCGCCGACGCGCTGTCCTTCGTCCGCCAGCGCCACAACCTGGACGACGGCCACGGCAACTCCGACGACTTCGCCCGCACCCACCGCCAGCAGGCCTTCATCTCCTCGGTGATGCACAAGCTCAAGAACCAGGGCGTGATCAACGACCTCGGGGCGATGCAGAAGCTGTTCGGCGTGGTGCAGAAGGACCTGGTGATCGACAACGAGTGGAACGTCCTGGACTTCGCCCAGCAGGCCCCGGCCCTGACCGGCGGCAACGTCGAGTTCAACACCCTGACCTTCGACAAGCCCGACAAGAAGGGCGACCCGCCGCAGGATGTCAACATCGTCACCCCGGCGAAGATCCAGAAGGTGGTCAAGCAGGTGTTCGGCGGCGCCGACGCCGCGGCTCCCGCGCCCGCCCCCGCCGACACCCCGAGCGGCGGCCCGACCGCCACCCCGGCCCCGGCCCCGGCCCCGACGGCCACTCACGCCGTCACCCCGGCCACCGTGGACGTGTACAACGCCTCCTCGGCCGCCGGGGTCTCCTCATCCAATGAGGCCAAGGTCCTGGTCGGCATGGGCTTCAAGGAGGGTGCGACCGGCCCGGCGCACACCAAGTCGAAGACCACCACGGTGACCTACGGCAAGGGCGCCAAGGAAGCCGCCGACCAGATCGCCGCCCGCTACGGCGTCACCGCCACCGAGTCCGCCTCGACCGGCGCCGGCCGCGTCGTGGTCACCCTCGGCACCTCCTTCGACGGCGTCGCCTCCGACCGGCCGGCCGCCCCGACGCCCGCCGCGAACGACCCGGCCGCCAACCTGCCGATGCAGGGCCCCGGCGTCGACGCCCAGTCCGACGGGGGCATCCCCTGCGTCTTCTGACGTCCGCTCTCCCACGCCCACCGAGCGACCGGCCGCTGCGGAGGCGCCCCGTCCGCTGGCATGTCCGCGGCCGAAAAATCGCAGGTCAAGGCTCTGTTCACGGGCCTCGGGCCGGTCTAGCATTCCGGATCACAGCAGCCCCACCACCCCCTTGCCGGGGCTGCTGGGCAGACCGGCCACGCCCCCACGTCGGCCGGTGCCTCCCACGGCCGGGACCGCAGGCCTCCCCCGTCCCCGCGGTCCCGGCCGGCCGCACCGCGATGCCAGCGACGGCGACGACGACGACGCCCGGCTGTCAGTGACGGCCGGTACAGTCGGCCGCCGGCGAACCGACGAGCAAGCGCGGGGCACCACAAGTGAAGGATTTCGCGGGGGAGTTCGAGACGGCCGACTGCACCGGCCGTCGAGACCGACGGGAGACCGTGCGTCCGATGACCTCCTCCCCGGAAGCCGAACGACGGCGCGGCGCGCACCGGGCCGTGCTCGACCACCTCCTCGCCCTCGTGGCCGGGTCCCCGCTGGTGGACGAACTGGTGCTGCGGGGAAGCATGGTGATGCCGGCCTGGGTGGGGGCCGATGCGCGGGAGCCGGCGGACCTCGACTGGATCGTGCCCCAGCCCCTGCTGCTCCCCGTCGACCCCGGGCACCCGTACCCGTTCGTGCCGGAGGTGGCGGACGTGCAGCAGTGGCCGGAGGCCGCCGACGGCGCCGCCCGGTACGAGATCTGGACGTTCGAGGATTTCGACGCCGGGGGCCGCCGGCCGGCGCTCCCGCCCGAGGGACTGCACTGGATCCTGGAAGCGGAGCCGGAGACCCGCCCGCCCCACGCCGTCCTGCTCGAGCTGGTGCGCGAGCGGCCGACGGTCGCCCCGGGCCTGGTGCTCGACCCGGCGGCCGCCCGGGACGACGGCACCTGGACCTACGCGGAGTACGACACCCCGAGCATCCGCCTGGTCATCCCCTGGCACGCGGAAGGCCTCCCGCCGGGCGAGGTGACACTGGACTTCGCCCGCGACGAGCGGCTCCCCGAGCCCCCCGTGTGGACGGCGGTCCCCCGCGCCGACGGCACCGCGCCGACTGCCGTACGCACCGCGAGCCGTGAGCTGTCGCTCGCCTGGAAACTGCTGTGGCTGCACGCCGACTGCGCCACGGAGGCCGGGGTGCGGGCCAAGGACCTCTACGACGCCGTCCTCCTCGCGGAGACCCAGGACGCCAAGCTGTCCCCGCGACTGCTGCGCGCGGTGTTCCGCCACGGGCCCGGCGGCACGGCGGCCGCGGATGCCCTGCGCCTGGACGCGGTGACACTGCGGCCCGAGGAGTGGGCGGACTTCCGAGCGCGCCACCCGCAGGTACGGGGCACGGCCCAGGAGTGGCTGGCGCGCCTGAGCCGGGCGCTGGAACCGGGCTCAGTGGTAGAGGATCACGTTGATGCCGCCAATCGTGCCCCACGGGCAGGAGCCGCCGGTCCGGCTTGACGAGGATCTGATTAGGCGCCATATTACTTGCATGACGCAGCACCCCGAGGCCAGTCCGGCCGCCCCCAGCATCGACCAGGCCCGGCGCCAGATCGCCCGCTACGGCCTCACGGCCGATCCGCAGGCGATCCTGGTCGCGGCCCGACTGATGGCGGCAGGCGCGCGGCTCGGCCAGGCCGGGGAGGTGCACTTCGGGCGCTTCGGACTCTCCACCGGCCGGTACCGCCTGCTGGCGGACCTGGAGGACCACGGCGGCGAGAAGTCGCCCTCCCAGCTCGCCGCCACCCTCGGGGTCTCCCGGGCGACCGTGACCGGCCTGGTCGACGGGCTGGAGCGGGACGGACTGGTGGCCCGCCGGCCGTCCACCGAGGACGGCCGCGGCAACGTGGTGATCCTGACCGCGCGCGGCGCCGAGCGGCTGCGCGAGCTGGCCCCCGAACACTTCGCCCGGATGCAGTCGCTGGTCAGCGGCCTCACCGTGGCGGAGCGCGCGACCTTCCTGGACCTGCTGGGCCGGATCGTCGCGGGCATCGACGCCCTCACCGAGGACTGACCCACCCCCGCCCCGGAGGCAGCAGCACCACCCGAGCCCGACGGCGGGCCGCCGAGCGGCCCGCCTTCTCGTCGCCCTGATAGTTAGGAACCTAAGCACAAATACTTAGGCGCCTAATCACAACGCCACAAACCACACAAACCGCACCCACCGGATCCACCGAGGAGTTCCCGTGAGCAAGAAGGCCCCCGGCGCACCCCCGCCCTTCGTCCTGTGGCGGGAGGTCCTGACCTCCTACGCGATGCCCGCCGTCAGCGCCGGAATCGGCGGGGCCGTCACCCGGCAGCCGGAACTGACCGTCGCCGCGTTCACCACCATCGGCGGCACCTCCGCCCTCGTGGCCGCCGCGCTCCGCCGCCGACCGGCCCGTTCCACCCCGCCCCGCACACCCCGGGCGCTCGCGGCCGCCGCCTCCGGCCTGTTCGCCGCCGCCCTCGGCCTCGCCGTCGGCCTGGCCGCCGCGCGCTGGCTCCCGCACCTCCCCTCGCTCGCCGACAGCCCCTGGCCGCGCCGGCTGCCGATCGACCTGCCGGTCTCCTCTCTGATCGCCGCGACCATCACCACCTGGCGCTGGCGCGGCAGCCGGCCGACCCGGGCGGCACAGCACCGACTCCCCACCACGACCCGACCCGAAAGGCAGACGTCATGATCGTCGTCATGGGCGCCGCAGGCGCCACCGGAGGCGCCACCCTGCGCAGCCTGGCCGCCCTCGGCGCACCGACCCGCGCCCTCAGCCGCGACCCCGCCCGACTGGCCGCCGCGCTCGACGACCGTACGCTCGCCCGGACCACCACCCTCCAGGCCGACGCCGCCGACCCGGCGTCCCTGCGCCGGGCGTTCCGGGGCGCGCACCAGCTGTTCCTCACCATGGCCAACGGCCCGCGCCAGGTGCAGCACGAGCTGGCCGCGATCGAGGCGGCCGTCGACTGCGGCGTGGAGCACATCGTCAAGGTGTCCGCGCCCGCCGCCGAGCCGGACTCCCCGGTCGCCGTCTCCCGGGGCCACCACCTGATCGAGGAGCACCTGCGGTCACTGCGCGTCACCGCGACCGTCCTGCGGCCGTACGCCTTCCTGCAGAAGCTGCTGCTCCTGGCGCCCGGCATCGCCGCCGGCGGGGTGGTGCACGGCGCGATGGGGCAGGCCCGGTGCAACTACGTGGACGTCCGGGACATCGGCGACGCCGCGGCGGAGGTGCTGACCCGCCCGGAGCTGGCCGGCGGCACCTACCCGCTCACCGGCGGGCGGGCCTACAGCTATCCGGAGCTCACCGCACTGTTGGGCGAGCTGCTCGGCCGGCCGGTCCGCTACCTCGACCTGGCTCCCGGCGAGCTGCACGCCCACCTGGTCGGCCGGGCCGGGATGCCGGACTGGCTGGCCGGCCACGTGGTGGAGATCCAGCAGCTCGCGGTGGTCCGCAAGGAGGTGCCGGACGACACCTTCACCCGTCTGACCGGGCGCTCCCCGCGCAGCCTGGAGGCCTTCCTCGGCGAGCACCTGCCGCACTTCCGCTGATCGCCCGACCCGTCCGGGGACACCCGGCGGGCCGGGCGCAGCACCGGGCAGCCCGGCCCGCCACCCGGATGGAGCAGTATTTACTGTGGCATGGGTCACGATCGGAAAATCGACCTGACGATCCGTCAATTCGACTGACAGATCGTCACATCGATGCGAAGAAGCATCAGTTGTTGTCTGACGTAACGTCAGGTTAGGCCGGTCAAGGCCGAGTTGAGCCTCCTGTCAGCCGCTGCCAGTTCGCCGCCCCGGGGCTACCATCGGTCGGGTTGTCCGCTCCGGCCCCGGAGTGGGGTCACCGGTCAAGCCGGTGATCCCGCCGCCCCAAGGGCCGGACAGCGGTAGGAACGGGGCGAGGACGAGGAGCGCATGGGCCGCCATGACAGCTGAACCGAGCCACCCGAAGCAGCACGCACCGGCACCACTGGCCGACCGGGCACCGCAAGACGGTCAGGCACCGCAGACCGGCGAAGCACCGCAGGCCGCACCCCCGCACGCCCTGCTCCCCGGCCGCCCGGCCGCCGCCCCGCGCACCCTGGTCGACGTGCTGGACGCCACCGTGCACGCCCACCCCGACGAGCCGGCCCTGGACGACGGGCGCACCGTGCTCAGCTACCGGGCGCTGGCCGCCGAGGTCGAGAAGCTCCGCCGCCGCCTTGCCGCCACCGGGATCGGCCCGGGCGACCGGGTCGGCATCCGGGTGCCCTCCGGCACCAACGACCTGTACGTCTCGATCCTCGCCGTGCTCGCCGCCGGCGCCGCCTACGTCCCGGTGGACGCCGAGGACCCGGACGAGCGCGCCCAGCTGGTCTTCGGCGAGGCCGCCGTGGCCGCCGTGCTCGGCGCCGACCGCGCGCTGAGCAGCACCGCGGAGCGCGCGCCCACCGCGGAACGCGCGCCCGCCCCGGAGCGCCGCCCCTCCCCCGCCGACGACGCGTGGATCATCTTCACCTCCGGCTCCACCGGCAAGCCCAAGGGCGTCGCGGTCACCCACCGCAACGCCGCCGCCTTCGTCGACGCCGAGGCCGCGCTCTTCCTCCAGGAGGAGCCGATCGGCCCGGGCGACCGGGTGATGGCCGGACTGTCGGTCGCCTTCGACGCCTCCTGCGAGGAGATGTGGCTGGCCTGGCGGCACGGCGCCTGCCTGGTGCCCGTCCCCCGCTCCCAGGTGCGCAGCGGCGCCGACCTGGGCCCCTGGCTGGCCGACCAGGAGATCACCGTGGTCTCCACCGTCCCGACGCTGGCCGCGCTGTGGCCCGCCGAGGCGCTCGACGAGGTCCGGCTGCTGATCTTCGGCGGCGAGGCCTGCCCGCCCGAGCTGGTGCAGCGCCTGGTCACCGAGGGCCGCGAGCTGTGGAACACCTACGGCCCGACCGAGGCCACCGTGGTCGCCTGCGCCGCGCTGCTCACCGGCGAGGGACCGGTCCGGATCGGCCTGCCGCTGGACGGCTGGGACCTCGCCGTGGTCGACGACGCCGGGCAGCCGGTCGCCCCCGGCGGCACCGGCCAGCTGGTGATCGGCGGCGTCGGCCTGGCCCGCTACCTCGACCCGGAGAAGGACGCCGAGAAGTACGCCCCGCTGCCCTCGCTGGGCTGGGAGCGCGCCTACCGCAGCGGTGACCTGGTCCAGGCCGACCCGGCCGGTCTGCTGTTCCTCGGCCGCACCGACGAGCAGATCAAGCTCGGCGGGCGCCGGATCGAACTCGGCGAGGTGGACGCCGCCCTGCAGGCGCTGCCCGGCGTGGCCGGCGCGGCCGCGGCCGTGCGGACCGCGCGCGGCGGCAACCAGCTGCTGGTCGGCTACCTGGTGGTCCAGGACGGCTTCGACCGCGAGCAGGCCGTCGAACGGCTGCGCGCCGAGCTGCCCGCCGCCCTGGTGCCGCTGCTCGCCCCGGTCGAGACCCTGCCCACCCGCACCTCCGGCAAGGTCGACCGCAACGCCCTGCCCTGGCCGCTGCCCGAGCTGGAGGCCGCCGGGCCGAACGAGCAGCTGTACGGCACCGAGGCCTGGCTGGCCGAGCAGTGGTCCGAGATCCTCGGGGTCCAGGTGGCCAGCGCGCGCGACGACTTCTTCGCGATCGGCGGCGGCAGCCTGGCCGCCGCCCGGCTGACCACCCTGCTGCGCACCCGCTACCCGAGCGCCGCCGTGCTGGACGTCTACCAGCACCCGACGCTGCGCAAGCTCGCCCGCCACCTGGAGCGCACGGCCCCCGACGGCGGCGAGGCCCGTACCGTCACCCTGGTGCCGACCCGGGCCAAGCTGCTCCAGCTGCTCCTGCTGATCCCGCTGTTCACCGTGGTCGGCCTGCGCTGGACGGTCGCCCTGCTGGCCGCCGGGAACCTGCTCGCCCACTTCGGCGACTACCCGTGGGCGCCCACCGCCTCCTGGTGGGCGGTCGGCGCGGGCGCGCTCGTGCTGTACAGCTCGCCGGGCCGGCTCGCGATCGGGGCCGGCGGCGCCCGGCTGCTGCTGCGCGGTCTGCGCCCCGGCAGCTACCCGCGCGGCGGCGCTGTGCACCTGCGGCTGTGGGCGGCCGAGCGGCTCACCGAGCTGAGCGGCGCGACCGGGCTGTCCGGCGCCTGGCTGGTCCCCTACGCCCGGGTGCTCGGCGCCAAGGTCGCGAAGGAGGTGGACCTGCACTCGCTGCCGCCGGTCACCGGGCTGCTCAAGCTGGGCCGGGGCTGCGCCGTCGAGGCCGAGGTCGACCTGTCCGGCTACTGGCTGGACGGCGACCGACTGGAGGTCGGCCAGATCAAGGTCGGCGCCGACGCGGTGGTCGGCACCCGTTCGACGCTGCTGCCCGGTGCCCGGGTCGGCAAGCGCGCCCAGGTGCTGCCCGGCTCCAGCGTCACCGGCCACGTGCCCACCGGCCAGCGCTGGGGCGGCGCCCCCGCCGTCAAGCTCGGCCGGGCCGAGTGGTCCTGGCCCGAGGGGCAGCCCGCCCGCCGGCCCGTCTGGGCCGCCCTGTACGGCGCGGGCGACGCCCTGCTCGGCCTGCTCCCGGTACTGCCCGCCGCGGCCGCCCTCGCCGTGCTCTCCCGCTTCGTCGACCAGGGCGCGGACCTCGGCCCGGCGCTCGGCGGCGCCCTGCTCGGCCTGCTGCCCGCCACCCTGGCCTACGGCGCGCTGTACGCGGCGCAGCTGGTGGTGCTGGTCCGGCTGCTGAGCCTCGGCCTGGTGCCCGGGGTGCACCCGCTGCACGGCCGGGTCAGCTGGCAGGCGTGGACGGTCAGCCAGCTGATGGACCGGGCCCGCGAGGTGCTGTTCCCGCTGTACGCCGGGCTGGTCACCCCGCTGTGGCTGCGGGCACTGGGGATGCGGGTCGGCCGCGGCGCCGAGGTGTCCACGGTGCTGGCCCTGCCCAGCCTGACCACCGTCGGGGACGGCGCGTTCCTGGCCGACGACACCCTGATCGCCCCGTACGAGCTGGGCGGCGGCTGGATGCGCCTGGGCGAGGCGAAGGTCGGCGACCGGGCCTTCCTCGGCAACTCGGGGATGACCGCGCCGGGCCGCTCGGTGCCCAAGCGGGGCCTGGTGGGCGTGCTGTCGGCGACGCCGGCGAAGGCGAAGAAGGGCGGCTCGTACCTGGGCATGCCGCCGATGCGGCTGCCGCGCGCGGCGGACCATGGCGACCAGAGCCTGACCTACGAGCCGCCGGCCCGGCTGCGCTGGGCGCGCGGGCTGGTCGAGCTGGCCCGGCTGCTGCCGGTGCTCGCCTCGGGGGCGCTGGGGCTGCTGACGGTGGCCGCGCTGTCCTGGCTGGCGGCCGGCTCCCCGGTGCGGGCGGCGCTGCTCTCCGGTCTGCTGCTGCTGGCCGCGGGCGGGGTGGCCTGCCTGGTCGCGGTGGCCGCGAAGTGGCTGCTGGTCGGCCGGTTCCGGGCGGTCGAGCACCCGCTGTGGAGCGGCTTCGTGTGGCGCAACGAGCTCGCCGACACCTTCGTCGAGGTGCTGGCGGTGCCGTGGCTGGTCGGCGCGGTGCCGGGCACCCCGGTGCTGAACCTGTGGTTGCGGGCGCTCGGTGCCAAGGTCGGGCACGGCGTGTGGTGCGAGAGCTACTGGCTGCCGGAGGCCGACCTGGTCACCCTCGGCGACGGGGTCAGCGTCAACCGGGGCTGCGTGGTGCAGACCCACCTCTTCCACGACCGGATCATGCGGATGGATACTGTGGTCCTCCGCGAGGGCGCCACCCTGGGCCCGGGCGGGATCGTGCTGCCCGGCAGCACGGTGGGCGAGCGCAGCACGCTGGGCCCGGCCTCGCTGGTGATGCGGGCCGAGTCCGTCCCCGCGGACACGCGGTGGCTGGGCAACCCCATCGAGGCGTGGCAGACCACGTCGTGACCAGCCCTCCCCCCGGTACGACCCCCCGTCCCGGCCCGCAGGAAGCGCCCGCCCCCGTGAAGCCCAAGCACGCCCAGCCCGCGGCCCCCGGCCCGGACCCCTACTTCCCCACCAGCGGCGACCACCGCTACCGGGTGCACCGCTACGAACTCGCGCTGGACTACCGGCCCGGGCCCAACCGGCTGGCCGGCTCGGCCCGGCTGAGCGCGGTCGCGGACGCGGCCCTGGCCGAGTTCGCGCTCGACCTGGCCGAGTTCCGGATCGGGCGGGTGCTGGTCGACGGCAAGGCCGCCCGCTACACCCACCGCGGCGGCAAGCTGCGGATCCGCCCGGCGAAGGCGCTCGCGGCGGGCGCGGCCTTCACCGTCGAGGTGCACTACACCGGCAACCCCCGCCCGGTGCGCAGCCCGTGGGGCGGCCTGGGCTGGGAGGAGCTGACCGAGGGCGCGCTGGTGGCCAGCCAGCCGATCGGCGCGCCGTCCTGGTTCCCGTGCAACGACCGGCCCGCGGACAAGGCGACGTACCAGCTGGCGGTCACCACGCCGTCCCCGTTCACGGTGCTCAGCGGCGGGCGGCTGCTCACCCGGACCACCCGGGCGTCCAGCACCACCTGGGTGTACGAGCAGAGCGCGCCGACCTCGCCGTACCTGGTGACGGTCTCGATCGGGCACTACCAGCCGGTGGCGCTGGGCCAGCCCCTGGCGCCGGGCCAACCGGTGGCGCCGGAACGGCCGGTGGCGTCGGCCGCCCGTCCGGCGGTGCCGCAGACCGGGTACGTGCCGCCGCGGCTCGCCGAGGACTTCGCCCGGGACTTCGCCCGGCAGCCCGAGATGATGGCGTACTTCGCCGAGGTCTTCGGGCCGTACCCGTTCGGCGAGTACGCGGTGGTGGTCGCGGACGAGGAGCTGGACGTCCCGGTGGAGGCCCAGGGCGTGGCCACCTTCGGCACCAACCACCTGGGCGGCGGCTGGGAACGGGAGCGGCTGATCGCGCACGAGCTGGCCCACCAGTGGTTCGGCAACAGCGTCACGATCGCCGACTGGCGGCACATCTGGCTCAACGAGGGCTTCGCCAAGTACGCGGAGTGGCTCTGGTCCGAGCACGCCGGGGGCCCGGCCGCGGCCGTGCACGCCGCCGCCGCGCACCGGCTGCTGGCGGGGCTGCCGCAGGACCTCAGGCTCGGCGACCCGGGCCGCCGGCTGATGTTCGACGACCGGCTGTACCAGCGCGGCGGCCTGGCGGTGCACGCGCTGCGGCAGGCACTCGGCGAGGACGCGTTCTTCGCGATGCTGCGGGACTGGACCGGCATCAACCGGCACGGCGTGGTCGCCACCGGCGACCTGCTCGCGCACGCCTCCCGGTACACCGCCACCCCGCTCGGCCCACTGTTCGAGGCGTGGCTGGAACAGCCGGAACTGCCGCCGCTGACGGACGGAGCGGGACAGCCGGGCGGACAGCCGAACGGAGGGCTGGGCGGACAGCCGAACGGAGGGCTGGGCGGACAGCCGAACGGAGGGCTCGGCGGACGGCTGCGCGGCTGGCTGGGCGGATAATCGCCCGGCTCCCGGCGTCGGCTCGGCTAGGGTCCCCAGCATGCCGACAAGTGATCACATGACCGATCTGCCCGACGAGCTGCTGCCGACCACCCGACGCGCCCTGCTGCACCGGATCGCCGTCGCCCAGGCCGAGGGCCGCACCCCCTCGCTGGTGGCGGGGGTGGTGCGGGACGGCCGACCCGTGTGGAGCGGTGCCCGCAGCATGATCGAGGGCCACGCGCCGGACCTGGACGTCCAGTACCGGATCGGCTCGCTCACCAAGACCTTCGTCGCGGTGCTGGTGCTGCGGCTGCGCGACGAGGGCCTGCTCGACCTGGCCGACCCGCTGGGCCGCCACCTGCCCGGCACCCCGGCCGACGGCGTCACCGTCGCCGAGCTGCTCGCGCACTCCGGCGGGCTCGCCGCCGAGACGCCCCAGCCCTGGTGGGAGCGGACCGACGGCGCGCTGCGGCCCGAACTCGGCGACCTGCTGGAGGAGTCGAGCCCGCTCAAGCACCCGGCCGGGCGCCGCCACCACTACTCCAACCCCGGCTACGCGCTGCTCGGCGCACTGGTCGAGCGACTGCGCGGCGAGCCGTGGGGCGAGGCGCTGCGCCGCGAGGTGCTGGCCCCGCTCGGCATGGACCGCACCACCCTGCTGCCCGAGCACCCGCACGCCGGGGGCTTCGCCGTCCACCCGTGGGCCGACGTCATGCTGCCCGAACCGCTCACCGACACCGGTCTGATGGGCCCGGCCGGCCAACTCTGGTCCACCGGTGCCGACCTGGCCCGCTGGGCGGCCTTCCTCGCCGCCGGCGACGACAAGGTGCTCACGTCCGACACCCTCGCCGAGATGCGCCGCCCCGCGGTCGGCCCGGAGGACGCCGACTGGACCTCCGGCTACGGCCTCGGCCTGCAACTGCGCCGCCACGAGGGCCGGGTGCTGTACGGCCACACCGGCTCGATGCCCGGCTTCACGGCCTGCCTGTGGGTCAGCGCCGAGGACGGCCTGGCCGCCTTCGCCCTGTCCAACGCCACCGGCGCCGCCAACACCTCACTGCTGACCGCCCAGTTGATCGAGATCACGGCCACCCACGAGCCCCGGCTGCCCGCGCCCTGGCGCCCGCTGTCCGAGGTGGACGAGGAGTTGCTCGCGCTCACCGGCCCCTGGTACTGGGGCGCCGCGCCCAACGCGCTGCGGCTGCGCGCCGAGGGCGTCCTGGAACTGACCCCGCTGGCCGGCACCGGCCGGGGGTCCCGCTTCCGGCCGCAGCCGGACGGCAGCTGGCTCGGCCTGGACAACTACTACGCGGGCGAGACCCTGCGGGTGGTCCGGCACCCGGACGGCACGGTCAGCCACCTGGACGTCGGCTCCTTCGTCTACACCCGCGAGCCGTACGGGCCGGACGGCGCCGTCCCGGGCGGCGTCGACCCGCGGGGCTGGCAGGCGTTCTGATCCCCGGCGCACCGCTCGGGGGCACGGGGGCACGGAGGCACGGGGGCGCGCACGTTGCAGGCGCGCGCCCCCGTTGTCCACCTCGGACGAACGACCGCCCGGTGCCGGGCAGGTGACCGGCAGGCCAAGGCCCGCCACGGGTGGTCCCATTCAACAGGTGCACATCTGCGCTCCTCCGGGCCGCAACGTGAATGCCAACCGGCTTGGAGACACATACGGGGACCGGTCCGCGCCCGATGCACCACCCCCTGCGGGCCGGGACGGTGCCCTGGTGATCCACGGCACCGCCGATCGTGCTGCCCTGGAGGGTCCGCCATGACCACCGTCCCCACGTACGCTCCGTCCGCAGTCGCCCCCACCCACGACGCCCCGGCGGTCCCCGCGCCCCGCACCCGGCCGGCCCCGGCACCGGCCGCCTACACCGTCTCCCTCGCCCGCGACGAGGACGACGTGCGCGCCGCCCAGCGGCTGCGCCACCAGGTCTTCGGCGCCGAGCTCGGCGCCGTCCTGCACAGCCCCGTCGCCGGACTCGACGTCGACCCCTTCGACCAGTACTGCGACCACCTGCTGGTCCGCGAGGGCCAGGACGGCGCCGTCGTCGGCACCTACCGGCTGCTCCGCCCCGAGGCCGCCCGCCGGGCCGGACGGCTGTACTCCGACAACGAGTTCGACCTCTCCGCGCTGGCGCCCGTCCGACCCGGCCTGGTCGAGCTCGGCCGCTCCTGCATCCACCCCGACCACCGGGGCAACGGCGCCGTCATCAACCTGATGTGGGGCGGCATCGCGCGCTACCTCGCCGACACCGGCAACACCTGGGTCGGCGGCTGCTGCTCCATCGACCTGGAGGACGGCGGCGCCACCGCGGCCCGGGTCTGGGACACCGTCAGCGCCAAGTACCTGGCCCCCGAGGAGTACCGGGTCACCCCGCACCGCCGCTGGGACGCCACCGGCGTGCCGCGCGCCGAGCGCGGCGCCCTGCCCGCCCTGCTCCGCGGCTACCTGCGGCTCGGCGCCTGGGTCTGCGGCGAGCCCGCCCACGACCCGGACTTCAACTGCGCCGACCTGTACGTCCTGCTGTCGCTGGAGCGCACCGACCCGCGCTACCTGCGGCACTTCCTGTCCGGAGCGGCCAGCCTGGGCACCCCGTCATGAGCGTCTGGCTGCCCACCGCGCCCTGCCGGCCGGAGACCTGCCTGGGCGAACGCGCACCGGAGGTCTCGCACCCCCGGCGGGTGCTGCGGCTGACCGGCTGCCTGGTGGCGGTGCTGGCCGGAGTGTTGCTCAGCCTGCCGGTGCGCCTGCTGCCCTACGGCGCCCGGGACCAGCTGACCCGGCTCTGGGCCCGGGTGGTGCTGCGCAGCCTCGGGGTGACCGTCCACCTCGGGACGGCCCGGACGGCCGGGGTCGGCGGGTCGTCCGGGGCCGTCGGCGGGCAGGCGGTCGGCGCCGACGGGGCGCTGGTGGTCGCCAACCACGTGTCCTGGCTGGACATCCCGCTGCTCGCGGCCGGTCGCCCGGGCCGGTCGCTGGCCAAGACCGAGGTCCGGCGGTGGCCGGTGCTCGGGCCGCTGGTCGCCTGGGGCGGCACCGTGTTCCTGGACCGCGACCGGCTGCGCACGCTCCCGGACACCGTGGCGGCGGTGGCCGAGGTGCTGCGCTCCGGACACCCGGTGATCGTCTTCCCGGAAGGGTCGACCTGGTGCGGGCGGGAGAGCGGACGCTTCCGGCCGGCCCTGTTCCAGGCCGCGGTCGAGGCGGGCGCCTTCGTCCAGCCGGTGACGATCCGCTACCGGCTCGCGGACGGGCGGCCGACCAGTGCGCCCGCCTTCATCGGCGACGACGGGCTGCTCACCTCGCTCGCCCGGGTGGTCGCGGTGCGCGGGCTGGTCGCCGAGGTGACCTTCCTGCCGCCGATCCCGCCGCCCGGACCGCAGCCCACCCGGGCGGGGGCCCGGCGGGAACTGGCCCGGGCTGCCCAGGCGGCGGTGGAGGGCATCCGCTGAGGCGGCGGCCCCACCACCTCCGACGCACCGTACGAAATCCCGCACGAAAGCCCGCACGAAAGCCCGTACGAGATCCGTACGGAATCCCGTGCGGGATCCCGCCCGAACTCCGCCCGAACTCCGCCTGACCGGTGCCGCTCAGGCGGAGCGGGCCCCGGCCGGCTCCGCCGGCTGCGGTGCGCCTGGACCGGCCTGGACGAGCGGACGGGCCCGGCCCAGCAGCACCGCGACCAGCACGGCGGTGACGGCCAACGCGGCCGAGCCGCAGCGCAGCGCTAGGTGGATGCCGTCGACGAAGGCGCCGTCCACCGCCTGCCGCACCGGCGCGGGCAGCGCGCCGCTCGCGCCAGCACCGCCGTGCGCCGCACCGGTGGGCGCGGCCGCGATCGGACCGACGGCCTCCGCCGGGAGGCCCAGCCGGTGCAGGGCAGCGCTCAGCTGATCCGTCATCCGGTTGGTCAGGACGGCGCCGAGCACCGCGATCCCGAGCACGCCGCCGAGTTCGCGCAGGGTGTTGACGGTCGCCGAGGCCATCCCGGTCTGCGCCGGAGCGACCCGCTGCATCACCGCGATCGAGATCGGGGTGAAGGTCAGGCCCATGCCGAAGCCGAGCGTGAACAGCGTCCAGAGGTACTCCGGGTAGTGGGCGTGGTCGCCGTACAGCGACAGCCCGCCGAGGCCGACCGCGCAGAGGGCGAGCCCGAGCACCATCGGCGGCCGGGGGCCGTACCGGGCCGCCAGGCGGCCGGACAGCGGACCCGCCACCACCAGCATCGCGGTCATCGGCAGCCCGCCGTAGGCCGCACCGGACGGGGACCAACCGAGCACGCCCTGCATCATCAGCGGCAGGAAGAACAGCGCCCCGAACATCCCGAAGCTGACCATGAAGCCGCTCAGCAGCGCACCGCTCAGCGCGCCGTCCCGGAACAGCCGCAGCTCCAGCATCGGCTCGGCCAGCCGCAGTTCGAGCAGCAGGAAGGCGACCAGCAGGACGACGGCGGCGCCGCCGCAGCCCACCACCCGGAGGTCGGTCCAGCCCCGTGCCGGACCCTCGATCAGGGAGTACACCAGCAGGCCGAGGCCCGCCGCCGAGAGCACGAAGCCGCCGAAGTCGATCCGCCGGGCCCGCGGCGGGATCCCCGGGAGGACCTTGGCGGCGAGCACCATCCCGACCACGCCGATCGGCACGTTGATCCAGAACACGGCGGCCCAGCCGAGGTGTTCGACCATGGGGCCGCCGATCACCGGGCCGATCGACAGGCCCAGCGCGGACACCCCCGACCACACACCGATGGCCCTGGTGCGCTCGCCCTCGTCGGTGAACACGTGGCGCAGCAGGGTCAGGCTGCCCGGGGTGAGCAGCGCCGCCCCCACGCCCTGGACCATCCGGCCGCCGACCAGCACCCCGATCGTCCCGGCGAGCGCGGCCACCGCGGAACCGACCGTGAACAGGCCCAGGCCCAGCACGAACGTCCGGGTGCGGCCGTGGCGGTCGCCGAGCGCGCCGCCGGTCAGGACGAGTGCGGCGTAGACCAGGCTGTAGCCCTCGGCGACCCGCTGGAGGCCGCTGACCCCGGCGTCCAGGTCCTGCCCGATGCGGGGCAGGGCGACGTTGACGACGACGTTGTCCAGCATGGCCATGAACATCGCCACGCAGAGCGTCAGTAGCGCCAGCTGCTTCCTGCGGCGCGTACTCGGCTCCCCCATGGAGGTCCCTCCCGATTCCATCCCTAACGGTGTTAGGGCCTGATGTGACACGCACAGACTGCCCCTAACACTGTTAGATCGCAAGCCGAATTCCCGACCTGCGGATTCACCGGCCGAGCGGGCGTGGCACTGTTGACCCGCCACACCGTTGACCCGCCACCGGAGGCGTCCGCACAGCCATGCCGCAGAACGACGACGCGACCCCCGCCCTCACCCGCGAAGCCCTCACCCAGGCCGCGCTGCGCGTCCTGGAGCGGGACGGCCTGGACGGGCTCTCGATGCGCAAGGTCGCCGCCGAGGTCGGCGTCAAGGCGGCCTCGCTGTACTGGCACGTCCGCAACAAGCAGGAACTGCTCGACCTGCTCAGCGACGCGATCCTCGCCTCGGCCGAACCCCCGCCGCGCCAGGCCGACTGGCGGGTCGAGCTGTACGAGTACTGCGCCAGCTACCGCCGGCTGCTGCTCGGCAACCGCGACGCCGCCAAGGTCGTGGCCGGCCGCCTCGCCCCCGGGCCGTACCTGTTCAACCTGCTGGAGGACCAGCTCGACCGGCTCCGCTCCGCCGGGTTCTCCGACGCCGACACCGCCATGGCCAGCTACCTGCTGGGCGCCTTCGTCCAGGGCTTCGTGCTCCAGGAGCAGTCGCCGCTCTCCGCCGCCGAGGCGCTCGGCGCCAGCCGCCGGGACATCGCCGCCGACGCCGGGAACCTCTTCCGCGGCCTGCCCCCGGAGCAGTACCCCAACCTCACGGACCTCGCCGACCACATCACCGGCCCGGACATGGACGCCCGCTTCGACTTCTGCGTCCAGCGCGTCCTCGACGGACTGGCCGCCCTGCTGCCGCCCGACCGCCGCTGACCAGCGGCGCAGCCGCGGCGGTCGGCTACCATACCCACCAGGTAAAGGGCGGGCAAAGGGGCGGCGGGGCATGACCGAGCAGCAGTCGGCACAGGAACCGGCGGGGCACCAGCCCGGGGACCCGACCCCCGTCCCCGGCGGTCAGGTCGGACTGGCCACCGGCCTCGCCCGCGACTCGGCCGGGTGCCTCGGCGAGTTCGTCCTCGAGGCCGTCGGCGGGGTGGTCCTCCTCGCCCTCACCACGGCCTCGCTGGCGGGGGCCTTCTTCCTCGCCCGGACACTCCACCGGGCCAGCCCCGGCGCCGGGTACGCGCTCGCCGCCCTCGGCCTGCTCGGCCTCGTCCACGGCATCCGCCACCGGCGCCGACCGAAGGAGCAGCGCACCCGACTCGGGCGGATCACCGCCGGGATCACGGGCGTACTCGGCCTCTGGCTGATCCTCTGCGTCGGGTACGCCTCCTTCGACACCGCCTTCGGGCTAAACATCGGACTCTGAACTCCCGGACGCCCGGTAGGCTCACCCGGCGCCCCGCCCGAACGTCCACGGAGGAGTTCCCGATGCCCGAGCCGTACCAGCACGACGAGCCGTACGCCCAGGGCCTGTTGGACGTCGGCGACGGGCAGCGGATCCACTGGAACACCTCCGGCGCCCCGGACGGGAAGCCCGCCGTGGTGGTGCACGGCGGGCCCGGCTCGGGCCACAACCCGGGCTCCCGGCGGTACTTCGACCCGCGGCGCTACCGCGTCGTCCAGTACGACCAGCGCGGCTGCGGACGCAGCCTCCCCCACGCCGCCGACCCGTCGACCGGGCTGGAGCACAACACCACCGCGCACCTGATCGCCGACCTGGAGCGGTTGCGCGAGCACCTGGGCATCGACAAGTGGCTGCTGTACGGCGGTTCCTGGGGCTCCACGCTGATCCTCGCCTATGCGCAGGCCCACCCGGAACGGGTCTCCGCGATCGTGATCTGCGGGGTCACCACGACCCGCCCCGCGGAGATCGAGTGGCTCTACCGGGGCGTCGGCCGCTTCCTGCCGGGCCCCTGGGAGGAGTTCCGCGACTTCCTGCCCGCCGCCGACCGGGACGGCGACGTGTTCGAGCTGCTCGCCGCCTACAGCCGACAGCTCAACAGCCCGGAGGAAGGCGTCCGGCGGGTCGCCGCGCAGGCCTGGGCCGCCTGGGAGGACGCGGTGATCTCGCACGAGGTGCTGGGCAAACCGAACGCCTACTCCGACCGGCCCTCCGACGCCCTGATGGCCTTCACCCGGATCACGGCGCACTACTTCTCGCACCGGGCCTTCCTCCCGGACGACCAACTGCTGCGCGACGCCCACCGACTGGCCGGGATCCCCGGCGAGCTGATCCACGGCCGGCTCGACCTCGGCGGACCGCTTGACACCCCCTGGCAACTGACCAAGGCCTGGCCGGACGCGAAGCTGACGGTGATCGACGAGGCCGGTCACACCGGCAGCCCGAAGATGGCCGAGGCCCTCCTCGCGGCCGTCGACCGCTTCGCCTGAGCCCGGCCGCACTCGCCGGGATCCGCCGGGATGCGCCGGGATCCGCCCGAACTCGCCCGAAGATTTCCTGACGGTTCGTCACCGGCGACTCCCCGTCCGAACGCTCGCCATCGAACGACCCGGGGCGCAGGCTGGTCGCGTGACCGCGTCAGCACGGGCGCGGCGCGAGCGGAAGGACGAACATGACGAGCACACGCGGCCGTGTCACCGCTCTGCTGGGAGCCGTCGCGGTGATCGCCGGCACCACCCTGGCCACCCCAGGGGTCGGCTTCGCAGCCACGGCCGGACCGGACCGCTCCGGCGGGATCACCGGACAGGCGCCCTGCCCGGACGCACCCGAGTTCATCTGCGGGACCCTCACCGTCCCGCTCGACCACAGCGGCGCCACCCCCGGCACCCTCGACCTCGAGGTGGCCCTCACCGGCAACACCACGGCGCCCAGGGGCGACTTGCTGTTCCTCTCCGGCGGCCCGGGTCAGTCCAGCGTCTCCTCGATCCGACGGATGGCGGGCAAGCTGGAGCCCGTCCTCAAGGACTACCGCCTGGTGGTGTTCGACCAGCGCGGCACCGGCCGGGGCGCACTCCAGTGCCCCGGCCTCCAGGAGGACATGGGCTCCTCCGACCTCGCCGTGCCCCGCAAGCAGTCCATCGCCGACTGCGCCACTGCCCTCGGCCCGAACGCCCGCCACTACAGCACGGCGGACACCGTCGCCGACATCGACCTGCTGCGCCGCGCCCTCGGCGCCCGGCGCCTCACTCTGGACGGCGTCTCCTACGGCACCATCGTCGCCGAGCGCTACGCCCTCGCCCACCCCTCCCGGGTGGCGCGGCTGGTGCTCGACTCGGTGGCGCCCCAAAGCGGTTTCGACCCGCTCGACCTGGCCGCGATGCCCGCGAGCGCCCGGGTCCTGCGGGCCGCCTGCCGGGCCACCGGCTGCACCACCGACCCGGCCGCCGACCTCGCCGCCACCGTCCGGCGCTACGGCAACGGGGCGCAGATCCTCAGCGCGCTCACCGGCTACGAGTTCATCGACCCGGACTTCGGCGGCGTCCCGGAGATCCTGCACGAGGCCGCTGCCGGGCAGCCCGCGAAGCTCCAGGACTTCTTCGCCCTTGTCCACCAGGTCGTCGACGCCGCCCCGGCCGAGGACCTCAGCCAGGGGCTGCACTCCGCCACCGTGTGCGCCGACGCCCGCTTCCCCTGGGGCAGCACCGACACCCCGGTCGCGGGCCGCGCGGCCGCCCTGGAGCGCACCCGGCAGCGGCTCACCGCCGAACAGACCTGGCCGTTCGACCCGGCGACCGCGACCGGGCTCGGCAGCCTCCTGGTCTGCCTCGACTGGCCGCGCGAGCCCGTGCCGCCGGTGCCCTCGGCGCACCGCAAGCTGCCCGACGTCCCGGTGCTCCTGCTCGGCGGCGACCGGGACATCGCCACACCGTACGAACTGCTGTACCAGCAGGCCCAGTCGGCGCACCACCCGCAGATCGTGATCGTGCCCGGGGCGGCGCACTCGGTGCAGAACCGCGCGGCGAACCCGGCCGGACGGCAGGCGGTGTACGACTTCCTGCTGAAGTAGGCGGGAGCCGTCGGCGGATACCCCGGGCACCGTGGGGCCGGGACCCTGCGGTGCCTGCAGCGTCCGGGCTGTTCGTACGAATGATCTACACGTCGGCTCCCCCTACGATACGACCCATGCTCGCCTACGCCCCAGCCGCCCTGTTCTTCCTGCTGTTCGGAATCGGGGTGCTGCGCGACCGCCGCCAGTTCAGCAACGCCGTCCTGCTCGGCATCGCCGTCTCACTCCTCTCCCTCGCCCTGCTCGCCGAACTCCGCAAGGCACCCACGCTGGTGGCGGAGCTCGCGGCGGTGGCGATCATCCTGCTGCCCACCGTCGGAACGGTGGCCCTGGTCTGGTTCCTGCTCGCCAACGGCGTGACGATGATCCGCAAGGAGGGCACCCGCCCGGCCAACCTGCTGTCCCTACTGGCCGGGCTCGGCATCATCGCCGTCATCGCGCTGCTGGGCGCCGCCCTCGTCACCCACTCACCGCGGCTCGCCATCCTGGCGGGCACCGCCGTCCTGGTGGTCGGCTACATCTCCTTCCTCTTCGTCTGCTTCGTCGGCTACGCCTTCCTGTACGGCCGCCACCGGCCGCGCCGGGACGTGGACTTCGTGGTCGTCCTCGGCTCCGGGCTGATCGGCGGCGAGCGCGTCCCCCCGCTGCTGGCCAGCCGGCTCAACCGGGGTCGTGAGGTGTACGAGGCCCAGGCCGCACGCGGCAACCCGCCGGTGCTGATCACCTCGGGCGGCCAGGGCCCGGACGAGAACCTGCCGGAGTCCCACGCGATGGCCGACTACCTGGTCGAACGCGGCTTCCCGGCCGAGCACATCGAGCGGGAGGACCGCTCGCGCACCACCGAGGAGAACCTGCTCTTCAGCAGGGCCATCATGGAGCAGGCCAAGCCCGACTACCACTGCGTCGTGGTGACCAACAACTTCCACGCCTTCCGGGCGGCGTTGACTGCCCGCAAGACCGGCGTCAACGGGCACGTCTTCGGCTCGCCCACCGCCCGGTACTACTGGCCGAGCGCGACCATCCGCGAGTTCGCGGCGATCTTCCTCTCGCACAAGCTGATCAACTTCGGCATCTGCGGCCTCCTCGCGCTCTGCGGGGTGCTGGCGGCGCTCTGAGCGCCCACAGCTCCCGGCTCCCCCGGTTCCTCAAAGGTGTTCGGGTCGATACCGTCAGGCCGACGGCCGGGGCATCAGGATCGCGCAGGTGGTGGTGGCGTGGGCATAGAGCTTGCCGGACTCCGTACCGAGCACCTTGGCCTCCGCCGTCGCCATCGTCCGCCCCGAGTGCAGCACCACACCCTCGCAGCGCAGCAGTTCCGAGTCGGCGAACAGCGGGCGCAGCATGTGGATGTTCAGCTGGGTGGTGGTGTACCCGACCCCGGCGGGCAGCGTGCTCAGCACGGCGCAGCCGAGCGCCGAGTCGAGCAGAGTGGCCAGGTACCCGCCGTGCACGGTGTTCATCGGGTTGAGGAGGTGGTCCCCCAACTCCCCCTCGAACACCGCCGTCCCCCGCTTCGCCTCGGTCAGGTGGAACCCCATCGTGCTGCAGATCGAAGGCTCCGGGAGCCGCCCGGCGATCCACTCCGACAGGATCTCCTCACCGGTGAGGTGTGAGAACTCGGCGATCGGCGGACCGGGCGTCCAGGTGTGGGTCCGGGTGCGCTGTTCCTGGACGGCCGGGCGCTGCTGCTCGGCTGGGGCTGGGGCGGGCGCTGCGGCGGGCTGAGTATTCGTCATGAGATCAACCTGCCCTCTCCGAAGGCCCGACTCAAGCCCTCCCCCGCCCACACCCACACCCTTCCCCGACCCGGGGCCATGGGCCGCCCCGCCCGGCTTCTTCCTCATTCCCCACTCATCGCGCCTCCTCCCCGGCTCCCCGGCCCACCCGTAGCCCCGCGAACAGGTCGGTCTCGACAGCACCTGCCTCACCGGCGCCGGCCGCCCTGCCAGAGCCGTCGGGACCGTTGGGCCCGTCGGACCCTGCGACGAAGCTGCGCGCCAGGTAGTAGTCCTCGGTCGGCCAGACCTCGCGTTCGATGTCCCGCGGGTGGGCCATGAACGCGACGCCGGGCTGGACCTGGGTGGCGTGCGCCAGCATCGCCGCGTCCCGGACGGCGAACTGCTCGGCACAGGCGATCCGGGTGGTGGTCGCCAGGGCGGGTGGGGTGTCGGGCCACCCGGCGAGCAACTCGCCCATCGCCGAGTCGATCCCGCGCTCCGTCATGGCGTCGTGCAGCGCCTGGAACCAAGGCCGGGAGAGCGCCAGGTGGTAGTAGAGCTTCGCCGTCTGCCAGGGTTCGCCGGCGTCCGGGTAGCGCGCCGGGTCCGCTGCGGCCTCGAAGGCCTCCACGGCGACCTTGTGGGTCATCACATGGTCCGGGTGCGGGTACCCGCCGGTCTCGTCGTAGGTGATCAGGACGTGTGGACGGAACTCCCGGATCAGCTCGACCAGCGGCGCCGCCGCGGCCTCCACCGGCTGGGCGGCGAAGCAGTCGTCGGGCAGCGGTTCGTCCGGGCCCGGCATCCCGGAGTCGACGAAACCGAGGAACTGCTGGCGCACGCCGAGGATTTCACGCGCGGCCGCCATCTCCTCACGCCGGATCCGGGTGAGGTCGGCGCGGACCTCCGGGCGGTCCAGCGCCGGGTTGAGCACCGAACCGCGCTCTCCGCCGGTACAGGTCGCGACCAGGACGTCCACGCCCTCCAGTGCGTACCGGGCAAGGGTGGCCGCCCCCTTGCTGGATTCGTCATCGGGGTGGGCGTGCACGGTGAGCAGACGTAGGCCGCCTGGGTGCTTGGTGAACACAGATGCCTCCAAGGTCATGAGTTCGGAAGGGGAACTGCAGAATGATCTCTGGTTAGGGCCTGGTCAGGCCGACTTGCGAGCGGTGCCCGGGTAGAGCAGGGCCGGCGCGATGGAGAGTGCCGACAGGGCCAGCACCCACCAGAAGGTCGTACCGAAGGCCGCCCCGGCACTGCCCGGGTGCCCCGTCTGCGCCTGCTGGAGCACCAGGGTCAGCACCGCCGTGCCGAGCGCCCCGCCGAGCCGGTTGAGCACGTTCACCGCTCCGGCGGCTGCAGGCACCTGGGCCTTGTCGACGCTGCTGTACACCGCCGCCATGCCGGGGATCACGACGATCCCCATGCCCACTCCGCGCAGCGCCAGCGAGCCGACGACCAGCCAGTCCGCCGGGCCGGCCCCACGGCCCAGCTGGGTGAAGGCGAGGGTGCCGAGCAGCGAGCAGCCGATGCCGATCAGGATCAGCGGGCGCGGCGCGAACCGGTCGGCTATTCGGCCGGAGATCAGCGAGGTGACCGCCGTGCCGAGCGCCTGCGGCGCGAGCAGCAGCCCGGCCGCCACCGCTCCGGTGTGCTCCACCTGCTGGTAGTAGAGCGGCACCAGGAACATCGAGCTGTACAGCACGGCGCCCTGCAGGAAGCTGTTCGCCGTCGCCACCGCGAAGCCCCGCCGGGCGAACAGCCGCAGGTCGATCAGCGGCGCCCGACCCTCGCGACGCCCGACCCGCAGCGCGTGCCACCCGTAGGCCACCAGCAGCACCGCCCCCGCCGCGACCGCCACCGGACCGGCCGCACCGCCCGCACCGATCGTGGCGAGGCCGTAGACCAGAGCCGTCAGCCCCGGCGACAGCAGCGCCAGACCCGTCACGTCCAGCCGGGGCGCCGGGAGTCCGGACCGGTCCGCGGCGGGGAGCCACCGGGCTGCCAGCAGCACCGTCAACAGCCCCACCGGCACGTTCAGCAGGAACATCCAGCGCCAGTCCAGGTGCTCCAGCACCAGCCCGCCGAGGATCGGCCCCAGGACCGGGGCCAGGCTGATCGGGAGCAGCAGGGTGCCCATCACCCGACCGATCCGGGACGGCCCGGCCGCCTGCACCATGATCGCCTGCCCCAGCGGCTGGATCATCCCGCCGCCGATGCCCTGCACCACCCGGAAGGCGATCAGGCTGCCCGTCGACCAGGCCAGGCCGCACAGCGCGGATCCGAGCACGAACAGCACCACCGAGGCCAGCCAGGCCCGCCGGGCCCCGAACCGGCCGACCGCCCAGCCCGAGAGCGGCATGGTCAGGGATATCGCCAGCAAGTACCCCGTCGCCACCCACTGCACCGCCGCCATCGAGCTGTGCAGGTCACGCGTGACGGCGTCGATGCCGACATTGACGATCGTGGTGTCCAGCAGGGCCAGGATCGGGCCCAGCGCGAGCACCACGCCCATCTTCATCAGGCCCGGCGGCAACGGCTCCGGCCGCATCGCCCCGGCCGCCCCCGGCCCGCCCTTCTTCGTGACCGAGATGGTCATGTGCCCTCCCCTGGCTCGCTCCTCCGGCAGCCGCTCCGACTGCCTGGGAAGAACTTAGGACGGACCCACTGATTAGGTCAAGCCTAATTACTGTGACCGACCCAGCGAACTGCGCTAGGCTCGCTGCCATGACCGACACCGGGACCGCTCCGAACCTCCGCGAGCTCAACAAGCGCCGCACCCGTGAGGCGATCTCGCACGCCGCGACCAGGCTCTTCATCGAGCGCGGCTTCGACCGGACGACCATCGCCGAGGTCGCGACCGCCGCCGGGGTCGCCAAGATGACCGTCACCAACCACTTCCCGCGCAAGGAGGACCTCTTCTTCGACCTGCACGAGGAACTCGCCGACCGGCTCGCCCGCGCCGTCGTCCAGCGCGCCCCCGGCGAGTCCGCCCTCGCCGCGCTCCGCCGCGAATGCCTGGCCGGGCTCGACCGCCACGACCCCCGACTCGGCTTCTCCGGCCCGGACTTCGCCCGGACCATCGCCGAGAGCCCCGCCCTCGGTGCCCGGCTCCGGGAGCTGAACGACCAGGGCGAGGCCGCACTCGCCGAGGCCCTCGCCGAAGCCGTGCACGCGATACCCGTCGACTTCGAGAGCAGGGTCGCCGCCGCCCTGCTCGCCGCCGTCGACCGGGCCGTGCTCGCCGAGATCTTCCGCCGCACCCTGGCGGGCGAGGACCACCCCACCATCGCCGCCGCCGTACACCCCTCGGCCGTCCGGGCCTTCGACCGACTGGAGGGCGCACTCGGCTCCTACGCCGTCCGCGAGGACTGACACGCGCCCCCCGGGACCAGCGGAGGCGATCGGGATGCGCAGCCGGCCCGACCGCCACGGCCACCGCCACCGCCACCGCCACCGCCGAGGCACGGTGCCGTCACCGGGAACGCCGGCGGCCCGCCGCGTGCAAGGAGGTTGCACGCGGCGGGCCGCCGGGAGACGCACGGTACGGGCGGGCTGCCCCCGCCCCCGCGCCACGGATCAAGCGTCGGCGCTTACCCGCTCAGTGGAGCGCGGGTCAGCGCACGGTCACGGTGAACACCGGCGAGGCGGTGTTCCCGCTGATGATCCGCAGCTCGTTCAGGCCCTTGATGCCGAGCTTGACGCCGAGCGAGTAGGAGCCGTTGCGGGTGGTCTGCACGGAAGCCGGCAGGGTGACCCACTTGCCGTGCTGCTTCTGCTGGAGGGTCACCGTGCTGCCGGCCTTGAGGCCGCTGGTGGCGCCGGTGACCCGGAACAGCTGCCAGGCGTTGACCGAGGCGACCGACGGCTTGGCGGTGATGGAGGCGGACGCGACCGCAGGCGCAGGCGCGGGCGCGGGCGCGGAGGCGGCGACCGGGGTCGCGGCGACGGCCGGGGCGGCCGGGGTGGCGGCCATGGCGGTGCCCGCCGCTCCGAGGAGCAGCGTGCCGAGGGTGGCGACGGCGGCCAGGCGCATGGAGTTCCGCTTGGAGACGATCACGGGTGCACCCCTTTCAGGGGAGGTGGTCGTTCGGTCCGAAGGCACGGTCGGTGCGATTCGGATGCTGTCATCTGAAGGACGTCCTACTCGGCGCCACCGGTTGTGTGCGGAACGTCACTGTCCTGTAACAGTCGCCATGAGCACGCGAACCCCCATGTGCCAGCGCTGGCAAGGCCGTTCGGACCTGACGGTGCGCCGGCCCCTCACCCCTGGGCCGTGGGCCGGACGACGAGTTCGTTGACGTCCACCTCGGCCGGCTGGTCGATCGCGTAACGGATCGCCTCGGCGATCGCGGCGGCGGGGATCGCGATGCCCATCTGTCCCTCCACCGCCTCCCGGACGGCGCTGTCGCCGATGGACCCGGTCAGCTCGCTGCGGGTCAGGCCCGGGCTGATCACGGTCACCCGCAGTTCCCGGCTCTCCTGGCGCAGCCCCTCCGACAGGGCCCGGACGGCGTGCTTGGTGGCGCTGTAGACGGCCGCGGTCGGATCGACCCGAAGACCGGACACCGAGGCGATGTTCACGATGTGTCCGCCGCGTTGGGCGCGCATGATCGGCAGAACGGCCGCAATGCCGTGCAGGACCCCGCGCAGGTTCACGTCGATCATGCGGTTCCACTCGTCGATCCGCAGCGCGTCCAGCCGCGACAGCGGCATCACGCCGGCGTTGTTGACCAGGACGTCGACCCGCCCGTAACGGTCGTGGGCAGCCTCGACGAAGGACTGCACGCTTGCCGGGTCGGTCACGTCCAGCAGGTGCGGGAGGGCGCTGCCCGCCCCGGCCTCGATGGACTCGGCGAGGGCGGCGAGCTGTTCGGTGCGCCGCGCCCCGAGGACGACGTGATGGCCGTCGGCGGCGAGCAGTCGGGCGGCGGCCTCGCCGATGCCGCTGCTGGCACCGGTGATCAGGACCACCTTCGAATCGGACGCGGTGGACGGGCAGAGCATGGCGATGATCCCTTCGGGACGGCGCGGACCGGAGGTGCGCCGGCCCGTGCCACCAGCATGTTTCCGATCGTGCGCAGGCGGCAGGACGGGTCTTCCTGGGTGCGCCGCTCCCAGGAACCGGCGACGTACGATCAAGGGATGAGCCGCTACGAACTGGGCGAATTCCTCCTGGCGCGCCGCTCCCGGCTCAGCCCGGCCGACGTGGGGCTGCCGACCTCCCGGGGCCGCCGGGTGAGCGGACTGCGGCGCGAGGAGGTCGCCGTCCTGGCGGGAGTCAGCGCCGACTACTACACCCGGCTGGAGCAGGGCCGCGAGCGGCATCCCTCCGGCCAGGTCGTGGACGCCCTCGCGCGGGCCCTGAACCTCGGATCCGACGCCTGCTGGCACGCCTACCGCCTCGCCGGGCTGGTGCCGAGCGCCCCCGCCCAGACCCCGGGCGAGGAGTTGGTCGCACCTGAACTGCTGCGCCTGATGGACGCGTTCCCGTCGGCGGTGGCGTACGTGGTCAACCGGCGACTGGACGTCCTCGCCTCGAACGCACTCGCCGACGCCCTGCTCTCCCCGCTCGCGGACCGGCGCGGCATGGTCCGCTCCCTGTTCTGCGACCCGGCGGCCCGGGACCTGTTCGCCGACTGGCCCGCCGTGGCCCGCGACACCGTCGCCGCGCTGCGACTGGCCCACGGCCACGACCGGCAGGACCCTCGCACCGCCACCCTGGTCGACGGCCTGCGCGCGGACAGCGAGGACTTCGCGGCACTGTGGAGCCGCCAGGACGTCGGCCGGCTCGGGAGCCGGAGCAAGACCTTCCGCCATCCACGAGTCGGGCAGCTGACCCTCGGCTACCAGACCTTCGACGTCCAGGCCGCGCCCGGTCAGCACCTCCTGGTCGGCACGGCCGAGCCGGGCAGCCCCGACGCCCGACGCCTGAACCGGCTCGCCCAACACGCCGGGCCCGCCCAGCCGCCCGCCTGAGCAGCCGCAACGCCTGACGGCGCGTGCCACCCGGGGACCGGCCGTTCCCGTCGACGCCCCCGCCGCAGCGGCGGACGCGATCGCGGGCGCCCTGATATTCGGCCGCGCCGAGCTCGACCTCCTCCGCAAGCGTGTCCTGCTGACGACCTGGAGATCACCACGGCGGCTTCCCGGAACTCTCGCCGTGCGGCTCCGCGTAGCCAGCCATGACTCGGCGCGAACTGTCGGCGGCGTGCTCTACCGTTCCGACCACGACAGCTGCTGTGGCCTGGACCGACGACGAGATCGTAGCCAGGATCCGAGAGTTCGCGGACCGCAACGAGTTGCCCGCACCCGTCGAGGCCGCGGACGAGTTCGAAGTCACGGTCGGGTGCCCGATGCCGCCGCTGCCGCGAAGGATCTACTGCGAAGTCGCCAACGGTGGATTCGGAGTTGGCTCCGGAATCGTCTCTCTCACCGACACGGGCAAGTGGTACAGCGACGAGAGATCCCTTCTCTTGCTCTACCGGGAGGTGTCGTCACCACACCCCGACTACGAGGTGGACCGCCCGCCGCACGTCCTGCCACTTGTGACCCTTGGGTGCGGCATCTGATGGTGCATCGACCTGAGCACAGCACACGGCGACATGTGGGGTCTCGATGGGAACAGCCGCTGCACGCGCCACCTGTTCTTCCCGGGGAATTCGCCTTGGCCGATTGGCAGATCGACTGAAGGCGCTCGCCGTCAGGCCGGACCCGGCGGCGAGGAGGGCGATGCATCCGTGCTCGGGGACCACGGTGGGACATCCCCATGTCGCTCCGGCGCAACCGGTCGGTCATTCCCGGTGTCTTCAGCCCTGACGATGCGCAGCCGGGGCCGGCAGGGGCGGCCCGTCGGCTGTCCTGACGATCCGGGGGGATCCATGCGCTCGCGCTTCCTGTTGACGGTTTCCGTGTCCGCGGTGCTGGCCGGATTCGGCCTGACGGCCTGCGGTTCCGACGACTCGGCCGACCCGCCGAAGGCCGCCGGGTCGGCGACGGTGTCCGCCGCGCCGACTACGGGCCGGTCCACCACGCCGACCTCCGACCCGTCCGCTTCCTCGATCTCCTCGACCTCCTCGCCCTCCGGGGCGCCGTCCGACCCAGCCGGCTCGAGCAGCGCCAAGTGCCGTGCCACGGAGCTGAAGTGGACCATCACCCGGCTCGGCTCCGGAGGCGGGGACGGCACGGCCGACGCGCCGAACGCCGAGCTCGTCGCCGTCAACTCCGGCTCCCGGGGCTGCACCCTGGCCGGCTATCCGAAGCTGGAGTTCCACCAGGGCAAGGGCCCGCAGGCCACTGGCGTCGGGAAGGGCAGCCCCGCCGCGGTGACGCTGGGCCCGGGCAAGGGGGCGGTGATCGCGCTGCGCTACTCGGAGATGAACGGCAAGGGGCCGGACAGCGGTAACTGCAACCCCCTGGTCACCGCCGGTGCCGCCGAGGTGACCGCACCGGGCGGGGGCGCTGCCGTACGGGTTCCGGTGGTGGACCAAGGCGGCAAGCCGGCGGAGGTCACCGTCTGCGGCCAGGAAGTCCGGATGAGCCCGCCACTCGCCCGCTGAGACCCGCTGAGAGCCGTCGAGATTCGGGACCGCACCCCCCGGGCGGGGGCGCGGTCACCGGCGCTGGGGCGGGAGGAGGAGGCAGGCGGCAGCAGCCAGGGCTGCAGCGACGGTGACGGTGAGCCAGACGCCGGGGCCGCCCTGCAGGGACTGGAGCAGACGGGTGCCCAGAACGGCACCGAGGGGGGAGCCGATGGCGCCGGCCAGGCCGAGGAGGCCGAGGGCGCGGCCCGTGCGGTGGTGGGGGGCGGTGGTGACGGCCAGCTCGTCCAGGCTCGGTCCGATGAGCATCTCGGCGAGGGTGGCCGGCACCGTGAAGAGCAGCAGGGACAGCCAGCCGGCCTGCGGCAGCAGGGCGAGGTAGGCCAGGGCGAAGGCCGTGAAGCCGGTGACGAGGAAGGTGCGGGGCGGCAGATGCCCGAGGAAGCGGCGCAGCAGGGTGTACTGGCACAGCAGCACGAGGGCGCCGTTGAGGGTGAAGACCACGGAGATGGCCGCGGTGCTGCCGGTGAGGGTCTTTGCGGTGAGCGGGATGACCGAGTTGAGCTGGCTGTAGATCGCCCAGTAGGCGATCGCGGCGGCGAACAGGACGGCGGGTCCGCGGCGGGCGGGGCTCGGGGTGCGGATCGGGGCGGGGACCGACGTAGGCGCGGGGGTCGAGGGCTGGGGCGCGCCCGGTTCGCCCTTGCTGCCGTCCTTGGTGAGGAAGGTCAGGTGGAAGCCGAGGAGGAGGTGGGAGAGGACGGCCGCGCCGAGGATGGTGTCGAAGCCGAGCGGGTAGGCGATGGCGCCGAGGGCCGGGCCGAGGACCACGCCGACGTTGCCGAAGGTGGAGCGCAGGGCGAGCATGCCGCGGGTGTCGTCGTGCGCTGCGGCCTCGGTGACCAGCCGGGCCTTGACGGACAGCACCAACAGGGAGCCGCCGATGCCGACGGCCGCGATACCGGGCACCAGGGCCGGTCCCCCGACGGCGATCAGCAGGTAGCCGGCGATGCGGCAGGCGAAGCCGGCGGTGGTGGTGTGGCGGGCGCCGACACGGTCGACGAGGAGGCCGGATATCACCGAGAAGCCCTGTCCGCACAGCGAGAGCAGCCCGATCAGCAGGCCGACGCGGCCCACCGGGGTGCCCGCAGCGCTCAGGTGCAGGGCGAGCAGGGGCAGGAACATGAAGGTGGTGACGCCGGTGGCCAGGACGGTGGCGAGCAGGGCCCGCCCGGTGGTGGAGGTGCGGGACCAGGTGGATGGGCGCGGGCCGGTCTCGGACGAGGCGGCGGGGGCGGTGGCGGTGGCGGCGATCACGGAACTCCGTTACTGTCGTTTCCGGTTTTGACGGTGACGACTATGACGAAAGGATGCGTGACTGGTCAAGTGGACTTCGACAGTCACAACACCGCGATGGTGCAGGGCGCGGCGGACCTGGTGAACCTCGCGACCCCGGGCCTGTCCCGAACCCGCCCCTACCAGCCCCCGCCCGGGGCCGAGCTGGCCGAACGGACCAATGCCGCCCTGCGCGCGGCGGACCGCCACGCCACCGCACTCGACGACGCCCAGGCGACCCGCCTGGCAGCCCTCGCGCCCGGACTGCGGGCCGTCTTCGAGCACCTCGCGGCCGAGGAGCAGGACCGTGCGGTCGAGGCCGCCAACGCATTGCTGGCGGACCTGCGCCCGTTCCCGGTACTGGAACGCCACCGCGACGAGCCCTGGCACCTCTACTTCCGCAGCACCCGCGGCGATGAGGCCTCCGACTGGGCCGCCCGCCTCGCCCTGGGCCTCGCCACCGCCCTGGGCAGCCGGTTCGCCGCCCGTCTGGGCCTCTGCTCCGCGCCGGCCTGCGACCGGGTCTACGTCGACGTCTCCCGCAACGGCACCCGCCGCTTCTGTTCCACGGCCTGCCAGAACCGCGTCAAGTCCGCCGCCCACCGGGCCCGCGCTCAGGGCGACTGACCAGCCCGGCAAGGCTGTTCAGCAGAGCCGCGCCACGGCATGGCGACGGCCCGGTCGGCGGCGCCGGACCGGGAGTTGACGTCCGTTCGGACTTCCACCACCCTTCCACTATTCGAATAGTGAAAGGGTACTTTGCCGATGCCCGTGGCCCTCACCCCGGTCAACCCACTCGACCCAACCACCCCGACCGCCCCGCTCAAGCCTCCCCACCGCCTCCCGATCCCCGCCCGCCTCCTGCGAGCCGTCCCCCTGCCCCGGCGCCCCGCCGTACTGGCCTGGGGCCTGGCCGCCGGCTTCGCCGCGCTCTACACCTGCGTCGCCGTCAACCGCCACCGGCGCGGCCTCACCAAGGCCTTCGACCTGGGGATCTTCGAGCAGGCCGTCCGGGCGTACGCCCACGGCCGGGCGCCGATCGTGCCGCTCAAGGCGCCCGGCTACGACCTCCTCGGCGACCACTTCCACCCGCTGCTCGCCGTTCTCGCCCCCGCCTACCGGGCGTTCCCGAGCCCGCTCACCCTGGTGGTCGCCCAGGCGCTGCTGATGGCGCTGGCCGTCGTCCCGCTCACCCGCTGGGCACACGAGGTGGCCGGGCCGCGGGTGGCACTGCTCGTCGGCTGCGCCACCGGGGCCTCCTGGGGGATCGTCCGGGCCGCCGCCGACGACTTCCACGAGATCGCGTTCGCCGTCCCGCTGCTCGCCTTCGCCGCCACCGCGCTCGGCCGGCGCCGACCGCTCGCCGCCGCGCTCTGGTCGCTGCCACTGATGCTGGTCAAGGAGGACCTGGGGTTGACGGTGGGCGCCGTCGGCCTGCTGATCGCCTTGCAGGCCCACCAGGACCGGCGCACCCCCCTGCCCGGACTCGCCCTCGCCGTCACCGGAGTCCTCGCGACCGCGCTCACCCTGCTCGTCGTCCTGCCCGCGTTCAACCCCAACGGGGGCTTCGACTACTGGCAGCAGCTGGACGGCGGCGGCGGGCACTCCCCGGTCTGGACCCTCCCCCTGCGCCTCGGCTGGCCGCCGCTCAAGTGGCTGCTGCTGTTCCTGCTCGCCGCCACCACCGGCTTCCTGGGCCTGCGCTCACCGCTCGCCCTGCTCTGCGTACCCACCCTGGCCTGGCGACTGCTCTCGACCAACCCGCACCACTGGGGCGTCAGTTACCACTACAGCGCGGTGCTGATGCCGATCGCGTTCGCCGCCCTGGTCGACGCCGTCCGCCGCGCCCGCGCCACCGAAGCCACCGAAGCCACCGCCGCCCAAAGCCCCGCCGAACCCGCCACCCCCCGCCGGATCCGCCGCGCCCTCGCCGTAACGGCCCTGGTGACGGTCGTGACGCTGCCGCTCTATCCGCTGCACGAGGTGGTGATGCCCGAGGCGTGGCGCACCTCGCCCCGGCTCACCGAGACCCGGGCGATGCTCCGCCTGATACCCGACGACGCCACGGTCGCCGCCTCCAACCGGCTGGCCGCCCAGCTCACCAGCCGGGCAGAGGTCACCCTGGTCTGCCAGGAGCCGGGCGGCAACGACCCCGGCCCGGAGTGGGTGGCCGTCGACCTGCGGGATCCGAGCGTGCAGTCCCCGTGCGCCACGGCCGCCACCGCCCGGATGCTGACGGTCTACCAGGAGCACGGCTACCACCGGCTGATCGACCGGGACGGCCTGCTGCTCCTCAAGCGCCCGTGACGCGAGCCCCCTGACGTCACGCCCCGCCCGCCACACCCCGACCGCCACATCCCGACCGCCACATCCCCGACCACACGCCCCCGGCCCGGCTTGACCCGAGCGCCGCATTGGGCCACCATTCCACTATTGAACTAGTGAAAGGCCGCAACGGGCGTGATCGAATACCGCATCGATCGGCGCAGTGGCGTCTCCACGTACCAGCAGATCGTGCAGCAGACCAAGCAGGCGCTGCGGCTCGGGATGCTGGAGCCCGGGGACAAGCTGCCGACCGCCCGCGAGGTGGTCGAACTGACCGCCATCAACCCCAACACCGTGCTCAAGGCCTACCGCGAACTCGAGCGCGAGGGACTGGTCGAGCCCCGCCCGGGGCTCGGCACCTTCGTCCGGCGTTCGCTCGCCAGGCCGGAGGCGGCGGCCGACGGACCGCTGCGCGCGGACCTGGTCGGCTGGGTGGACCGGGCCCGGGAGGCCGGGCTGGAACGCGAGGACATCGCCGCGCTGATGGCCTCCGCCTTGGAGCAACGCTTCGACGCCGGGGTTCCGCCGGCATCACCGAACCCGGCATCACCGAACCCCGCATCACCGAACTGACTGAAGTACGCCGGGACCGGCCGCACCGAACCGAGGGGCGCCGGCATGCCCCGGCAGCACCGAACCGAGAACAGTGGGGGGACCGGGTGAACGACCCGACAACCGTGGCTCCGGCGCTGGAGGCCTTCGGGCTGGGCAGGCGGTACCGGGGCGAATGGGCCCTGCGTGCCTGCGACTTCACCGTCCCGACCGGGCGGATCTGCGGCGTGGTGGGCCCCAACGGCGCGGGCAAGAGCACTCTGCTCTCCCTCGCCGCCCGCCAACTCGACCCCTCCGAGGGTGAGTTGCGGGTGTTCGGCGAACCGGCCGGCACTCCGGAGCAGCGCGCCCGGGTCGCCTACGTGGCGCAGGACAAACCGCTCTACCCGGGCCTCACCGTCGCCGAGACGCTGCGGATGGGCCGCGAGCTCAATCCGGCCTGGGACCAGGACGTCGCCGAACAGATCGTCGACCAGGGCGAGTTGCGGCTCCGGGCCCGGATCTCGTCGCTCTCCGGCGGCCAGCGCACCCGGGTCTCCCTGGCGCTCGCCCTCGGCAAGCTCCCCGACCTGCTGCTGCTCGACGAGCCGATGGCCGACCTCGACCCGCTCGCCCGGCACCAGCTCATGGGCACCCTGATGTCCACTGCCGCCGAACGCGGCACGACCATCGTGGTGTCCTCGCACATCCTCCCGGAGCTGGACGGCGTCATCGACCATCTGCTGCTCGTCCAGCGCGGACGGATCCGGCTGTCCGGCGACCTGGACGAGATCCTGGACGGGCACCAGCTGCTCACCGGCCCGGCCGAGGGCACCGAACTCCCGCCCGAGCTGGTGGTCGAGCAGCGGATCGGCGGGCGCCGGGCGACCGCGCTGGTGCGCACCGGCGAACCGCTGGACGGCCCCTGGGAGAGCGAACGGCCCAGCCTGGACGAGCTGTTGCTCGGCTACCTCCGCGCCCCGGCCGAGTCGACCCCGACCCTGTCGACCCCGACCCAGTCGCCCCCCGGCACCCCGCCCGCCCCGCCCGCCCCCGGCACCGCCCCGGTCGCCCCCGGCACCACCCCGGCGAACGACGAGAAGGCAGCATGAGCACGGACGTCCTGACCGACCCCGCGAAGCCCGCTCCCGCCCCCGGTTCCACCACCCCGGACCGCTCCGGAACCCCCCGGCTGCGCGGCCTGCTCTGGCTGACGGTCCGTCAAAGCAGGCCAATGCTCTGGATCCTGGGCGCCCTGCTGCTCCTGCTCGCGGCCGACCTGCTCTGGATCCACGTCGTCTGCCGCCACACCGTGGGCATACTGCGCCGGACCGGCTGCTACAGCCCCGAGAGCTGGGACAGCGCCCACTGCTGGGCCCTCCTCTCCCCGATCGACCGGCCGAACTTCTGGTTCGTCTCCGTGCTCCAGCCCGTGGTCACCGCCGTCCCGCTGCTGATCGGCGTGTTCGTCGGCGCACCACTGCTGGCCCAGGAGCACGAGCGCGGCACGATCCGGCTGATCCGCGCCCAGTCCGTCAGCCCCGTGCGCTGGCTGGCCGCCCGCCTCGCGGTGCCCGGCCTCGCCGTCCTGGCCGCCACCGGTGTCCTCGCCGCGCTGATGACCTGGGTGTGGTGGACGGACATCGTGCACGGGCCGGTCGCCTTCGACCCGCCGTTCCAGTTCTTCACCTACCCGGCCCTCGGGGTGGCGCCGGTCGCCTGGTCCCTGTTCGCCCTGGCCCTGGGCGTCCTGGTCGGCCAGTTGGTGCGCCGGACCCTGCCCGCGATGTTCCTCACCGGTGCGCTGGTCGCGATCGTCCACGGCCTGGTCCGCTGGGCGCGACCGTCCTTCTACCCGACGGTCGACGTGGTGGCGCCGCTCAGGGCCATGCAGCCGACCAACGCGTGGCTGGTCGACACGAAGACCGTCATGCCCGACGGCAGCCGGGTCAGTTCCGTCGCGTGCATCGAGACGCACCGGTGCGACGGGGCCACCGGCACCTGGCTGAGCTACCACCCCTCCGACCACCTCATCCCGGTCCAACTCGTCGAGGCCGGCGTCCTGTTGGTGCTCACCGTCCTCGCCCTCACGGCCGCCTTCCGGCTCGTCCGCCGGTAGCGCCGTCGGCGGGCCCCGACAACGCGCCGGGGCCCGCCGACGGGTCCGCGCGACGGGACGCCGACCCCCTCCCCACGCGCACCGCACTTGACGAAAGGTTGACCTGTTCACGGCAGATCGTTGACGACCGGCGCCCCTATGGTCGGCCCATGCCCTCACAGCCCATCAGGCCCACCGCCCTGCCGGTCCTGCCCTACCGCAAGCCCACCCGCGGCCGGGACTACTGGGTCCTGGACAACGTCCTGCCCGACCCGGACGCCGTGCGCGAGCGCGTCCTGGCCCGCGGCAACTGGACCGAGGGCTACCCGTACCGCCCCGAGACCTGGCCCGGCCTGCGCACCATGCCCGGCCTGGAACCGGACGAGCTGGCGCGGGTCGAGGCCCAGGTCCGCAAGGCGACCGGCGCCTCCCGGCTCTGGGTGCAGAGCACCCCCGGCGGCGGCACGCTCAACCACAACTGCGTCCAGGTCGTCGGCGCCGGGGAGTCGGAGTCCCGCCCGCACACCGACTCCCGCGCGCTCTGCCGCTACGCCGCCGTGCTCTACCTCAGCCCCGGCGCCCCCAAGGACGCCGGCACCAGCTTCTACCGTCAGCAGTTCCCCGGCGGCCGCCTCGGCGGCAACCTGGTCAACGCCCCGCACAACAACCTGGTCGAGGCGCTCGGCACCCGGCACGTCCCCGCCGACCACTTCACCGAGGACGTCCGCGTCCCCAACCGCTACAACCAGCTGCTCCTCTACCACGCCAACCTGATCCACAGCGCCACCGACTACTACGGCGCGGAGCTGGCGGACCGCCGGATGACGGCCGTGTTCTTCTGGATGGCCTGACCGGCGAACGGCCTGACCACGGCCTGACCGGCGAACCGCCCGACCGGGCCGAGCCCCCGACGGACCGGTTCGAGCGGCGCCCGCCCGGGGACGCTCCTCGCATGAACCCCGACGCCGTACCCCCCACCGAGACGGTCCGCCCCGAGTGGGCCGACATCGACCGGCTGCCCACCGCCGACCTGCTCCGCCTGATGAACGCCGAGGACCGTACCGTCCCCGCGGCCGTCGCCGGGCAGCTGCCGCGGATCGCCGCCGTGGTCGACGCGGCGGCGGCGAGGATGGCGCGCGGCGGGCGGCTGGTCTACGCCGGGGCGGGCACGGCCGGGCGGCTCGGAGTGCTGGACGCCGCCGAGTGCCCGCCGACCTTCGGCACCGACCCCGGCCTGGTGACGGGCCTGATCGCGGGCGGCCGGAACGCCGTGACGGAGGCCGCCGAGGGCGCCGAGGACCGCACCGACCTCGCCGAGGCCGACGTGGCGGCGCTCGGCCCCACCCCGGCCGACACCCTGGTGGGCATCTCGGCCTCCGGCCGCACCCCGTACGCACTCGCCGCCGTCCGCGCCGCCCGGGCGGCCGGGGCGCTGACCGTCGGGCTGGCCTGCAACCGGGGGTCGGCGCTGGTGGCGGCCGCGGAGCTGGGGATCGAGGTGGAGGTCGGCCCGGAGGTGCTGGCCGGGTCCACCCGCCTGAAGGCGGGCACCGCGCAGAAGCTGGTGCTCAACATGGTGTCCACGGCCGTGATGATCCGGCTCGGCCGGACGTACGGAAACCTGATGGTCGACCTGCGGGCCACCAACGCCAAGCTCCGCGAACGCGCCCGACGGATCGTCGCCGAGGCCACCGGCGCCGACGCCCGGACGGTCGACCACGCCCTCACCGCCGCCGACGGACGGACCAAGGACGCCATCCTGCTCCTGCTCGCCGACCTGGACGCGCCCGCCGCCGCCCGACTCCTCACGGCCTCCGGCGGACGGCTGCGCGAGGCCCTCCAACTCGCGCGCCACCAGGGACCGTTGCCCGGGTAGCCGGGCGGCCGCGACCACGTCACTCGGGGAGGACGGGGTTCCCGTCCGCACCGATCCACGGCCACCGGTCCGACGCCGGCCCCGACCCCGCCCCCGCCCCCGACTCCCGACCGACAGCCCGCCAAACGGCCTGTGCCGCAGCGAACTTCACGTCACCGGGGCCGGTGTCCGCCGGCGCCGTGACGATGTCGACGACGGAGACGAGGACGCCCCGATCCTCCTCGGGCAGACGCATCAGCGCGTACCAGGCGCCTTCCCGCGCCTCCTCCCGAGCCTCTTCCCCCGCGACGAGGCCGGCGCCCATCCGGACCCCCGGTTCGGCGGCCACGGCGGCGTGCACGGTGACCTTGGCGAACCGCGCCCATCGACTGGTCTGGCGCCGCAGCCAGTACGTCCCCTCCACAGGTCACACCCTCCCGCACTTCCTCGGGACCGGCCCCCCGCACTACCCCAACCGCAGGTCCGTCGCCGCCACGACCTCCCCCAGCCGCGGGAAGTTCAGCTCCACCGAGGCCCGGTGCTCCGCCTCCGTCAGCCCGGTCATCGCGTCCTCGACGAACACCAGCCGGTAGCCGTGGTCGGCGGCCGCGCGGGCGCTCGACTCCACGCCGAGGTTGGTGGCGATCCCGGTGAAGACCAGCGTCTCCACGCCCCGGGCCTCGAGTAGTTCGTGCAGCCCGGTGCTCTGGAAGGCGCCGATGGTGCGCTTCACCACGACCTCGTCGGCCACCGCCTCGACCTCGGCCACCAGCCCGCTGCCGGGCGGCTGCTCGGCGACGCCCGGCCGCTCGACCCGCACCGCGACGACGGGGGCACCGGCGGCGCGGAAGTCCTCGGCGAGGCGCAGCGAGGCCGCCACGACGTCCGGACCGGAGTGCGGCGCGAGCTGGTTGGCGACGATCCGGTCCATCAGGTCGATCAGGACCAGGGCCGTACTACGGGGATCAAGAGCGGTCATGGCGGTCACGCTAGCCCATCCCCAACCCCATCCCCCGATGCCCCCTCAGGCCGAACCCTCCGCCGCCTCCCGCGCGATCTCCGCCCGGAAGCCCTCCACCAGCACCCGCAGCCCGTAGTCGAAGTCGGCGTCGTGGTCGGTCATCCGCAGCACGTCGGCGGCCTCGCTCAACAGCGGCAGGTCACGCAGCGCCTCGTCCGGGAACGGCGGCCGGGTGCGCTGCGCGGCGTCCTGCCGCCAGGCCTGTTCCTCGGTGACCCAGCCCATGATGTACCGGTCGACGGTCAGCAGCAGCCGCAGCGCGGTGCGCGGGCGCAGCCCGGCCCGGCAGAGTGCGCTCAACTGTGCTTCGACGGCCGGGAGTTCATCCTCGGTGGGCAGGGTTCCGGCGTGCACCCGGGCGCCGTCGCGGTAGGCGAGCAGGGCGCTCCGCTTGGCGCGGGCGTCGGCGGCGATCCATTCGGGCCAGTGTTCCGGGTCCGGTTCCCGGTCGGGCGGGAGGGCCTCGGCGAGCATCGCCTCGGCCATCAGGTCGAGCAGTTCCCGCTTGTTCTTGAAGTGCCAGTACAGCGCCGGTGACTGCACGCCGAGCTCCCGGGCGAGCCGGCGGGTGCTGAGCCCGTCGATGCCCTCCTCGTTGAGCACGCGCAGTGCGGTGCGCACCACCTCGTCGCGTTGCAGCGCCATCCGCTCGGCCTCCCGGTAATCCGCTTGCGGGGCCCACCTTATCGCCGCTAAGTTCCGACCCGGACTTTATCAGTGATAAGGACGCAACGCCCCGACCACCACACGGCCGTCACACGACCGCCGCGACGACCAAGGACCCCTCATGCCCTCAGGAACGGACCGCCCCCGGTCCCGCCCCCGGTCCCGCCCCCGGTCCCGCCTGCTGCCCGACACCACGCCCTGGCGCACCTCCCGGGACTTCCGCCTCACCTGGACCTCCGGCACGGTCACCCTGCTCGGCTCGGTCTTCACCATGACCGCGATCCCGCTGCAGATCGCCGGCCTCACCGGCTCGCCGCTCGCCGTCGGAGCCGTCGGCGCGGTCGAACTCGTGCCCACCGTCCTGTTCGGCCTCTACGGCGGCGTGCTCGCCGACCGCGCCGACCGCCGGACCGTCGCTCTGGCCGCCGAGGTCGCGCTGGCCGTGCTCAGCGCCCTGTTGCTGGCCAACGCCCTGCTCGGGGCGCCCGCCGTCTGGCCGCTCTACCTCGCCGCGGGCCTGGCGGCGGCGATCCAGGGCATCCAGCAGCCCTCGGTGGACGCGATGATCCCGCGCCTGGTGCCGCCGGAGCAGCTGGTGTCGGCCGGGGCACTGCTCTCGCTGCGCTGGAGCATCGGCGGGGTGGCGGCGCCGGCGGCCGCCGGGCTGCTGATCGCGACCGCCGGAGCCCCGGCGGCGTACCTGGTCGACCTGGCCACCTTCCTGCTGTCGATCGCCCTGCTCGCCCGGGTGCGACCCGTCCCCTCGAGCCGGGACGCAGCGGCGCCACCGCTGCGCGACTTCGCCGAGGGCGTCCGGTACGCGGCCCGCCGGCCGGACCTGCTGGGCACCTACCTGGCCGACCTCGCCGCCACCGTCTTCGCCCTGCCCACCGCCCTGTTCCCCTTCCTCGCCGGGGAGTTGGATGCGACCTGGGCGCTCGGCCTGCTCTACTCCGCGTCCGCCGCGGGCAGCCTGCTCGCCGCCGCCACCAGCGGCTGGACGGAACGGGTGCACCGGCACGGGCGACTGGTCCTGCTCTCGGCCGCCCTGGTCGGCGCGGCCACCGCCGCGGCCGCCTTCGCCCCGGGCCTGTGGGCCGTGCTGCTCTGCCTGGCGGTCGCGGGCGGCGCCCACTGGATCGGCGACACCTTCCGCAGCGCCATCTGGAACCGGTCCATTCCGGACGAGCTCCGCGGCCGCGCCGCCGGCCTGGAGCTGCTGATCGGCTCCGCCGGACCGGCCCTCGGCGACCTCCGGGCCGGCGGCCTCGCCGCCCGCCAGGGCATCCGGGCCGCCCTGGGCACCGGCGGCCTGCTCTGCCTGGGCTCCGGCGCCGTCCTGGCCGCCGCCCTCCCGGCGCTCTGGCGGTACGACCAGCGCGAGCCGCAGACCCGACAGGCCCGACAGACCCAGCAGGCCGCCGAGCCCGGCGCGTGACCGGCCCGCCCCGCCCCGTACGGTCCTCGCGCGCCCCCGCCTTGACGTGAATACATCGCTCCGCATGAACCGGCTTGACCAGCCGCCCCACCCGACGGTTGGCTCACCGGAGCCGGCCGCCGGGGAGTTCGACGCCACCGCAGCCCCGGCGCCACCAGGCGCCACCGTCGAGGCGGCCCGGCCGTTCCCAGGGGAGGGACTCAGATGACCCACGCACGCACCGACAGCTCCACCCGCCGCTTGCTGCGCGCCGCCTGCGCGCTCGGCGCGGCCACGGCCCTCGCGCTCACCACCGCCCAGGCGGCGCAGGCCGACCCGCACCGGAAGCCCGGCACCGAGCGGGTCTCCGTCGGCCTCAGCCAGGCCCAGCCCGACGGCGCCTCGCGCGCCGCCGGGCTGAGCGCCGACGGCCGCTACGCCGTGTTCACCTCGGCGGCCACCAACCTGGTACCCGGCGACACCAACGGCGTGAACGACGTCTTCGTCCGCGACCTGCGGACCGGCCGGATCGAGCGGGTGAACACCGGACCGGACGGCGCCCAGGCCGACGGCGCCTCCTTCGAGGCCGCCATCAGCGGCAACGGCCGCTACGTCGCCTTCAGCTCCTCCGCCACCAACCTGGCGCCCGGCGCCGACCGCGGCCACGACGACGTCTACGTCCACGACCGCTGGACCGGCGAGACCACCCTGGTCTCCGTCGGCGAGGAGCCCGGCCAGCCCGGTCAGCCCAGCCAGCCCAGCCAGCCCGGCCAGCAAAACGGACCGCAGAAGGACAAGTTCTCCGGCCACCCCTCGCTCAGCTGGGACGGCCGCTACATCGCCTTCCAGTCCAACCGCTCCGACCTGGCCCCCGGCACGGTCACCTGGCTGGGCGCCAACATCTACGTCCACGACCTCTGGACCGGGGAGAACCGCCTGGTCAGCGTGGGCGCGGACGGCAAGGAGGCGAACGGCTCCTCCGCCTCCCCGGTGATCAGCGCCGACGGCGGCAGCGTCGCCTTCATCTCCAAGGCGAGCAACATCATCGCCGCCGACAAGCCCGGCGCCGCCCTCGCCCCGGAGGCCGCCGGACGGCTCGCCGCCGAGTCCGGCCAGGAGTCCGACGAGCAGTTCGTCGACGCCTCCCGGACCGACCGCTCCCCCGCCGCCTCCCCCGCCCCCGGCGCCTCGCTCGCCCCCGGCGAGCACCCGCAGCTCCTCAAGCCGCGCCTCTACCCGCTGTACGTCCGCGACCTGCGCGCCGAGGAGACCACCCTGGCCAGCCCGGACGAGAAGGGCGGCTACCGCGGCGCCGACTACCCCTCGCTCAGTGCCGACGGCCGCTACGCGGTCTACTCGACCTGGGTGCAGCACGGCGACAACTGGTGGGAGCGGCACTTCGAGGTGTACGTCCGGGACTTGGCGGAGGGCACCGACACCCTGGTCAGCGCCGGCCTGCCCGGGACGAAGACCACCGGTGACTCCTTCAACGGTCGGCTGACCGCCGACGGCCGCTGGGTGTACTTCGACTCCACCGCCGCCAACCTGGTGCCCGGCGACACCAACGGCGTCGGCGACGTCTTCCGCCGCGACCTGTGGACCGGCAGCACCAAGCGGGTCAGCGTGGCGGCCGACGGCTCGCAGAGCACCGGCGCCTCGTACGACCCGTACGTCGACGCCCGCGGCACCACGGTGGTGTTCACCGCGGAGGACGGCACCCTCGTCCCGGGCGACACCAACAAGGCGTCGGACGTCTTCGCCCGCCGCCTGCCCCGCTGACCCCGCTACCGCGGCACCCCAACCGGCCCACCACCAGCAGGAGTTGATCCGCCCTCCTGGCCGCGGCGGCGACCGCCCCGACGGACAGCTCGGGTGCGCGCTCGCCGCCGCGGCCAGGCCGGAACGGGCGGCACCGGCGCCCCCGCCCCCCGCCGCCCCCACCCCCCGCCGCACGCGCCCCTACGACCCGCACGCCCCCCTGCCGGGTCCACGTCAAGCGAAATCTTGCCCCGACCGTGTTGACTGACGCTTTGTCAACAATTCACCAATCCCTGTCTACCCGCATAGACCCGCTGGTGGTGACATGGACACACACCGCCCGGCAGCCCGTGCCGGGCCCGTGACAGGGAGCTCCCCACATGCTTCGCGCCCACCGACTCGCCCCCGCAGTCGCCACCGTGGTGCTCGCCGCGGCCGCCCTCGCGACCGCCGGCACCGCGCACGCCGCCCCCACGGCCCCCGCGCACACCCGCGCCGCCCTCGACGCCACCTGCTCGCAGGCCTACCTCCCGCTGCCCGACCCGTCCTGCACCCCGGGCGCCACCAACCCGGACGTCACCCAGGACACCATCGACTCCACCATCTGCGTCGGCGGCTACAGCACCTCGATCCGCCCCTCCACCTCGTACACCAACCGCCTGAAGGTCCAGCAGATCGCCCAGTACGGCTACGCCGACACCAACACGGCGGACTACGAGGAGGACCACTTCATCCCGCTGTCCCTCGGCGGCCACCCCACCGACCCGCACAACCTGTGGCCGGAGCCGCACTACGCCACCGGCTCCAGCGGCCAGGGCTCCACCGACAAGGACGCCGTGGAGTACAAGCTCTACCGCGCCGTCTGCAACCACCAGGTGGACCTGGTGCCCGCCCAGCAGGCCATCGTCACCGACTGGACCACCGCGCTGTCAGTCCTCGGCCTCGGCTGACGACCTGCCGTCCGGCGCGGGCCCTCACCTCAGCCCTCACAATCTGAGGGCCCGCGCCGACGCCCTTACCGGGGCCGGGAGTTCGGTCCGTCCGCGCAGGTAGCGGTCGACCGCCGCGGCCGCGGCCCGGCCCTCGGCGATCGCCCAGACGATCAGCGACTGGCCCCGCCCGGCGTCCCCGGCGACGAACACCCCGTCGGCGGCGGTGCCGAACCCGTCGTCCCGCTCCAGGGTGCCCTCCGGCCCGATGCCCAGCCCGAGTTGGGCGTACAGCGGCTGGTCCGGCTCCGGCCCGCTGAAGCCCAGCGCGAGCAGCGCCAGTTGGGCCGGGAGCACCCGTTCGCTGCCCGCCCGGGGGCCGCGGTCGCCCGGCTCGGCCTCGGCGTAGCGGACGGCCGCCAGCCGCCCGTCCGGCCCCGGCTCGAACCCGACCGTAACGGCCGCGAACACCCGGCCCCCGGCCCCCGCCGCCTCCCCCGCTGCCTCCCCCACCAACCTCCCAGGCGACCCCGACCGCCCCGCCAACTCCTCGTGCGAGGTGGTCTCCCGGTACACCTTGGGGTGGACCGGCCAGGGCTGCGCCGCCCCCCGCCGCTCCGGCGGGCAGGGGTTGATGTCCAGCTGGGTCACCGAGGCCGCGCCCTGGCGCAGCGCCGTCCCCAGGCAGTCCGACGCGGTGTCCCCGCCGCCGACGACCACCACCCGCCGCCCCGCCGCGGACAGCGGCGAGACCGCGCGGTCCCCCTCGTCCACCCGGTTCGCCCAGGTCAGGTACTCCATCGCCGGGTGCACCCCGGCCAGCCCGCAGCCGGGCACCGCCGGCTCCCGCCAGGCGCCGGCCCCCACCGCGACCACCACCGCGTCGTACCCGGCCCGCAGTTGCTCCCCGGTGACGTCCCGCCCGGCCCACACCCCGGTGCGGATCTCGGTGCCCTCGGCCCGCAGCTGGTCGAGCCGCCGCTCCAGCCGGTGCTTCTCCAGCCGGAACGGCGGGATCCCGTAGCGCAGCAGCCCGCCCGCCCGGTCGGCCCGCTCGTACACGGTGGTGGCGTGCCCGGCCCGGGTCAGCTGCTGGGCGGCGGCCAGCCCGGCCGGTCCGGAGCCGATCACCGCCACCCGCCCGCCGGGTTCCGGCCGCTCGGGCGGCTGGGGGGCGTCCCAGCCCTCGGCCAGGGCCCGGTCGGCGATCGCCAGTTCCACGTTCCTGATCGTCACCGCGGACCCGTCGATCGCCAGCACACAGGCGCTCTCGCAGGGCGCCGGGCAGAGCCGTCCGGTGAACTCCGGGAAGTTGTCGGTCGCCAGCAGCCGGGCGGCCGCGGCCCGCCAGTCCCCGTCCGCCACCAGCCGGTTCCACTCCGGCACCAGGTTCCCCAGCGGGCAGGCCGCGTGGCAGAACGGCAGTCCGCAGTCCATGCAGCGTTCCGCCTGCCCGCCGACCACCGGCAGCAGCGCCCCCGGCCGGTACACCTCCCGCCAGTCCCCCAGCCGCTCCCGCGCGTCCCGCCGCGCCCGCTCCGCGCGCGGGGTGGTGAGGAAGGCCATCCGCTCTGCCATCGGGGCCTCCGGCGGGCCGTGCCGAATGGGACCGGCGGCCCACCCGGCGGCGCGCCACCGTGTGGCCACCGTACGCCCACGAAGCGGTGCGCGACACTCGCGGCCACCGGAAATCCCCGCCCCGCTCTCCACTGCCGTGAGCACGCCAGGGAGAATCTCCTCCATGACCCACACCGTGCTGATCGCCGAGGACGACCGCGCCATCCGCGACTCGCTCACCCGCGCCCTCACGCTGGAGGGCTACCGGGTCCGGATAGCCGCCGACGGCACCCAGACCCTGGCCGTCCTGGCCGAGCAGCGCCCGGACGTCCTGGTGCTCGACGTGATGATGCCCGCGCCGGACGGCCTGGAGGTCTGCCGCCAGCTGCGCGAGTCCGGCGACCGCACCCCGGTGCTGATGCTGACCGCCCGGGTCGAGGTCCCGGACCGGATCGCCGGACTGGACGCCGGGGCCGACGACTACCTGGTCAAGCCCTTCGACGTGGACGAGCTGTTCGCCCGGCTGCGCGCCCTGCTGCGCCGCAACCCGCCGCCCGAGACCACCCAGGACGTGCTGACGGTCGCCGACCTGCGGGTCGAGCCGCCGGCCCGCCGGGCCTGGCGCGGCGGCGCCGAACTGGAGCTGTCCCGCACCGAGTTCGACCTCCTGGAGCTGCTCGCCCGGAACGCCGGCGCCGTCCTCGACCAGACCACCCTGTACGAGCGGATCTGGGGCTACGACTTCGGCCCCGGCTCGAAGAACCTCGCGGTCTTCATCGGCTACCTGCGCCGCAAGCTCGACCGCCCCGGTCTCACCCCGCTGATCCACACCGTCCGCGGCGTCGGCTACACGCTGCGCGAGCCGTGACCGGCCCGGCGGCCCGCCGCCCCCGGCTGCCCCGCCCGGGCCTGCGCACCACCCTGTCGCTCGCCTTCGCGGCGATGGCGGCGCTGGTCGCGGTGGTGATCGGCACGCTCGGCTACCACGCGGCGGCCGCGCTGATCCGCGACGACGAGTCGGAGGACTTCAGCTCGGCCGTGCGCGCGGTCAGCGGCCAGGTCGACCGCCAGCGGCTGTTCCCGGGGGACTTCAACAGCCCGAGCGGGCTGAGCGAGCAGCTGCTGCACCCGATCCGGGTCACCGCCCAGGCCCTCGACTCCCACGGGGCCGTCCTCCCCGGCACCGCCCACCTCGACCTGCCGACCACCGCGGCCGACCGCGAACTCGCCGGCGCCCAGGAACCCGCCCGGACGGTGACCGACGTGCGCCGGGTCGGCGGCCGGACCTGCCGGGTGGGCGTGGTCTCGCTCGGCGGCGGCCGGGGAGCGGTCCAGGTCATCCTCCAACTCGACGACATCGAGGAGCTGTTGGAGGTGCTGCGGCACCAGATGGCGGCCGTGGTGGCCGCCGTCGTGCTGGTCGCGGGCGGGTCCGGCTGGCTGGTCGCCGGACGGATCACCGGTCGGCTGGTCCGGCTCACCGACGCCGCCGAACGGGTCGCCGCCAGCGGCCGCCTGGACGTCCGGGTGCCCGCTTCCGGACGGGACGAGGTGGGCCGGCTCGGCCGCGCCTTCGACCGGATGCTGGTGCGCCTGGCCACCGCGAAGGAGAACCAGCGCCGCCTGGTCCAGGACGCCGGCCACGAGCTGCGCACCCCGCTGACCAGCCTGCGCACCAACCTCTCGGTGCTGCCCAGCATCGACCGGCTGCCGCCCGCCGAGCGCGCCGCGCTGCTCGCCGACCTCTCCGAGGAGGCCCGGGAGCTGACCCAGCTGGTGGAGGAGCTGGTGGCGCTCGCCGCCGACCGCAAGGCGGACGAGGACCCGGTCGAGGTGGTGCTGGCGACGGTGGTCCAGGAGGCCGCCGCCCAGGCCCGTCGGCGCAGCGACCGGGAGATCACGGTGGTCGCGGACGGCACCGTCGTCGTCGCCCACCCGGACGCGCTGGCCCGGGCGGTGGGCAATCTGCTGGACAACGCGGCCAAGTTCGACCCGGCCGGGACGTCCCCGATCGAGGTGGTGGCGCGCGGCCCGCGGGTCGAGGTCCGCGACCGCGGCCCGGGCATCGACGCGACCGACCTCGACCGGGTCTTCGACCGCTTCTACCGGGCCACCGCGGCCCGCAGCCTGCCCGGCTCGGGGCTGGGCCTGGCCATCGTCGCCGAGGTCGCCCGCTCGCACGGCGGCACCGCCTACGCCGCCAACCGGGACGGCGGCGGCGCGGTGATCGGCTTCACCCTCGGCTCCTGAGACCGCACGACAGACACCAAGGCGGGCCGGGCACGTCGGTTCCGACGCACCCGGCCCGCCCTGGGAGCCCGGCTCAGACCGCGGCCAGCAGCCCCCGGCCGAGCCAGTCGGCGTCGTCCTTCACGCCCGGCAGGACGAAGAAGTACCCGCCGCCGGTCGGCGAGATGTAGTCCACCAGCGGCTCGTCGATCAGCCGGGTCTGGGTGGCCTCGAACTGCCGCGCCACGTCCTGCTGGTAGCAGCAGAACACCAGGCCCATGTCCAGGTTGCCCGCCTTGTCGATGCCCCGGTCGTAGTTGAAGCCGCGGCGCAGGATGCGCGAGCTGTCGGTGTCGGCGGTGCGCGGGTTGGCCAGGCGGATGTGGGCGTTGAGCGGGATCGCCTTGCCGTCCGGGTCCTTGCCGTAGTCCGGCGCGTCGTTCTCCTGGTGCCCGTCCAGCGGCGCGCCGGTGTCGCGGCGGCGGCCGAACATCTTCTCCTGCTCGCTGAGCTTGACCCGGTCCCAGAACTCGATCAGCATCCGGATGATCCGGATCACCTGGTAGCTGCCGCCGGTCGCCCAGGCGGGCTCGCCCGCGCCGTCGGTCACCCAGACCAGCTTGTCCATCTCCCGGGTGGAGGTGGTGTCCGGGTTGACGATGCCGTCCTTGAAGCCGAGCAGGTTGCGCTGGGCGCCGTCCGGGCGGGACTGGTTCTGGAAGCCGTCGATCCGCCAGAGGATCTGCAGCGCGCCGCGGGTGTGCCGGGTGATGTCGCGCAGCGCGTGCAGCACGGTGTCCTGCCGGTCGGCGCAGATCTGCAGCGAGAGGTCGCCGTGCAGTTCGCCGGGCTGGAGGTTGTCGTTGGGGAAGGTCTTCATCGGCGTCAGCTTGACCGGCTTGGCCTTGGCCAGCCCGTAGCGGTCGTCGAACAGCGAGGCGCCGACGCCCACGGTGACGGTGAGGTTGTCGGTGGGCACGGTGGGGCCGAGTATGCCGCTGTCCGAGGGCGGGGCGCCGACGCCGAGGTCGGGCGGGGTGCCGCCGGCGGTCAGGAAGCGGATCCGCTCGGTCAGCGTCTTGAACAGCTCCTCCAGGCCCTTGCGGTCCTGGGCGATGACCTGGCAGGAGATGAAGGCGGCGTAGCCGGGGGCCTGGGTGGTGACGCCGGCCTGGTGGTCCCCGTGGAACGGGACGGCCCCGGCCTTGGCCTGGCGGCTGTCCCCGGCGGCGGCCGGTTCGGCCCCGAGGGTGAACGCCCCGCCGGCCAGGACGGCGGCCCCGGCGCCCGCGCCGAGCGCGGCCCGGACGAAGCTGCGCCGGGCCGGACCGGCCGGGCAGCCGCCCCGGTCGGCGACGGCTTCGACGACCGGTTCGGCGGCGGCAGCGGCCGCGTGCGGGAACGGGCAGGAGCCGGTGGCTGCGGTGTGGTCGGTCATCAGGCGGCCTTCCGGATCTCGAGCAGGGCGGGGACGGGCGAGAGGTCTTCGAGCAGCTGGCCGGTGGCGCCGTTCAGCTGGCGGCGGGCGTCGCCGGGCAGCTTGTCGAGCGGGGTCCAGCCGTCGGCGGTGTGCGCGGCGGCCACGAGGTCCCCGACCCGCTTCATCCCGGCGTTGACCCGGACCAGCACCTGCGGGTCGCGCTCGTCGAGCAGCGGCTGCAGCAGGGTCAGCAGTTCCTGGGTGCCGGCCAGGTTGGCCTGGGTGGTGGCCAGGTTGGTGCCGCTGCCCATGTCGGTGTCGCCGGTCAGCTCGAACTGGAGGGTGTTCTCCAGGATCTCGTGGGCGCGCAGCGGGAGGTCGCCCGGGTCGAAGTCCTGGGTCGGGAAGTCGTGGACCAGCTTGGCGACGTTCTGGGCGAGCTCGTCGGCGACGGGCGTCAGGTCAGCGGCGGACTGGCCGTGCCACAGGCCGTACTCCAGCCGCAGGAAGCCGGTGAAGCCCGGGTCCTGGGCCTTGTCGGCGTAGCCGTCGGCGCGGCCGTCGATCTTCTTGTCGAGGTCGGCGAAGGTGCCGTAGGCGGCGCCGAGCGAGGCGTACTGGAGGTGGGCGGTGAGCCAGTCGGCCTTGGCCGCGTTGAGGTCGCCGCCGTGCACGTCGGCCTGGATCTTCTGGGTCTGGGTCATCAGGGTCGCGAGGCCCTTGTTGACGTAGTCCTTGTAGCTGTCCAGCGGGGCCTTGAGGTCGTCCTCGGAGACCGGCTTGACGGCCTTGACCTCGGCGCCGCCGGAGACGTGCACGGTGGCGGAGGTGACGCTGGTGCCGCCGGTGGGCACGCAGCGCCAGGCGTAGTCGCCGGAGCCGATGGTGGCGGTCAGCGCGCGGGTGGTGCCGGGGGCCAGGCCCTCGATCTCGCCGTAGACCGAGCCGGTGCCCGGGTTGACCAGGTAGACCTCGGAGACCTTGTCGCCGGTGTTGTGCATCTGGAACACCTGCTGGCCCGGCTGGGGGCTGTCGAAGCCCTTGCCGCACTCCTGCTCGGAGACCGCGACGGTGGCGGAGCCGTCCTGCTTGCCGTCGCTGACGGCGATCACGGCGCCGGCCACCACGACCGGTACGGCGACCAGCGCGGTCGGCAGCACCCAGCGCGGCCGCCCGGTGCGCACCGGCTCGGCCGGCTCCGCGTCCGTCCCGGCCGCCTCGGGCTTCGCCTCCGCGGTGGCGGCCGGAGCCGCCTTGCCGCCGCGCACGCCCTCGATGAAGAGCGTCATCACGATGCTCAGGTAGGCGATGTAGCCGACGACCTGGAGGACCGTCATGGTGACGGTCAGGTTGAGGGTGCCCTGGACCAGCGTGGCGTACCAGGAGGAGGCGTCCAGGTGCCCGCTCAGGTCGAAGGCGTACGTGGTGCCGCCGCCGATCAGCCCGGACTCCTGGAGGTCGCGCAGGCCGTAGCCGAGCACGCCCGCGGCGACCACGATCAGGCCGGCGCCGGTGATGGTGAAGAACTTGGTGAGGTTCATCTTGAGGGCCCGGCGGTACAGGCCCCAGCACAGTCCGACGGAGAGCAGCAGGCCGACGGCCGCGCCGATGATCGGCCCGGTGGACTCCCCGGCGGTGCGGGCGTTGGTCCACAGGAAGAGCGAGGTCTCCAGGCCCTCGCGGCCGACGGCGAGGAAGCTGGTGAACACCAGCGCGCCCGCGCCCATCGTCAGCGAGGCCTGGACCTTCTCCTTGATGTCGGCGGAGAGGGTACGCGCGGAGCGGCGCATCCAGAACACCATCGCGGTGACGAAGCCGACCGCGATCAGGCTCAGCACCCCGCCGAACGCCTCCTGGGCGTGGCCGGAGAGGTTGGCGGCGGTGAAGGTGAGCACCGCGCCGAAGCTGAGGCTGAGCGCGACGGCTGCCGCGACGCCCGTCCAGACCTGGGGGAGCCGGCCCTTCTGACCGGCCCGTACCAGCGTGGCGACCAGGATCGAGACGATCAGGCCCGCTTCGAGTCCCTCGCGCAGCCCGATCAGAAAACTGGGAAACGCCTCATCCCACATGCAACGGGCTCCTCCCCCGGGCCGCCCCGGGTTGTACCTGTCCTCGGCGTACCACCGACGGTGACGGCGGAACGGCATGGCGAACGCCCCGGACAGAGCATCCAGGGCGCTTCGCTTAGCTTAGGCAAACCTTAGAACGGCCACAGTCAACCGACCCCCACGTTCAGGTAAGGGTTCGGTATGGGAACACCCATGCGTTCACCAACCCGGCGCGCCACCGCCCCCGGGGAGAGACCTGCGTCACCCCCACCACTGCTCGGGGGCCGCCTCGGCCCCCGGCTCCGGAGGGACCGTCACCGGTTCGGCGCAGCACACCAGCAGCTCCCCCTCCTCCGTCTCGGTGACCAGGAAGCCCCGGTCCCGCAGGACGAGCGCGGCCGCCCCGCTCAGCGCCGCCCGCGCCGGACCGGACGGCGGCCCGTCCGCCTCCGCCCCCGGGGACCAGCCGACCGCCACGCCCTCGGGGTGACGGTCGATCGACAGCGGTGAGGCGCCCGGCGCGGTGTCGAACCCGGCGCGGGCCAGGGCCTCGGTGACGGAGTCGAGGAGTTCACGGTGATCCACCATTGGCGCAGCGTAGGCCCGGCCCCGCGCGGCGCCCGGACGCGGCGCGCGCCGAAACGCTTCAGCTGCACCCGAGCGCAGCATCGCCCCGGGCCCGCCCCGACCGGCGGCCAGCCGATCGGGCGTCAGCAACCCCCGTCCGGCCCGACACGAGCGGCCGGACGGCCCGATGGACGTGCACAGTCGGCCCCCTGCCGACAGCATGACAGAGTAAGCGCTCCATCACCCTGAGCAACGGGTCCAGCGAACCTCCCAGGTCCGCGCGCCGGTCCGCCCGGCGGGCCCGTATCGAGAGGTCCCATGATCACAACACTTCGCCGGCCGGCGTCCTCGCCGACGGGCCTCCACGCCGGCACGCCGAGAACGCCGGGGAGCCCGTCGTGAGAACCGACCAGCAGTCGCAGCCGGGACCGGTGACCAGCACCCGCGCCAAACCGGCCAACCCGGCCGAAGCCCTCGCCGACTGGGCCGACGGCCGGCTCGGCATCTACTCCCTCGCCAAGGCCAACCTGCGCAAGATCTTCCCGGACCACTGGTCCTTCATGCTGGGCGAGATCGCGCTCTACACCTTCGTCATCATCATCCTGACCGGCGTCTGGCTGACCCTCTTCTTCAACCCGAGCATGGGCGAGGTCGTCTACGACGGCTCCTACGTCCCGCTCAAGGGCATCCGGATGTCCGAGGCCTACGCCTCGACCGTCAACATCAGCTTCGAGGTCCGCGGCGGCCTGCTGATGCGCCAGATCCACCACTGGGCGGCCGTGGTCTTCATCGCCTCGATGCTGACCCACATGCTCCGGGTGTTCTTCACCGGCGCCTTCCGCAAGCCCCGCGAGATCAACTGGGTCTTCGGCGCGCTGCTGCTGTTCCTCGGCATGTTCGACGGCTTCATGGGCTACTCGCTGCCGGACGACCTGCTCTCCGGTACGGGCATCCGGTTCATGGAGGGCGCGGTCCTGGCCGTCCCGATCGTCGGCACGTACCTGCAGTTCTTCATCTACGGCGGCGAGTTCCCGGGCACCGACATCATCCCGCGGCTGTTCACCGTCCACATCCTGCTGATCCCCGGCATCATGGTCGGCCTGCTCGCGGCCCACCTGATCCTGGTCTTCTACCACAAGCACACCCAGTTCGCCGGGCCCGGCCGGACCAACGAGAACGTGGTCGGCATGCCGCTGATGCCGGTCTACATGGGCAAGGCCGGCGGCTTCTTCTTCCTGGTCTTCGGCGTGATCTCGTTCATGTCGGCGATCGCCACGATCAACCCGATCTGGGCGTACGGCCCGTACCGGCCCGACCAGGTGTCCACGGACGCCCAGCCGGACTGGTACATGGGCTTCTCCGAGGGCCTGATCCGCGTGATGCCGGGCTGGGAGATCAGCGTCTGGGGCGGCCACACCCTGAACCTCGGGGTGTTCATCCCGCTGCTGATCTTCCCGACCGTGCTGATGGCCATCTGGTGCTGGCCGTTCCTGGAGGCCTGGGTCACCGGGGACCGCGGCGAGCACCACATCGCCGACCGTCCGCGCAACCACCCGGTCCGCACCGGCTTCGGCGTGGCCTGGATGGGCCTCTACCTGATCCTGCTGGCCGGCGGCGGCAACGACCTGCTGGCGACCCACTTCCACCTGTCGATCAACGCGATCACCTACGCGGTGCGGGCCGGCTTCTTCGCCGTGCCGGTGGCCCTGTTCGTGATCACCAAGCGCTGGTGCCTGGGCCTGCAGCGGCGGGACAAGGAGAAGGTGCTGCACGGCCGGGAGACCGGCGTGATCAACCGGCTGCAGCACGGCGAGTTCATCGAGGTGCACGCGCCGCTGCCGCAGGGCCGGCTGTACACCCTCACCTCGCACGATCAGCCCGAGCCGGTCGAGCTGGAGCCCGAGGTGGACGAGAACGGCGTGGAACGCCGGGCCGGCCTGTGGACCCGCACCCGGGCCAAGCTCTCCCGCGGCTTCTACGGCGAGGGCAGCCGGATCGCCAAGCCCACCGCCGAGGAGCACGAGGAGATCACCAGCGGCCACGGCCACCACTGACCGCGCTCCCGCAACGCCGAGGGCCCGCCGCACCGGAGGAACGGTGCGGCGGG